>JANMLD010000273.1:0-19102 GCA_031372345.1 Pirellula sp.
GAAGAAAAAGGGAAGCTGCTGGATAAAAGCCTATGCCTAGCTGATCGGGAGGGTGAGGCTCCTGCCGAACCATGGCAGTGCCAGCTCGGCAGGAGCCTCGCCCTCCCTTTGTTTTTTGCGGACACGTTGTTTTTTGCGGACGCATCGTGAAGAAAATCTGGTTTTTGAAACTTTTTCATAATTGTCTGCTATTCCTCGAGCTTCGTAATTTCAACCCCCGACAGGACAGGGAGTCCGGAGATCGGCTTGAAGTTCAGTTCCAGAATTTCGCCGAGCATAACTCGTTCTAGAGTTCTGACAAGTTCTTGACCCTTCGATGGATCGAGTTCGACGTCGGTGGATGCTGTATCATCTTGCACGGAAACCGAGAATTGGCGGTTTGAGCTCCCAATACTTTTGGGCAATCCAAAGTACAGTTCAACACGGTAAGGGCTTCGTGCCACGTTAGGATTTGGCAGGATTCTGACTTCTTCGGCATCCACAAACAACTGCGCTGCTCCCTCCTTGCCGGCGGTGAAGGCGGTCGCGATCCTCTTTCCTTTACCACGTAGGAGCAACGCGATGGCATTCCCCGGTTTCCATTCGGGGAGCTGGATGACTTCCTTGATCAATGTTGTTAAGTTCGGTGTGCGTTGCAATTCGCCACGTTCGTCCGCTTTCGTCCATGGAGCGGGCTTCCAGGTTACGCTTTGGGTTGACATAACACGAGACGAAATGTTCATTTTCGTTTGCTCGAAAGGGGGTGCCGATCCAACCATCTCGGCGTGAATCTCGAGTTCGGTTTCTTCCTCGTTGGCAGCATGGGCTGTGAACTGAACATACGCCGATCGGATTTCGCTCATAGAGGCTAGGTTGATCTTATCGAAACGTAGTCCTACGATTTGGTTGGAGGCATCCTGTACCAATTCAAGATCGCTGCTGGACGTATTTGTCACTCCATCGGCACCTTCCTCGGCATCGTCCGCCGCGTCGATGACGGGAATACCTGTTCTCAGTTTGTAGGGACTCACCGGCTTCAACCACACCCGAAATCCCGCGAGCCCTTGCACGCCGGATGCGGATATCCAAGGGGTTTTGGCCCCAGGCATGGTGGCTGGATGGTCTTGGTAGGTGGTATATGGACCGTCGACTTCGATTCCAAAACTAGGTGAATCCCCGGCCACGATAGGAAACTCGATCCAGGATACTCCATCGGCATCGCGTCGGTCACCGGGCGCGCCCAAATTGATCCCGAGTTGCATTACGCGATCCGTCTTCTGCTGGACAATGGCGGCGTTGTCAATCGACCAAGTCTCAAGTTCCGGCATGTGCACTAAGCCGATGGAGGTCTGATTTTGGTAGGAACAACTGCATGTGCGGGTCATATCCGGTGCATTGAGAATCCCGTTGGCAGCCACGAGGTTCGACGTGCAACCCGACCGAAACCCGCCAAGGTTTCCTGTCCCACTCTCCGTTTGCAAATCGTAATAACTGGCTGCTCCCGACCGAAACGTAAGGAAATTTTCGCAAGCGGAAATCGTATTGCAACCGTAGGCTCGCGTGATCTTCCAGGGTTGCATTCGACCCGAGACCGGATTCTTTACCATCTTTTGTGAGCCATCTCGCAGATAAAATGCGCCAGCGGACTCGGTGTACGCGTTTGCGTTCGAAATGATGAGATCATTGTGCAAAATACAGGGCCCCGAATAGGCCAGAGAAGGCTTAGCCCAAACCATGGATCCATCTGTTGCATGATACACGGCCATGCCTTGCCCAACTTCTGTAGCCAAACGGTCGCTAGCAGCCGCGCTGGCTTGCAACAACATGTCGTGGGCTGGTGAGTAACCCAACCAAGTGCCAAAGATGCCTTCGTTGACTTCCCATTGCTTGCTTCCGGTCAGCGCGTCAATCGCGATAATGCGATACGTCTTCGGCAGTTCGCGTCCTCGACGCTTTAAAAGATCTTCGACGGTCTTGGGATTGCGATCGAGCGCGTAGACTTTGCCATTGCCTGCCACGATTCCGTTGTGCCAAAAACTGTGCAACGCATCGACTTGCCACAATGGTTCACCCGTGTGACGATTGAATCCGACGATCGACATGCTAGCCGCTCGATCCAAGCTCTTGGTTCCGAACCCTGCCTTGGCTTTTGCTAAAGGGGCGTCGACCTCTTCGGCTTTGAGATCAAGCCGCGAACGGTACTTCGCGAATCCAACGCCACCTATCAAAACGTCTTCGTAAATACCGATGTACCCCCACTCCTGCGGACCTGCTGGATCTTTTTGAGGCAACGCTATGTCTCGAACGTGTTCGCCGGTCGCGGCATTCAGAACTTTGCACAAGTTCCCTTCCACAATGTATATCAAATCTTTGGTCACGACGAAGTTCGTGCCACGTCCGTTGGCGCCCGGGATATGCACTTGGTTGTAGGCCGGATCGAGGGGCGTATCGGCATAGGTTGAGTCATAGAAGACATCAAACGTACCGAGATTCTCAAAGGCTCGGTGCCACAGAACTCGGCCTGTGTACACATCGCGAGCGGTTAGCGAGTTCATGCCCTGTAGAATGAGGCGTCCGCCTACCACTTGTTCAGGTGGACCGTGACCGTGGCGAGGAAGGACATCGACATTGCTATTCCCGCCAAACCACAACACACCTAACGGCAATTTGACCAATCGATCATCCGACTTAATCGTGTTGGCGATGTTACCATATTGATGTGTCCAATCCGCAGAGCCCGGCAACGGGCCAACACGCTTCACGATGATGCTGTTTGGCGTGCGTTTGATTTCCGCTTGCTCCAGTTGGATGGCATTAACGTCCGCTAAAATCTTATCTAGATTGTCTGGCGATGCATGCAACTGCAGGAGGCCTCCGTAGGGTCGTACTGAGTTATAGATTTGACGGATGCATTTTGGATCCTGAACGACGGCTTGCGAAAGCTCTTGGCTAACGAAAATCATGTTGGCAATGTAAGGTGGCGCTCGATATTCCGTTGGTTTTGCAACATGGGCCGTCCCGCGACGTCCGTACCAATGATGCTTATCCCAGTTGCGTCGCAGTTGATCGACACGCTTCGCGTTCTCGTCGACGACAATCAATTGCTCAAACTTAGTGGACTCAACGATTGCGTGGAGAGTATTTCGAGCATTCGCATCGCCCAACCCAAACCAAATGGCATAGCCCGACGCGTCACCTTGGGAAAGCATCTCCTTTGCCTTGGTGCGTGCAGCCTCGTCCGCAATCGGCATTTCCGATGGATTCGAGGCGACAACCAACTCCGATGTTGAGTTCGTTGGATTCAGTCCAGCGTCCCCTAAGACATAAACGTTTCCTTCCATGGAAACAGCCACGAGCTTGCCGTTGCCAGCGATGAGGCGTTCGATCTGTCCGTCGATTGGCATCGACCAAAGCGTCTGCGGTCCTGCATCTCGGTTTGGCAAACGGATGGCAGTAAGCAAACTTTTTTTCTCCGTGGTATTAGGCGAAGGTCCGGCCGCGTAAAGAACACCGCCCGCCAGAATAAGATCTCCTCGTCCGTCGCCCGGAACATCCCAGAGCTTGGTGCCGTCTGGTTTCCATGCGCAGATTTTGGCAATCTCCTTTTCCATTTCCGCTGAGTAAAGCACATCCCCTGCCAGGACAGGTTCGTTAGGCATGAATGCGGTCTTGACTCCATTACCGAGTGCAAACTGACGGGTCCCTTTGATTCGGGTGTGGACGTAAAAAAACGCATCGTTGGCTGCAACGAAGGACCCACCGGTTCCTTTACTTCCTGCATTCAACTCGAAATAGCGTTGCTTACCGGTATGTCGGTCGAATACGGCGGGGACGGATCTACCGCCTGGGACAATGAGAGCATCTTGGGTGGCAACCAAAGCACCTTGCGGTCCAACGCCAGCAAACGATGGAGCGCTATGCGGCTGCTTGATGTACTGCGATCCTGTCTCGTCGTTGAGCCAAACGACTTCACCTGTCTTCTTGTCAAGAGCGTAGATAAACGTCCCCATGAATGGCCAGATGCTTGACGCAAAGTAGACTTGATCACCGTAGATGACCGGTCCACCGCGGGCAGGCCAAGCCGAAATCAGGCGACGGTTCCCGATCGCAAGGTGATCGAGCGGTGCACCGCGAAATCGCCAAAGCAATGCGCCCGTCGCAGTATCCAGCGAGTAAAGACAACCATCGTCACTTGAGAAGTAGACAGCACCATCAGCGGCTGCCAGAGGCAATCGAACTGGACCATCGGTGTAATAAGTCCAGATCACCTTGCCCGAACTGAGATCATACGAGACCACTTTGTCCGAGTCGTTGAAGCCCACAAACAGCTGCGAGCCTAGAATGATCGGCTCAAAAACGCGATCAAACGACATTACATCCATATTGAGTGGGTCATCCCAAGTTTGTTTTCTGGGGGTACCTGCAATCACATGCTCGATCCGTAGATTTTGCCCTAGGGACTCCGCCGACGCCGCGCTGCGCATGGAATCGCCTCGCCACATCGGCCAGTCGGCAGCTATCAACGAACCTTTCATCATGCCTAGAGCGAGCAGTAGGCCGCATGAGACAGCTCGGCAGAATCGTCTTTTGACCCAGTGAACGATTGGACGCATATTATCCTTTTACAAACTAAGAAGCCTCGAATAAAAGCGGCAAGTGTAGCTCGGACGCCACAACCCAAATTGTAAACGGTTCTTTCGAACCGCGGTCGACTTTCAGGACAAAGTGGGGAAGGCTCGATTGAATGCGTTGGAAGTGTCCAAGGTTGAATAGCGTTTTGAATAGAGAAAGCGTCCTCATGATTACTTTTCAGAACGTGGTCGAACTTTTCTTAACGATCTATTAAGGTTTGACTGTCTACATTTAACTTAGGCACGTTGTCGCTCAAGCATTTCTGTGTGCTGGACCTGCAAAACCCGATCTTTTCCTTGCCCAAAAGCGAAAAACTCCATTGACTGGAGTGCGAGGTTCAGGATACTAGAACGATCTGAATGGGTGAGAATCGGCCACTACCACCAAGTTGGGTCGCCGTCCCCCCCCCTTTTTTTTGGGTTGGTTTTCTTTCTAGTTTATTTTTTATTGGAGTGATCGCATTATGAAGTGCAAAGTCAGGCGTGAAGGGTTCACGTTAGTCGAGTTGTTAGTCGTTATAGCAATTATCGGAATCTTGGTTGGCTTGCTGCTGCCCGCCGTTCAAGCTGCCCGCGAGGCGGCACGTCGAATGCAGTGCACGAACAATCTCAAGCAAATCGGCTTGGCGATTTTGAACTACGAGAGTGCGTATCAAAAATTGCCTAATAAAGCCGGCGGCACGACAACCTTTAACAATGTTTCTGAACGGCTCCTTGGCAATTACGACAGGCTCAGTCCCTTTGTTCCACTGTTGGCGTATGTTGAACAGAGTGCATTGCTAAACCGAATTCAAGCTGGATCCGAAACGACTCCCCTTGGCGTTGTCGCCCCGGGCGGACCGTCTGCTTGGTTTCCAAAAAATGACGGAACCGGTGTTTACTTTCCTTGGGCTCAGACGATTCCTGCGTATCAATGTCCATCGGACACGATCATCCCAACCCGATGGGGCGAACATGGAACGAACTCCTATGCCGTCAACATGGGAGACTCCGTGAATTCCATTAACGGCGCATCGGTTTTGCGAGGTCCACTCGGCGGTAAAGGGTTTTACAAAAAACTGGCCTCAGTTACCGATGGTACCAGCAACACGATTGTTTTTAGCGAACGCACTGCACACAATGCGAACAATGATAATGGCGTTACTTTTACAGCAACTGGTTCCGAGCTTGTCAATCGCTTTACCGCTTTTGTTCCAGCAATCGCAACCAACCCTAGTGCATGTTTGGCAGTTGTGGTTAACAATCGCTATGCGTCAGGTACCCCCAGGTTGCGAGGCCGATTTGGTGTGCTTTGGACCGATGGACAAGCAGAACGAACCTGCTTCAACACGGTTTTGGGGCCGAACAAGGCAGCGTGTTACAGTGACGCTTCGAATGCAGCGGATTCGAATGTGGTCGTGCTGCCAGCCAGCAGCATGCACACCGGTGGTGTTAACATCGTTTCAATGGACGGTTCTGTCCGCTTCGTTTCGAATTCCATCGATACTGGCAACACAGCCGCTGCACCACCAACATCTGGAGCAAGCCCCTATGGCGTTTGGGGCGCTCTCGGAACGCTGGACGGCGGTGAAGTTGCACAAGTTGACTAAATTTGCTGATTAATAAATTACCAAGGCCACTGAGACGTTTGTCAAAGTGGCCTTCTTCATTTGTACTTTTACTATGCTGGGGGTTTTATTGATGGTTTGGAATCGATTTATTGTGTTGGGATTAGTAGGTGCATTACTCACAGGTTGTTCCGGAGGCGACGGCAACGAGAGACCAACGGCCCCGGTTAAAGTGTCTGTCACTTACAAGGGCAAGCCGGTCAGCGGCGCGACCGTGCAATTTCTCTCTGCCGAAAATCCTCAGCCTGCGGTTGGCATGACAGATGCATCGGGAAATTGCTCGTTGACAACCTACAAAACCAATGACGGTGCCATTGTTGGCAACAATCTCGTTACGATTTCCAAAGTCGAAATTGATGCTTCTAAGGTCAAGCCAGTTCGCGACGAGGATAAGGATTTAGTGGGAGTAACGCCCCCTCCGACGCTCAAGAGCATGATTCCTGAAAAGTATTCCGCACCGGGCTCATCGGGACTCACGGAAATGGTGAAAAAGGGACAGAACGTCTTTTCGTACGAACTCAAGGATTAGAAGCTCAAGGATTAGATTGGACGGTCTCTGAAGAGAGGAAACTTTCGGCGGAGGCCGTCGTGAAACAATACCTGCACGCTGGTGGGAGGCGAGAACACTTTGGGGCTCGTTAGTTAATTCGTCGCGCAACTTGGCCATCAAGCTGACTTGCCTTGCCAAATTAACCGAGGATGACGTGCGGATCCTTCAAAAGCCTCTCGCCATGTTTCCTCTCGCGCTAAAGGAACATTTACGGCGACCAGCCTCGCGCGGGCTCTCGTCACGATCGGATGGTCAGTCTTCGGATTGGGACCACGTGCCGGCAAAACTGGTACAAGAAATATATCTTTGGATCGGTTCGGCCAAAGCCAATGGAAAAATCGATGGCGATGAACTCCGAGTGATCGATTTGGAACTGGCCAAGTTCCTCGAGATTTGCGGAGGATGTGAACGGATCGCCCGTACGCCGATCGTTCGTTCCTACCGCACCTTTGCCAGGCAGTGCATTTTGCTCTTTTTGCTTAGTCTTCCTTGGGGCATCTCGAACGACTTTGGATGGTGGACGATTCCGTTAGCGATCATTACCACTTACTTCATGTTGGGAATGGAAATAGTTGCCGAGCATGTCGAGGAACCGTTCGGGTTGGATGAGGATGATTTGGACTTGGAAGGATTGTGTAAGACGATCGAGCTGAGCGTTGCCGAGATCTTTGGGAACCGCAATTAACCCCTGGCGTGAAGTCAGGGGCATGAAAGAATTCATCGCATTCTTGAATTCTCCGGAATTCAGCTACGGCTGCTGGGCTAGAATGGACTGCGAGTTATTGGCCGGATCTGCTCTAGATTAGAAGGGGGGAATAATGTTCAATCCAATCCAACCTGCGAAAAACGCCAATCCTCATTCGCACCCCCACGCGTTTCAAGCCATGAACGCTCTGACGCGCGAGGGACTTGTGGTGGGAAGCCGCAGAAACATGGTCAAAGCCAGCCTGGCTGGAATGGCTGGCCTTTCTTTGCCTGGCCTCCTTGAGTCGCGTGCTCACGCAGTTTCTATGGGACACAGTTCCTCCAAAGCCAAGAGCATTATCCTGCTTTGGATGACCGGGGGACCAAGCCAAATCGATACTTGGGATCCGAAGCCCGATCGGCCGATCAACAATCGCGGACCATTCGGTGTCATCAAGACGAAGCTACCTGGCGTCCATTTCTGCGAGCATTTGCCGAAGCAAGCGGCCATGCTCGACAAGTTTACGATCATACGCTCGGTCGATGCCAAGTTCAGCAATCACGAGCCGAACATGGTTTTTCAAACCGGGAATCTGGACGCGGAGCCAAGAACCAACCGCGAAGCGTCTCGCTATCCCTCGATCGCATCGATTGTCGCCAAGCACCATGGCCCCAACGATGCGTCCATGCCGCCGTATGTTGGGTTCTATCGTTCCCCCAGCCATATTGCATTTGGCGGCTATTTAGGTCAGCAATACAACCCGTTCCAAGGGAACTTAGCGTCCAAGCTTCCAATTTACGATTTGGTCGGTACCGACTCTGGCAAGAAGACCAATGCGGAATTGTTTCAATTGCCCAAAGGGCTCGATTTTCAAAGGCTCAACGATCGCCGCACCCTATTGAAGGATCTCGACCAGATTCGGCGAGACATTGATACGAGTGGGACCATGATCGCTACCGATGCATTTCAGCAACAAGCGGTTGACCTATTATTGGGGGCGAAGGCCCGAGATGCTTTCGACTTGAGCCTTGAGTCAACCGCCATGCGAGATCGTTATGGAAGTCACTTGTGGTGCCAGCAAGCCTTACTAGCGCGTCGGTTGGTTGAAGCTGGCGTGGCCTTCGTTACCATCGATTTGAGTTACCACACGGCAAGCGGTACTTGGGACAACCATGGCGACAACATTCCACCTTATGGCGGCATTTCGAAGGGGCTGAAACCGCTATTGCCACTCTTCGATCATTTGTTGACGACGTTGGTCGGCGACCTGGACGAGCGAGGCAAACTCGACGACGTCTTGGTGATTGCCATGGGGGAGTTTGGTCGGACTCCTATGATGGGCACGCAGGCCAGTACGGACGGTCGGGACCATTGGCCCAGCGTCATGTCCATGTCGCTCGCTGGAGGGGGCCTTCGCCATGGACAGGTCATTGGAGCTACCGAAAAGGACGGAGGCTCCATCAAAGAACGGCCGGTTACGCCCGGGGATTTAGCTGCCTCCATCTATCGTTACTTTGGTGTGCCGCTGTCGACACAATACGTCGACCATCAAGGCAGGCCAAGAAACGCAGTTGACCAAGGAACCCCCATCGCCGAGCTTGGATTGTGACCGGCGGTGACGGAATGAAAACAACGACCAGCAGAGAACCAACGGTTTCGGGAACTGGTCACGCAACTGCGTCGTCCTTAGGCGAGCGGCAGATTGGAGTATCCCAACCCGAAGCGTAAGCGAGGGACAGTTTCGCAGTTCCCTCACTTACGTATCGGGTTATGATTGGTAGTTTTCACATCGCCGCTCGCCTTTTAGTCGTGGGTTTGCCATTCGTTCCAACAAAGTCTTGAGGAGCTTTGATCATGTGTTGCTTTGCGAAGTCCGTGTTA
This sequence comes from Pirellula sp., assembly GCA_031372345.1. Lineage (GTDB taxonomy): Bacteria > Planctomycetota > Planctomycetia > Pirellulales > Pirellulaceae > JBKCUI01. The sequence continues at coordinate 9,334 of JANMLD010000273.1, forward strand.
TCCGTTTCGAATACCAATCTTTTTGCTCGGCTTTCCGGAAGCGGGACTCAATTCCTGGTCTACCAAATGCAATTCAAATCCGAGCAAGTCAATGCTATGATTTTGCCGTTGCCGACTGCCCTACCAGCTCGCGATGAGGCAGTGCGATTTGTTTCTTTCGAAAAATACGATCATTTTTTTCAAGACCTCAATGCAGGTTTTCCTACCGATTCGCCACCCCCAACCCGGGCCCTCAGGGTAGACTCCAAGGCCGTCGAAAAACTGGAGGTGCATGACGTCGGGCAATTCGTGGCTTCGTTTGTGCCAACCCTAGCGGATTTTGATCGGCTTGATCCACAATTTGTGATTCCCAAAGAATCGTGGGACAAAATTCCTGAATATTCTGATTACGGTTTCGCTGTCTTTCAGCTCAAAGAACTATCCGGCAAGCCGCATCCGATGGCATTGGAGTTCCCAACACGATGGCGGGACCGCATCTTTTTTCCAACCGTTCATATACACGATGGGCAGGTTCACAAGTTCGAAGAATTCGACCACATGCTGTACGCTCAAGACTCAGCATTCGACAAGGCCGCTGGCAAGTACCTCGGCCCTCGCGGAACAAACGCAAGAACGGGCTTGGTACGATCGAAAGGACCTGCAAAGGACTTTACGAAGATTGGTTTAGCACAAGGTTTTGTGGAGAGCGATCAGCTTGTCCATCGCATGGAGGTTCGCGGCCGACATGCCAACACAGACATCATGAAGACCATCTCGCCCGATCTTATAAGTCAGTCGGATTGGCCGAAACCAACTCGCCGCCTCTGGGCATTTGGACCAGGGGTGCTTGCGCTGGCAGGTTTAGGCTGGTTTTTCCGACGACGCGCAAAAATCATATCAGGCCGCTCACAGTAAGTTGTAGCAGAGCGAGGCCCTCGCTCAGAGCGGCTACTGCATAGTGGCTAAGTTCAGATCGGAATGTAAGATACATAAGGCGAGCAGCAGATTTAAATCTACCTCAGCACTTCGTCTTGCCGCTGCAATCGACATAGTGCTGCAAGGGTGTATTAAAATGCCTGTATCAAATTGCCCGACTGCGTACTCCCTCAAATCAAGTGGCCTGATATACGAAGTATCTTTTTTAGTGGTTTCTCCTGAAAAAGTCGGCAGATATCTACCCTGCGGGATGGCTAAAGCACGGATTGTTCTCGCTGGCATGGAGTTTGCTATTCAACTCGCCGACAAACCGAACGCGCTAGGCATCAGTGAACGCCAACTCGTCCATGCTAACAAATTCTTCCTTTGACTTTCTTGCCGGAGAATACACCTATGAAACCGCAATACACTTTTTTGATGAACTCGATTGGATTCTTTTTGGTCCTCACCTTCGGTGCGCCCCGTGCTTTCTCGCAGGTTGCTGTGATCGACACGGCAGCGCAAGTTCAACCGAACGCTTTGGCCATTCCCGTCGTCCCTATAGCGGATGAACCAAAATCGATTGATCCCGCCGAGTTGCTGGACAAGCGACTAAGTGTGATCGCTACCGTGGCATTCGACGAAACGTCGCTAAGCGACGTAGCCATCTGGGTCCAACAGCAAACCAAACTAAACGTTATTCTCGATGTTCGGTCCCTGGAAAACATCGGCGTCCTTCCGAGCGAACCTGTGACCGATGCCTTGAAGGACGAACCCATTTATTTGCTGTTGGACCGATTGGATAGAATCGGAATCGGCTGGCGACTCTCTGGTGCGATCCTCTATTTGCACGCGTCCCGCGATAAATCCACCGTGTACACAGTGCAGTACAACATCGGCGACTTGTTGGATCAGAAATTCAAACAAGACGAGCTAAAGGACGCCATCACTTCGACCGTAGATCCAACGACATGGAATTCGGCTGAAATCGAGGGTGCGGCGGTCCTTTTGGGTGATGTGCTTTTTGTTCGTCAAGTCAGTCGCACGCATCGTCGGGTCGCCGGACTTCTAGCTGCGCTCCGAAAACCAGCCCGCCGCATCCTTGTCGACGACGCCCCGCAACACGCGCCTATTCGGATCGCGTTGGACCGTCCAACGTCAGTTCAGTTCAAGGGGAAATCGCTGCTGGCTGTCGTCGATGAAATCGCCAAGACTTCTCGAACAGACATTCGCCTCGATCGCATCGCGCTCAAAGCCGCAAAGATCTCCGATCGCGTACCCGTTACGTTAGAGATTCAAGACCAAAGTTTACGCACCGTCCTCGACCTGCTGGTGTCACAGCAGCGTTTGTCGTGGCTGCTTCGCGATGGTGTACTTTGGATCACAACGCGTGATGTCGCGGAGAAAGGGGCCAAGATCGCTGTCTACGATGTTCGCGATTTGTGCCGCAACCTTGACGAATGCTCTTCGCTCCAAGACGCTATCCAGCAGCAGTCGAACCCGGGCAGTTGGGAGGCCGCTAGTGGAACTGGGATCATCGCCTTTGCGACGTCTGGCGTCATGGTTGTCTATCAAATCGAAGACAGGCTCGATGCTGTTCTGACGCTTTTAGAAAACTATCGGTTGGCACTACGAAACTCAAAGCGCCGAATCTCACCGGACGACGATCCCGAATCCATCGAAACCAAGTACTACCGAATGCCTACTGCCGTCGCAATCGATCTTGAGAAGGTGTTGCCAAGTCTCTTGGCCCCGGAGACTTGGAAGTCGGAACAACAACCCAGCGCCAAGGGGAACATTCGTAGAATTCAGTCCTGGGATCAACCGAGTAGCGCTAAGGTCGCAAATCGAAGCGGGGAGCCAGACAAGGGTATCCAGGTTACAATCCCGTATTCCGTTCTTGTCATCGAACAAAAACGTTTAGTCCACGCCGAGATTCCAAAACTACTTACTCGCATCGAACATGGGGACGCCATGACCATGGGTGGCATGGGTGGCATGGGGGGATTCGGTGGCGGTATGTTTTCAGTGTCCACGGAGCTGTTCTCGGTGGAGCGTTAGTCCTTCGAATACGATTGTTGTTTTTGTAGCTGAGCGAGGCCCTCGCTCAGGTTCGGCCAACATCGAGAGTCCTTCGAATTCAGTCGTTTTAAAGAACCTACGAGCGAAGGGCCTCGCTCGTCCACAATTATCTCGCTCGTCCACAATTATCGCGCTCGTCCACAACTATCTCGCTCGTCTACAACTATATGGATACTTTGTCCAATGTCGCGCCTGCAGGGAGGACATCCGTCGGCGGAGCGACGGATCTACGTGGGTTCTGTTCGTAGCTTTCCATCGGCGGGCAGGAACAGACCAAATTGCGGTCACCGTAGACGTTGTCGACGCGTCCGACCGGCGGCCAGTACTTGACGCGGTAATCAACCTCTGGGTCCGGACAAACCGCTTCTTGACGAGTGTACGCACGCGGCTTGGATTCGCCCAAAATGGCGTCGAGCGTATGGGGAGCATTGTGCAAAGGGTTGTCATCGGCTGGCCAAACTCCCGCACGAACCTTTTCGTATTCCGCATAAATCAAATTCAGGGCCCGGCAGAACCGATCGATCTCGTAAAGCGATTCGCTTTCGGTCGGTTCAATCATGAGTGTTCCGCCGACCGGAAACGACATGGTTGGCGCATGAAAGCCGAAATCGATCAGTCGCTTGGCAATGTCATCCACAGACACGTGCCCATCGGTGTTCATCGGGCGAGTGTCGATAATGCACTCGTGGGCTATCAAGCCACGGTTGCCTGTATAAAGAATCGGATAGTTCGCCTTAAGTCGATGCGCAATGTAGTTCGCATTGAGGATTGCGACTTGAGTGGCGCGTCGCAGGCCTGCCGCTCCCATCATGCGAATGTACATCCACGAAATAGGCAAGATGCTGCCGCTGCCAAACGGTGCGGAACTCACGATCGGTCCCTTGCGAGAATCGTTGATTCCGTCCTTGGGAAGAAACGGGGCAAGATGAGCACCCACGCCAACCGGTCCAACGCCGGGGCCGCCACCACCGTGAGGAATGCAAAACGTTTTGTGCAAGTTCAAATGGGAGACATCGCCTCCAAATTTCCCTGGCTTGGCCACACCAACCAGCGCGTTCAAATTGGCACCATCGATGTAAACTTGCCCGCCAGCCTCGTGAATCTTTTCGCAAACGGAGGTCACTCCTGCTTCGAAGACTCCATGCGTCGATGGATACGTGATCATCACCGCGGCTACCCGACCGGGATAAGCAGCGATCTTGGCATCGAGGTCTGGCAAGTCGACGTTGCCCGTGTTGTCGCATTTGACCACTACGACTTGCATGTTGGCCATTTGAGCACTGGCTGGATTCGTGCCGTGAGCGCTGCTAGGGATCAAGCAGATGTTGCGGTTCATGTCACCGCGAGATTCGTGGTATTGCTTGATGGCCAACAATCCAGCGTATTCTCCTTGCGAGCCTGCGTTGGGTTGGAGCGAAATGGCATCGTAGCCCGTGATGGAACAGAGCATGGATTCCAGCTGATCGATCATTTCGCGATAGCCCAGTGACTGGTCGGCGGGCGCAAAGGGATGGATGGAGCTAAATTCTGGCCAAGTCACCGGCGTCATCTCAGTTGCCGCGTTCAATTTCATCGTGCAGGAACCGAGCGCGATCATGGCGCGATCCAACGCGATATCCATTTCCGAAAGGCGACGCAGGTATCGCATCATTTCGGTTTCGCTTCGATATTGCTGAAAGACAGTCTGCGTTAGAAAACTGTCCGTTCGGAAACTCTCGGGGGGCAAGTTGGTTACATCTGATGCTTCGAGCGATGTGCCACCCAACACGTCGAGAATCGCAACGAGGTCGGCTTCGGTGGTTGTTTCGTCTAGCGAGATGCCAATTTGAGTCGCATTGATTCTTCGCAAATTGTAGCCTGCAGCTACGGCGGACTTCAGAATGCGATCCGTTTGGGCGCCGGTGTTGACGGCCAAGGTATCGAACACATGCTGGCTCTCCAGCGAAAGTCCAAGCTTCTCAATGGATCGCAGCAACCGCATGGTCAAACCATGAACACGTCTTGCGATGGCCCTTAGTCCATCCGGTCCATGATAGGCTGCGTACAAAGTGGCCATGATGGCCAGGAGTGCTTGAGCCGTGCAGATGTTCGATGTGGCTTTTTCACGTCTAATGTGTTGTTCGCGAGTTTGCAACGCTAGTCGAAAGGCTGGCTTGCCGTGCGAATCGATCGACTCGCCAACGAGGCGGCCTGGCAACGTTCGCTTGAACGCATCCTTGGTCGCAAGGAAAGCAGCGTGTGGTCCGCCAAAACCAAAGGGTACACCGAAGCGCTGCGTGTTGCCCACGACCACGTCTGCGCCCAACTCGCCCGGCGATTTCAGCAGCGTCAGTGCCAATAGATCGGTGGCCATGACCACCATCGCGTTGGCTTGATGTGCGGCACCGATCAGCGATTGGAAATTGCCGATGGAACCGTCCGTTGCGGGATACTGAACCATCGCGGCAAAAACGTTGCTCCAGTCGGATACGCTCTGGCGTTGGTCGAAGAGCAGGACCTCGATACCGAGCGGTTCGGAACGGGTCTGAATGAGTTCAATGGTTTGCGGATGGCAGAGGGAGGAAACCAAAAAGCGATTGGCGGATGACTTGCAAGAGCGATGGCAAAGGGCCATCGCTTCGGCGGCAGCCGTTCCCTCATCGAGCAATGAGGCGCCCGAAATGTCCATGCCTGTTAGCTCGCAGACCATGGTCTGGAAATAGAACAGGACTTCCAAACGGCCCTGCGAAATCTCAGGTTGGTACGGCGTGTAAGCGGTATACCAGGCTGGGTTTTCGAGGACGTTTCGCTGAATCACTTTCGGTGTGAATGTGCCATAGTAGCCTTGCCCAATGCAGCTTCGTAGAACCTTGTTCTTGCTCGCAATTTGCTTGAGCTGGGCAAGTGCTTCTTCTTCGGAAATGCCAGCCAAGAGATCCATTGGCGAATTGTCAGCGATGTTCTCAGGCACGACAGCCAGTGTTAGCTCATCGAGCGAGGAATAACCCAGTTCCGCAAGCATGAACTGAATTTCGTGGTCGCGTGGTCCAATGTGTCGGGAAACGAATGGAGAAAGATTCGCAGACGAGGGCTTATTCATGGTGGTGACCAAGGCTTTCGGGGGACAAACGGGATCGGCAGCTGGGAAAGGGGTGACTTTCAAGCCACAGTCCCATTTCTCAACCTTGTTTGCCCCTCTGTCCTGTTACCTGAGAGATCTCGGCAGGAAGCCTTTCCCCTTCGGTGGATTCCATCGCAGCCGATTAAGGCTGTTGAATCGCTCTCCAGAGACGATTTTTGTGCTGGCGGTTCTTGTTGCCTGAGCGGTTCAGGGCCACTTTGCGCCTTCGGCGTTTTGAATTGCAATTTTGTATGCAGCTCAAAATCTCTCCCACCAGATCACCATCGTGAAGGCATTCTATTCTGATTGACCAGTCGGTTTCAAGCCACACCGCTCGCGAATTGGCATTCTTAGCTCAATCTTCCTTCAATTTCTTTATGGCGTTGAATTCAGAAATCCGTTACATGAGTCAAAGTCAAAAGAATGTCGCAACTTTTATCCGTTCAACGTGCGTCAAATGGCAACAGTCAAACTACCCAAACTCACTCAAGTGTCCGGCTTTCGACATTGCCTTGCCGTTGCTCTGGCTTTGTTTTTGCCAATCGCCATGCTTAACGTCGGTTCGCGTGCCTTTGCTCAGGAACGAACGGAAAGCCTTTTAAGCCGTGCGCTCAAAAATCGCGAAAACTCTAGTGTCAAAGTGGCAGTTGACGAAAACCTCAAGCAGACCCTGGGCGAGAGCACGTCAACCGAAGAATTGGCAAACAAAGTTTTAGGGGGACCGGACGCCTGGCTAAGCCCTAAGGGGCTGTCGAGTTCGTTGCAAATCCTGCTGTTGTTAACCATTTTGAGCCTCGCACCCGCCATTCTCCTCATGACGACCTGTTACGTCCGCATCATCGTCGTCTTTGGTTTGTTGAAGCAAGCGCTCGGTGCGCAGCAACTGCCGCCTAGCCAAGTGATTACGTCGATCTCGCTGTTCATCACGATCTTTGTGATGAGCCCGGTATGGACTCAAGTGTACAACGAAGCCATCGAGCCATACACCAAAGACGGGAGCCAGATGACGGCTGTCGACGCTTGGGAAAAGGGCGCCGAACCCATTCGCGATTTCATGTCGCGACAAATCGCTATGGCTGGAAATCATGACGATGTGCTGCTGTTCTACAGTCGGTATGCGCCAGGTAGCCCGGAACCAAAATACTTCAACGATGTGCCATTGCAAGTGCTGTTGCCAGCTTACATGCTGAGCGAGCTAAAAACGGCATTCTTGATGGGCTTCAAGATCTACCTGCCGTTCTTGATTTTGGACATCGTCATCGCATCGGTAACGGTTTCGATGGGCATGATGATGTTGCCACCGGCCATGATCTCAATGCCGTTCAAGCTGCTGCTGTTTGTCTTGGTCGATGGCTGGCGGCTGGTGGTCCAAATGCTGCTTGACAGCTTCGGAACTTTTTCAGGATGATCCAAACTCTCAAAGGATGGAATTGCGATGACACCTAACGAAGCCATTGATTTAGTACGCGATGCGATCCTGATGTCGCTGATCGTAGGGGCGCCGCTGCTCCTGGTCGGAATGCTGGTCGGCTTAGCCATCGGATTGATTCAAGCGCTCACGCAAATCCAAGATCAGACAGTCAGCACGGTCCCCAAGCTGGTGGCGATGACGCTGGCCATCATTGTATGCTTACCTTGGTTGACCGATCGCATGCTGGACTATTCTCGGAATGTACTTCGAGAGCTTCCACCGCACTTGTCATCGCGATAACAGGCTTTGCAATGTCCAGCGGCGATTTCATTGCATCTCTATTGTATGGTCCGATGTGGACCTTTTTGTGCGTTCTAGGACGTACCGGGCCGCTGCTGGCCATGATGCCCCCGATCCAAGGGTCGTCGATTCCCAACCGAGTCAAAGTGCTCCTGGCTTTGATGATCGCGATGTCGGTAACGCCGTTGGTCATGGCCAATGCTACGCCCTTGCCGCCCCATCTTGCAGGCGTTGTCATCGGCCTGGCCAAGGAGCTTCTGTTGGGCCTTCTCTTTGGGACTGCCGTTTTGATGATTGTCACCAGTTTGCAGGTTGGCGGCCAAGTCATCAGTTCCCTCGCAAGTATGGACGTTGCCCAAGCGGCCGATCCAACGACCCAAGAGACGGTAACTGTAGTTAGTCAAATGTTCTCTTGGGTGGCGATGGCTTTGTTCTTGACATTGGGAGGTCACCGCATCGTTTTGGGGGCTTGCCTCGATAGTTTTACTGTTTATCCAGCGGGTGGCATTATCGCCGAGGAACATTGGCTGATGCACTTGCAGGATCTGCTGAGGCACAGTGTGTCCGTAGGGATGCGGGCGGCTGCACCGCCAGCCATCGCGTTGCTCTTAGCCAACTTCGTAACGGCGCTCATTGGCCGAACATTGCCGCAACTCAATATCATGGCCATCGGCTTCAATATCAACGTCACGATCATGATCTTGGTGCTCACCATGTCGATGGCCAGCATCGGCTGGGTCTTCCAAAACGAGCTTGTGGAATGGATTGAATTGACGACCGAAATGTTCTCCGGCCCTTCTAAGGAAATTTCGTTTGCAAGTCATTCTCTCGAGGTGATGCGTGGCGGATAGTGGTGGTGAAAAGAAACATGACCCAACCGACTACCGGCGTCAGAAAGCCCGAGAGGAAGGAAACGTCGTTCGAAGCCCCGACTTGACATCGGCAGTATTGCTGCTGGCCGGGGTTATGCTCCTGGACTTTACTGGCCCGCAAGTCTTTCATATGTTGATCGACTTGATCAACGAAGAGCTTACCAGGCCTCTCGATTGGAAAACGGATTCACGAACGGCTGTTTTGCAAGTGGTGCGATTGATTGCCAAAGGCAGTTTGGCCTTGATACCTCTGATGGGTGGCGTGCTTTGCACGTCGCTGGTTGTCCACTTTGCTCAAGTAGGACCGCTTTGGCTACCGGACAAATTGGGTATCGATTTCACTCGGATCAATCCCATTCAAGGCTTTCAACGATTGTTCACGATTGTCAACGCTTCGAAACTCGGTTTCGGACTCTTTAAGATCGGACTTGTGGCGGGCATTCTCTTGATGGGTGTCTGGTCTCGCTGGGATTCCATCTTGGCGTTGGGCTCTGGCAGCATCGAGACCGTGGGACAATTTGTGTGGACCACGATGATCGACCTGTGTCGCAACGTGGCCGCAGCGTTGCTCATCCTATCGGTGATTGATTATGCGTTCCAACGATGGAAATACGAGCAAGACCTTAGGATGACCGACGAAGAACTGCGAGAAGAAATGAAGATGATGCAAGGTGACCCACAGGTCAAATCGCGTCGCCGTCGCATTCAACGCGATCTAGCGGCCCAGCGACTTCATTCGGATGTGCCTAAAGCCGATGTCGTGGTGACGAATCCGACGGAGTTGGCGATTGCCCTTCGATACGACCCGCTAACGATGAAGGCACCGATCGTGGTAGCCAAGGGTGCAAGCCTCGTCGCCGCAAGGATTCGAAAGATTGCACTCGAACATGGCATTCCGATTGTCGAACGAAAACCCCTGGCCCAAGCCTTGTTCAAGCAAGTCGAGATTGGTCAAGCGATTCCGCTCAGCGAGTACGCGGCGGTGGCCGAAGTTTTGAAATACGTTTACCAAGTACAAGGTAAATCCATTTCAGATATTAACAAGGCGTTCAAGTAGTTAGGCGAGCGGGAGGGTGAGGCTCCTGCCGAACCATGGCGGCGCCAAGCACG
>JANMLD010000478.1:0-20886 GCA_031372345.1 Pirellula sp.
TTCGGCAGTAACTATTCCACGACTCCAGTCCCAAGATTCAATCGGAACATGCATGACTGGATTACTCAAAAAAGATGACATGTTGAGTATTCCGACTCCGACATCTTGGACTCCGTTTACGATGTTAAGCGCTCCTTGCAATTCTCCCATTAGTCCTCCGACATACGCTGCCCCGATAACATTGGCTGTTCCAACGATGCCGCCGCCATAGGGGTTGCTCGGATATTGATAATCCTCGGGCAAGGGTATCGACTCAAAGACTACAAGCGGGATTCCATTCAAGTCCGCTTCGATCTTGGCATAGTAGTTTCCGCCCGAATGGTCGTCGAGGTACATTGTAGACCCGACATGATCGGAGCCTTCTGCATAGAGTGTTCCCCATACACGAACCTTTGGATCGCCAGAATAGGTAGGAGTCGCGATGGTGATTGGAGGCTCCTGCGAGGCATTGAACGAAGCCGATCGGGTTACGGTCCCAACGAAGGCGCCATAGCGATTGGTGTCCTGCAAGTAGTAGTAACCGTTCGGTTCTGATCTAGACCACTCACCAAAATCGCGAGTGTGACTTTCGTAGTCCGAATTCGTTACGTTCGTTGCGGTTCCGCTACCACTCTTGGTGATCGTTCCGTCAGCTGCAAGATCGAAATTTGCGTCGCCCGTGCTGATATACGTTCCGTTGGAAATGTAGTCCAGCTTGCGTATTTCCATCAAATGGCTGGTGTATGCATTGTCGACAAATGTTGGATACCAGTCGACGTTTGAGTTGGTGTGGACCTCCAACTTGCTCGAACCATGGCCATTCCAATCAAACTTTAAGAATCCCGACGCGTCGACATCGGACGAACCCGACGAGGAACTGCCGCTACCACTACTATTTGGTGCCAATCCGGCATGAACGTCAATTTCATTTGTATTGCCGTCCGAATCCTTTGAACTTTGACGCAGACTGCCGGTCCATGTTCCGTGCGGTAGCGCAGCCCAGGCGTCAATCTCCATTTTCATGAAATCAATTTCGCTATCAGAACCACCACCCGTGACTTTTGCGTCATCCTTGGAAGTGATCAAGGCAATTCCACCATCGCCGACTACCGCAAGTGAGACATCGGTGTCGCTCGAGATGTCGGCATGGTCCTCCGGTTTCAGGTTCCAGCCAACCTGAATACTAGCCGTGAAACCGTCGAGAGAGCTTGCATCCCCATCCGAGATTCTCACAGAATAGATCTCGTTTTCCTTGTATTTGTCTCCGATCTGATTCGCAAGTGCACTCGAAAGCAATCCGCTGATGTCCTTAAGACGTCCATCCTCAACGTTGCCCGCGACATTCCAACTGCCGCCATTTTTCCCTTTGGTTTTGGATTCAAAACCACCTGATGAACCAAACTCATGACCATCGCGCGTTAACGCTGGTATCGGCGACGAGGTGGGGCTTCCTCCACCACCAGTGTTGCTCTGGTTCGCTCCGCCCATCTCAAAAACGCTGCTGTCCATGGCACCATCAGTTGGAATGGTCCACGGTACCGAGTTACAACTGGCATTGGTCACTGGAGTCGAACCGGTGGTTGTGTTTCCGTTCGAACCAGTACCGTTCGCGTTGACATTGTCAAACGGTGTGCCGTTGCCTCCGGATCCGCCTGTTGGACTGACTGGTACACAATGTCCCGACCGCGACTTTGCACTCCATGTGCCGCCAACTACAAAGCTCGAACCGGTTTCTGAATCTCCAGAGCTTGTGAACGTGTCATGGACGACAGTACCAGTTCCGCTCGCTAGCGGATTGGCTACCAGCGATGGCGTATGGCTGATCGATAGGTTGCCTGACACCCAAAGCTTGATACCAAGGCTCAAGGAATAGGCTGACGTTGAGGTGTAATCGGCGGGCAGCGAATTGTCGTTTCCTCCGCCTGTGTCGCCGTCAAACCCTCCACCCGTGTTGCTAGTTGTTGTTCCACCAGACCCACCGGTAGATGTTCCACCACCGGACGAGCCACCTGATCCACTACCCGATGATCCGCCACTCGTTGATCCGCCGCTGGGTGGTGTGCCTGAACCGGTGCTGGCCGTGGCAAGGGTGCTGGCCAACGGTGTGACCGATTCACCACCGGACACCGAGGCGATTAAATTGATTTCGTCGTGGAATCCTAATGTTAATGACCAAGCTACACCAGCTTCGGCGGAACCCGACATACCCTGTTCCGCATGGAATGTCATGATGACAAAACCGCTGCGCGATGCCGTCACGCTGCTAGACCATTGCGACTGGCCGTTGTGAGTGTCTGGAATCGTTGGCGTCGTTCCGACACCCGTTCCCGTTCCAGTTCCAGCTCCGCCGCTGGTTGTGATTCCGTTGGTACCTGTTGTGCCATTACCGCTGTTTGAGCCGTTCGACGAACTATCGCTGACAGCGTTGCTTACGTTAAACGCCATCACGAGCGTTTCGGTGAAGCTCCAGTGCGTGGCATCGATTTGTGTTAAGTCCACGATGTGAACAAAGTTGACGCCTGGGATGGTTAAGTCGCTGGTGGCGGTCGTGTTCTCGGTGAACGAACCGCCTGTGGTTACCGTACGAATAGCGGTCCCTGCTGGCGGTGCGAACGTACCCAAGCTCCCTTCGTGCTGCGGGAACTTCAGTTGCGGCCAAGTGATTTGCGGAATATCAACGCCGCCGCCACCTCCGCCAGTTCCATTGCTGCTTGTGCCTGTGCCACCCGTACCACCTGTGCTAGAACCGTCGCCAGCAGATGGTCCCTCACCCTCCGACATGCCGGAGATCACCGTGACTGACGACAGGCTGCCGTCCGTATTGCAGAACCAGCCTGCCGGATCGCTTGGCAACGATGCTTCGGCTACGTTTGCACTTCGTTGTGCAATCAAGGCCGAATTGGTGACGGTACTTTGCGTAGGAATCAAAAATGAGCCAACGTTTGGCCCATCGCTAGCGAGTGGTTGCACCTGCGAATGATTCTGCGAGTCAATTCTAAGCCGTTGCGGGCCTAATACGGGAATCTTTGAAGTCTCGCCGCTAGCGAGTTGGTTGCCAAAGAGTACTTTTTGCCAGGCGGCTGGGTTGCGAGAAACATCGCGAAGCGTATCGAGCGAAAGGGTGGCTTCAGGTGCCGCGCCAGCATTGGCTGCCCGCTGATCGAAATCGGTCCAAGCCGCATCAATGGTCGCCGCTTGGTCGACTGGCTTTTGAGTCGCATTTACAAGAGCAGCTTGGGCTCCAAGAGCACTCTGGTTGCGACTGGGCGCATAACCGACAGGCATTTGCGATTGAAAGGGGCCAACGATTGCAGTTCTGCTTCCAGTAGAGTTGGTGGAGCCGCTTGGGCCAGCGGACATGACATCGGTTACATGCGGCTCGATCGAGTTCGAGATTACCCGCTCCGCCACCGGTGTAGGAACACCATAAAGCGACTGTTGGACAATATTTCCGAAGACTGAGTTGGAAAGAACAGCGTCTGGAGTTTCGGATCCGAAGCCAAGATCCACGGCCATCAGTTGCCGCAATTCAAGTCCCTCGAAAAGCAACGCGCGGAACTGAGTCTTGAGTCTTGAGTCTTGAGTCTTGAGTCTTGAGCGTCGACCGCGAAGTTGTCATTAGAGGTCACATGTTGTTGGAGTGGCATTTGACTTGGCGATTCGGTCCGTCGAACAACTAAAGTGTTGTGAAACGCAACAGCCATCCATAAGGTATCGGTTGGTTATTCCAAGTCCGCAAGTAGGCGAGGATGTTTTATCCGTGTTTTCCGCAAAGTATTGCCCCGATAGAAATCGCGGCTCGCATCAGGTTCAGACTTTTAGCCAGCCGCGAAACGCCCTGGCGCTATAGTAAGACTGCGCGCCGTTGTGATAGACGAAGACATGGCCGAAGCGGCGATCACCAAAGAGGGCACCGCCGAGTTTTCTAATATCAGCAGGGGTTTTCACCCAGCTCGATGTCTTCGTATCGAAGTCCCCAAGTTGCTGCAGCTCTCGATATTGTTCTTCTGTTAAAAGCTCGATGCCCATGGCGGCGGCCATGTCCATCGCGTTATTCTCCGGTTTATGTTCCTTCCGCGAATCCAGCCCTTCGCGGTCATAGCAAACACCTGTGCGGCCTTTGGGAGTTTCCGCTGAACAATCATAGAAGATGCATTCGCCCGTATTCTCATCATAAGCAACTACATCCGGTTCACCGCACGTTCTTTCCATTTGATGGAGTGACCACAACTTCTCTGTATTTGCCTCCAGCCTGGTTTTTACTTGCAGCCATGCAAGGCCTTTATGGCGGTTCTTGTTTTTCTCAAAACGGGCTTTCAATGCTTGGAGCAGTTTTTCTCGATCTCCCGGTGACAAACTGTTTTTTGGTTCAGCGTCTTTCATTTGGGTCTCCTTGTTTCTGCGGTGCCATGTTGCATGGATTGTACTTGCCCGACCGAGTACATAACGTTCACTTTGACGGGGTCGGCCCGTACGCCCCTGGTTTCACGCCGGGGGTTTTGCCTATCTGTTCTAGCTTAGAGGAATGGTAAATATCCCCCGAGTAAAACTTGGGGGCATTACTCGGTAGCGGCGATGGTTTATTTTACCAAGGTTTTCGCCAGCGATGGCAAGTCGCTAAAACAGACCGGCCCGCTCAACTATTGGGCTTCAGTCATCAAGTCCTCGTCAAAATTCGCGACGAAAACGGTGGAAAACTATCGGCGAGCGGGTTGCCACTGATTCGCAAACTGCTCCGGTTTGTAACTTGGCAGATAGCGATAGTACACTTCCAGACACATGCAAGCGACGGCTGTTGAATAGACACGGCCTCCATATCCACCCCAGACGCAGCTTGGATTCCAGGAGCCTTCAAATTGCCCCCGCGGGACTTGTGTCGAGCAGAGCTGTTGCTTGAGTGATTCGTTCCACTGTTTCCAGGCATCCTCCATGGGATTTTTTCCATGGCTGAATGTGTTGGCTGCATCCACATCCCCTCTCATTTGATACATGGCTAAAGTGGCATAGTACCAATAATAAAGATTTTCTTCGCTGCGGCCTGGCAGATTCTTGAGCAACATGCGTTGTCCTTCCTCTGCGGCGGGTGGCGAAAGCGGGAAGCCCAATAGTAGTCGAGACGCTAGGGCTTCTGCGGTCATGGCCGGTGTGGCTTGTTCTGGCGGAGCCATTTGACCGGAACGGGGGCGGTATACGGCAAGACCGCCATGGCGGCCCGTACTCACCGAATCCAAAAACGTTTGCATGAGAAGTCTGGATGGATTTGGTAGGTTGAACGAACGATGATTCGAAGCGCTGTTGAGCAACATGGCTTGCCAGCCGAATTGACTTAGATCACCTGGATCCTCCGTGGGAAACTCATACCGCCAACCACCCGTGCGCGCGTTCATGGCATTGAGACTGTACTTGCAAGCGCTTTGAATCGCAGGCAACAAAGCCGGATCGCCAGTCATGCCATAGGCTTCCGCAATAGCCAAGGCCGCCATGCCATGACTGTACATGCGGGCGAACCGAACCGTCGGTTCCCGTCCCACCTGCTCGCGACCGGAAAGATCACCTGACGTCGGAAACTGTTGGGTAAGCAAATAGCGAAGGCCCGCGGCTACGGTGTCCTTGTACTGTCCGTCCGTGTGCGTATGACCCGCCCCCAAAAAGGCCAATAGGGAAAGCCCGGTCATCGCCGTGTTGGCTTTGAGCCCCGCGTTGTGTCGATTCTCGCTATCTGCGCGACTGGCAGCTGCTGGCGTATCTCGCCCTGCACCATGCTCCGCAGCGTTCCATCCACCGTCAGGACCTTGTGCTCTTGCCAACCATGCCAGCGCCCGCTCTACAGCCGCTTCGGTGTTGACGTCCCCACCATTTTGGGCGGCAAATTGGAGGCGCTGCGGCGACATCCGCATTTGGTAATTGGTTGGGACGGGTTGTTGATCGACTCGCCGTTTCGTTGGATCGACTGGTTTTACTGGTTGTACAGACGTTTTACTAAGGTCGGGCGATTGAGATGCGACCGCTTGAGTCGACGACGATGCATGGCTTTGATTGGGCATCGCGGCAAGCTGTGCAAGTTGTTCGGCAGTTTCGATGGGCGGCAACTCCGGCTCTGGGCTTTCGCTCCTAGGGACGGGCAGGGACGATGTCGATGAAGTTAACAGTTCCGGAATCTTTGGAGTCTCGCTCGCCAAAGTCTTGCTGGACTCGGACGGCGAATCTTCGGAACGTTTTAGAGGGGCTTCCCAGGGATGCGGTGGCGGTTCGATGGACTCCGTTTTGTCCACCGCGATGTCCTCGGGACTACGACTTTCAACGGGCGTCTTTTCTTCTTCCATCATCAGGATAGGCACTGACAACGAAGCGATTTCTGTTCTCGCACCACCTTGATTTCCGCCACCAAATCCCGGCGTCACAATCCGTGTCCCGTACGCGTACATCAGAAGCCAAACGTGTGCAAGAAAAGCCAGTGCAATGCACTTGGTCAACGACTTGGTCTGTCCCCATTTCGTCCAAGAGGCAACCAGCAAGGCGATCGCAACGAAGGCTAGCAGGACACCGAGAATAATTGCCCAGACGCGACCACTCCCCATGTCTCCAATTGCAGCCAAGGTTGTTGAAAAGGGTACGCTCATGATCACCTAGCGACGCGTACTGGGCATTTGATAGGAAGAGACCGAAACGCCGTCGATTCTCGCTCCAGATCGCGTTATGGCGCTATGCACGGCAAAAAGTTGTTGAACGTTGACATCTTTATCCGGTTTCAATTGAACGGTTGTACCCGCATAATTCCGCACCGCCTGAGTCAAGAGGCTGGTGAGTTGCTCCGCCGTAACCCTTTGGTTGTCATATTGGATTGAACCATCGGAAGCGAGGTAGACCGCTTTGCTCGAGGGCCCCTGCAGCATTGCACCATTCGGTGCAACCTTGGCCAAATCGATTTTGATGTTGGACTCGTCTTCCGTGAATCGGGTTCCAACCATGAAGAAAATGATCAGCAAAAACAACACGTCGATCATACTGGTGAGATTGATGGTCGGAAGTTCGTCTTGGTTGAGCTTGAGTGGCATCGTAACGTTAAGCCGCTTTTCGCGAGCGCGAACGAGTTCTGGACGTGTCGTTTTCCTGAAGCCCCTCAGCGCTAATGACTTCGACAAGTCGCTGTGCATGGCTGTCCATTTCCATGATGAGCTTGTCGGTGCGGCCAAGAAAAAACATGTACATGAGGTAAGCAGGAATAGCGACAAGCAAACCTGCGGCAGTCGTTAACAACGCTTGGCTGATTCCGCCGGCCAGCAAATCAGGTCGTCCCATGGCGTGTGCGCTAGCGATGTCGTTAAACGCTTGAATCATCCCGAGTACCGTACCGAGCAAACCGAGCAAGGGAGAGACGTTGCTAATCGCGTTGAGCAGACGCATGTTACGTCGCAAAAGGTTGCTTTCTCGTTCGCCTGCATCGAGTACGGCCTGTTCCACTTCAACCGCTGATCTTCCGTACTTTTTGACGGCGGCTGAGAGGATTGCGGCCATCGGACTTGGGTTGCGCTCGCACAGTTCCAATGCCTCTTCACGCTCGATTTGCTGTTGTTGCAACTGCTCAATCAATCGCTTAACAAAGGGCCGCGGGATGACTCGGCCCGTTCTTAAATAAATGAAACGTTCGAACGCAAAGACCGTGAGCACAAACGAGCAAAGCGCGATGGGATACATCATCAACCCACCATCGTGAAAAATCTGCAACAAGTTTCTTACTGGGATTTTTGCGTCTTTGTTTGGGTCGGTCGTACCGTTGTTCGCCACGTTGGCAACGGGAGCCGCAGCGTTTGGCAATGGGTTGGCAGCTATTAAAGCCCGGGGCTGACCTTGGCCCTGTTGACCTGCGCCCGGTTGACCTTGGCCCGGTTGACCTTGGCCCGGTTGACCACCTGTCGGAGATTGGAACCGGTTCGCTTGATACTGCGTCGGCACATTGTTTGGCGGAGGGAATGAGCCATTGGGGAGTTGCCCAAACGAAAGGCTGGGAACCACCGCCATGAACATTAACCAAGCAGTGCAGTGGGTCATCCAGCGACAGCATGGCCGCATTGCGATGGGAGAGTGGACCTTCATCGCTTGGTTCCTAAGGGATCGTTGACTTGTTGATTTGCAATGGAGACGGATGGAAGTGCGCTCAATCGTTCTTTGGCGGTCAGAACAAAGGGACTGTGGTCGAATTGGTTGATAATTGCTTGGTATGCTTCCTTCGCACCTTGCGTGTCTTGCATCGCTTCGCAGCATTGAGCGATTTGCAAAAGGGATGCGGAGCTCCAATATGCCTGGTTGGGTATCTTCAACGCTTCGCGATAAGCAACCGACGCATCGGAATACTTGCGCTGCATCAAATACGTCTCGCCCATCATCCAATATCCACGCGCCACCAACTCGTCGGGTGTCGAGTTTGTTCGTTGCGTGATGGACGTTAGGACTTGACGAGCAGCATCGAAGTCGGCCTTGGAGACCAAGCATCTTGCTAAAAGGTAATCGACTTCGCAGGCGCGATTACATTTGGGAAAATCGTTGCGAATTCGCAAAACCATCTGTTCTGCCTGACCCCACTCTTTGCGCAATGCCAGCAATTCGGCAGATCGAAGGAGCACGACAGAATACCAATCGGGCTTGCGAGCACTGTCACTACTTGATTCGGCCTTTTGGACGAGCCATTTCCAATAGGCCTCGGCTTCCGGCCATCGTTGCATTTGGTAGAGAGTTTCCGCCAACTGAAATCGAATGGATATTTCAAGTTGTAGATCTGACGTAGGACTCGCGAGTGCCGCCTCAAAATCAGCCTTGGCAAGATCGAATGCACCCATTTCCAGGTTGGCTTGTCCACGCAACATGCAAGCGTAGGGTTGCAACTCTTGGGTGCAGCCCATGGCAATCGCTTGCTCCGACCATTCTACAACTTCCTTCCAACGTTTGTTTTCGGCAGCATTGCGAGCGAGTCGAACACGCGCTTCAATGGAGACTGGGCTTTCTGGAAACCTTTGGACCAGACGCAAGAGTATTTCGTTGGAAGTAGACTTTTCGCCGGCTTCGATGAGCGCCATCGCAAGTTCGTAAAGCGTGGCGGCAGGCGGGTTGCTCGCAAGAGCAATTCGGATCACTGGATCAAACGCCTGCACGACATCCATGGTCTCACCAAGAGCTTTAGCAACTTTGAGGCTGAGGAGTTTGGCTTGGATCTTGAGTTCGTCGTCAACACCTTGGATCGCAAGTCGGTCGACGAAGACACGAGCTTCGGCGTATTGCTGGCTATAAAAGCAAGTCAAAGCGCAGCCCATAACGGCTTGGTTGTGGGTTGCCTCGGACTCTTTGGAATTCTGCAATGCACTTTCGAAGCAGGATCGGGCTGCAGTGTAGTCCTGTCGGTTTTCAAGCAGGAGGGAACCCAGTTCAAGCCAACCGTTGGGATTCGTCTTGGTCACCTTTGGCCCGGTTTCGGGTCGGCCCGTTTCGGGCGTTCCTAGAAATGCACGCAGACGTTGCTCGGCGAGTTCGAATCGCTGCTTTTGGCGGTCCCATTTTGCGTGAACGAGTTCTGCGTTTTCGATCCAGGTAAGCAATTGCTTGGAACTCGTGGCTCGGCCAGCCGCAATCGTATCGTCTTGAAACTTCTTCGCTTTCCCAAGCCAAGTGGAAAGCTTGGCGGCGCAGCCATCACACGGTTCAATAGCCCACTCGGACATCGCGGCGAAGTACTCGCATTGAATGGCCAACTCCGAGTCAGGGCATTGTTCGGCAACGGATCGAAACAGACTTGACGACTTTTGAAATTGCCGATCTGCGTATGCGTCTCTGGCTCTTTGATAAAGCGATACGAGTAAATTGGTCTCGCTCTGTTGCGAAACGCCAGCCGTAGTGGTCAACCACACGAATGCTATCGACCACATTATTGTTCTTGTTCGAGGATACATAGCTTGAATCCATACACAAAAACTAAAGGTTGTATCAAGTGAAGTGGGGTGGACTTCGTAGAATGGGCAGAATCTGTTCGATTTTGCTCGCATGCTGCTTGTCAATTTTTCATAAACAAGTTATTCAACGTACCTGCCAATATTGGCGTTCTTTCAAGTCGCGATTTTTAATTCAGGAGTGTTTTGATGAGTATGTTGCAAGAGTTTAAAGCCTTCGCGATGCGAGGAAACGTCATCGATCTAGCCGTAGCCGTGGTCATTGGGGGAGCCTTCGGCAAGATTGTTACCTCGATGGTCAATGACATTGTGATGCCACCATTGAACCTCATTACCGCCAAGACGGGTGTGAACTTTAATGGTCTATCACTCAAGTACTCCCATATTTTTGGTTCCACAGTGGATCTACCAAAGATGGACGGCGGCAAGCCTGTGTTGGATGCCGCAACAAATGCTCCAGTCATGGTACCTTCCGATCCTGACATTCTAAAATATGGACCGTTTCTGCAAGCCACCTTGGACTTTTTGATTGTCGCTCTTGCGATTTTCATGATGGTCCGATTGATGAACACGCTTCAGAAAAAAAAGGAAGAAGCCCCCGCACCTCCTGCGCCACCGGCGGAAGACATCTTGCTATTGCGCGAAATTCGCGACTCGTTGTCCAAGAGCGCACCACGCCGCGCTGACTAACGAACGGGTTCGGCATTGGTTGAGTGCTGGGATGAATCCCAGCACTCAACATTTGGAGTGCTCCGATTCATCGGAGCTTTAAGATCGCACTGCGACGGATCTGTCAGTGACTCTAGGCAAAATACTTTAACGCTTAGGCGATCGAATTCCAATTTATCGCAGGGCCGTCTCAAAGCTGGGATGAATCCCAGCACTCCAAATGGGCGAGCCTATTGGGACGCTGCATACTGCTGGAAATATCGGAGCCATTTCGCGATGATCGCTCCCTTGATATCTCCTGCTTGCTCGTTCTGCTCGATGGTCTTTCCCCAATAAAAACTCGTAAAACCGTCTACGTTGGCCTTGTCGATGAATTCTGCCGCTTCCTCAAGCGAACAACTCAGCGGAAAAATCTCCTCGACCACTAGCGGTTTTCCAACTCGATACACCTCCAACGCATCCAGCGCTCGTTGTACCTCGCCAGCCTTCGGGTAGAAATGCACACTTGCGAAATCCAAGGGCTCTCCCACCGATGGCGCATAGAAAAGCGGTTTCGCGCCCGGAAAGACGTGAGACCATGGTATTACTCCCACTGTGATCAGATGCTTTGAGTCTACACTCCGGATGGCGTCGCACATTTTTTTGACCCATGTAGCCGCGACTTGTTCACGTGAACGCTTTTCCAAATTGAGCGAAATGCGTTGCACAAAGGTCTTGTCGCCAAAGGCTCCCGCCAACCACTCCGGTTCAGGCTTTTCCCCAGGCAAAATGGGTTCGTTCATCAAGTCGTAACAGAATACTGCGGAACTGGATGCGGAGGTCTTCGCAATCGCTTCCCAGAACCGAGCTTGAACAGCCCAGCGGGCAGACTCATTGAGCCCATCGTACCATTCCGGAACATCTTTTTTGTGATAGCAGCCCAAGCCGGTTAAATTCAAATACAGTCCTTCACTCTCGGCCAACTTGATTAGTTTGCTCAGTTGCAGCAGTGCGGCATCGTTGGGCTGCTCCGGGCTGTTCATGAACTTGCCCGTTTGCAAATGGATGCGAACGACGTTGGCACCCAAAGCTTTGATCTCACCGAAATCCTCCACAACGGAATCCCATTCCAAATCCCAATAATCTTCAAGGAGTCGGCCAGCGTCGTCGTGGTCGTAATTGACACCCCAAACTCGGAAGGGGACCTTTTCGGAATCCACAAGATGCTTTCGATCTTCGCTCAACTTGATCCAGGGCAGTTTTCGCGAACCGCGAGCGTCTTTCACCGTGGGCTTGGCGGCTCCCAAAAATCCACTGAGACCTTTTAAATCGTCCGTGTTGATCAAGTCGACTCCGACATCCTTTAACACGGACCAAACTTGCGCGTTATCGGGAGTCCCCCAAAATCGAACGAGACGATTCTTCTTGTGAGCCCGGTCGATGACCGACGTCAGCTTGTCGCGATCGCTTGCCGGCAATTCGCCGACTCCTCGCCAACGAAAATTCAATGCCCAATTGTCGCTGATCAGCGGCAGCAGATGGCCAGGTGAGTCGCTATCCAAATCGGATAAACGACCGTCGATGCCTACGTAACGAATGGCCTCAGTCGAGATAAGGTCTACGGCTCGGTTGCCGCTGACGATGGCCTTCACGGGACCAGGATGTTCCATGCCTTGTTCCACATACGAAAAGATGTCGCGGTATTCCGACAGCAGCGTGTGAAGGGCGCGATAGGTCGTCTTCCCCTCCGATTTGATGTCGATCAACAAAGTGAACAAGGGAGCATCGGCATGCACTCTGCCCGAATGCTTTTGGATCCGAGCCCTCAATGGATCCAAGTAGAGCGAGCGAAGCGTTCGGTCCGGTGACAATTCCGATTGAGTATGGGCTACCAGCAACTGACCATCGACTAAGTAGATGTCGGCTTCGACGCTGCAAAAGCCGCAATCGAGCGCATCGAGAAGCGGACGCTTGTGGAGGTAGTCGTTGTGGGCGTGGGCTTGGCGGATGGCGGGTGGATCCTGGCCGGTTACGATTCCATTGTAGAAGAGTGCAATTGCTACGAGCAGGAGGAGCGGCGTGGAGCGACTTCGGTGCAGGTTTGTGTTCATTGTTTGTCTCACCTTTCTAGCGGGCGGTTATTGTCGCCTTTTGCTCCGCAAAAGTGCGATTGCGATGCGCACTTTCGCGGAGCGAAAGGCGACATTAGTCTAATGCTTTGCCACGCACGCTTTAATGTCGGCGAAAACGTCTTCTTCGGACTGCATTCCATCAACCCGTTCCAATTTGCCCTGCAAATCGTAGTATTCGGTCAGCGGGGCCGTTTGGGTTTTGAATACGTGCAGTCGTTCGCGAATGGTCTCGTAGTTGTCATCTGCTCGGCCGTCAATCTGGGCTCGTTTCAACAGCCGCTGGATCAAGACTTCTTCCTCGACCTTGAGCTCCAACGCCATGTCCAACTTGATTCCTTGCTCCGCCAAATAATCGTCGAGCAGTTGCGCTTGGATAATGGTTCTGGGAAAACCGTCAAAGAGAGCTCCGTTTTCGCATTCATCGCTCTGCAGCTTCTGAGCCACAATACGCATGACTAGGTGATCGGGAGCCAGTTTGCCAGCGTCGATATACGAAGCTACCCAGCGGGACAATGCTGTTTCTTGGCGTTTGACCGATCGGAGCATTTCTCCTGTGGACAGATGTGGGATCTTCAACAGCTCCACCAATCGCTTGCATTGAGTCCCTTTCCCCGCCCCGGGCGGGCCGATGAACACCAATCGCATTTCAGCGGCCCCTCACTAGCTTGCTGGTTCGAAGGATTTCGAATTGTAACCGTAACTCGAAACCATTAACTAAACGATGCCAGCATTGCAAAAGAATGCTGGCAACAGAGTTTAGACGAATCAGCTACTATTGCTCAAGTAGGCCTTTGTAATTTCGCATTAACAAGTGGCTATCGATTTTCTGAATCAAATCGAAGGCGACGCTAACGGCGATCAGAAGTCCCGTTCCGCCGTAGAAAGCGGCAACACTGTAGGACACCCCAAACTGAGATGTGATGATCGTCGGTACGATCGCAACCACCGCCAAGAACGCAGCCCCCACGTAGGTGATGCGAACCATGACCTTCTCCAAGTAGTCGGCCGTCCGCTTGCCCGGTCGATAACCCGGAATGAACGCACCGGAATCTTGCAGGTTCTGCGACATTTCCTTTGGATTGAACATGATCGAGGTCCAAAAGAAACAGAAGAAGAAAATGAAAACCACGTACAGCACATTGTACGAGAACGAGGACTGGCTGTTGAACATGCTCCACAAAGACTGGAAAATGCTGGCCACGGCACTGCTCCAACTGCTTGCATCATCTCCACTGGCAAAGAAGTTCGCAAACACACCAAATACCAATCCAGGAATCATGAGCATGCTGCTTGCAAAAATGATCGGCATAACACCCGACTGGTTGATCTTGAGCGGCAAGAACTGCTTTGTCCCGCCGAAAACCCGTCTTCCCCGAACATGCTTTGCACTTTGCATTTGAATGCGTCGTTGAGCCATCGTGATAAACACCACCGCGAAGACCACGCCGATAAACAAGAACGCCAAGACGATCAGTACGTCAGGGCCAATGGTACTGGCGGACACCCCGCTCAAGGTGCTCGACATGTTCTGTCGCAAGTCCCAAAGAGCCTTAGGCATTTGGGCCAAGATACCAGCCATGATCAATAGCGAAACGCCGTTGCCAATCCCGTATTCATCAATCTGCTCGCCAAGCCACATCAAAAACATGGAACCAGCAGTCATGATGGCAACCGTGGTTACCACCCAACCGAACGAGAGGTTTCCAGTTGACGAATGGAACACCGAAGACACCGAAGAGTTTTCGACGTTGACCACGCTAAACTGCAAATAGGCCCAGCTCTGCACAAGACAGATTACGACGGTCAAGTAGCGAGTGTATTCGTTGATCTTCTTGCGTCCGACGGCTCCTTCTTTTCGCAGTTGCTCAATGGGAGCCCAAACGGTCCCCAGAAGCTGGAAAATAATCGATGCGGAGATATACGGCGCAATCCCGAGTCCGAAGATGGTCAAGGAGCGAAGATCCGTTGCCGAGAACAATGCGACCTTATTCAAGAAGGCCTGCATATCGCCCGACATGGCCAAATCGACATTCGTCAAGATGGGCAAGCGGACGTGGTATCCAATTCGATATACGGCCAGCAGAAACAAGGTCAAAAAAATCTTCTGACGCAGTTCTGGAATCGAAAAAACAACCCTTAACTTTTCAAACATGTCATCATGTTCCTGCGAGTGGTGTGAGGCCAAGCCCCAAAAGGAATGGCCGACATTGATCATAAATCAACGCCGGCCACCACATTGTTTCGGATATTCGTTTTTGCTGCTAGCCTAATTCGACGCAAACACTTAGGCGAACGGCAGAGTAAAAACTACCTGCCAAGGGTTTCAATGGGAGAGCGAGGCTCCTGCCGAGCTTGGCGTTGGTTCGGCAGGAGCCTCTCCCTCCCGGTATAATCAAGCTGCCGATCGCCTTATCACCTTCAGCTGCCGGCTTCGATCTTGAGAGCGGCTACGCGTTCCTTTGGAGTTCGCTTGGCTGCTATGATCTCAATGCTGCCGCCTGATTTAGCAATCTTTTCCTTGGCAGATTCGCTCGCCCTGGTGACGATGAACTTCAAGACTTTGGTCAACTCGCCGTCGCCAAGAATCTTGACTTCGTCGCAACGGACCTTGACCAATCCCTTCTCGCGAAGGGTGGTGGCTGTAACTTCTTCACCAGCCGAAAACACTTCATCGATGTCACCTAGGTTGACACCAAAAACGATTTCAGCCCAGCGGTTGTGGAAACCGCGTTTTGGAATACGTCGGACGAGCGGCAAATCGCCACCGTTGAACATTGGATGACGGGAATAACCGGATCGCGACTTGTGACCGTTATGACCTCTACCCGAAGTCTTCCCGGTCTTGCTACCGATACCGCGACCAATACGCTTTCGCGCTTTATTGATCTGAACGTCTTTGTTGATTTCTTCTAGATTCATGACAGTTTAACGCCTCGGAGTCGTTCGACATCTTCGCGCGTTCTAAGTTGCGACAGCGCGTCGAAGGTCGCTTTGATCAATACGGTTGGATTATTGGAGCGGAAGCTCTTGGTGAGGATATCTTGGATGCCCACTGCTTCACAAACGGCTCGTACCGCTTGTCCGGCGATGATACCAGTACCTGGGCTAGCTGGCATCAACAAAACGTGTGCGGCGCCGAAATGGCCGGATACCACGTGAGGGATGGTTCCATTCAAAAGAGGAACGTTGATCATGGCACGATTGGCACCTTTCTGGGCTTTGGCAACGCTCGGCGGCACTTCGTTTGCCTTGCCATAACCGTAACCAACGCGACCTTTGCCGTCTCCGACAACCACGAGGGCAGCGAAGCTAAAACGACGACCACCCTTGACCACAGCGGCACACCGCTTGATCTTAAGTACACGATCGATGAGATCGCCTTGACCGCCACCGCCGCCGCCTTGACCGCCACCACCTGATGAATTGTTTGCCACTCTATTGATCGCTCCGAATTAAAATTCTAAACCAGCTTCGCGGGCCGCTTCGGCGAACGCCGCTACGCGACCATGGTACTTGCATGAACCCCTGTCCAATGCAACTTGTTTGATCCCGGCTCTGATGGCGCGTTCCGCCAAAATTCTTCCTAGCTTGGTTGCCGCTTCGCAGTTGCCACCGTATCCGATGGTAGACCGGAGCTCTTTATCTCTGGACGAAGCCGAGAGCAAAGTCATTCCTGTCGAATCATCGATCACTTGGCAAGAAAAATTTTGCAACGAACGAGTGATGCTCAATCGTGGCCGCGATGTTGTACCGCGAACACGCTTCCGCACGCGAAACGCACGTCGCTCACGCTGTCCGTCCACCACTTTTCGAATATCCACTTCAAACCTCTATCATCTCGACGCGAACTAGGTGCGTCCCGAAAAATCTGAAAATTGTACAATTGTTTTTGTCTAGTACTGCCCGGAGGCAGCACTGCGTCGCGAATCACGGTGAGGACCACCGTGCCACACTCTTAGGTAGCGCTCTTACCAGCCTTGAGCTTGACTTGCTCACCCACATACCGAACACCCTTGCCCTTGTACGGCTCTGGCTTTCGAAGCGAGCGAATATACGCAGCGAACTGGCCAACGGCTTGCTTATCGCAGCCCTTGATATTGATGTGAGTTTGGTCCGGACATTTAACGTCGAGGCCTTCGGGAATAGGCAGATGCAACTCATTCGCAAATCCAACCCGCAACTGCAGAATCTTACCCTTGATGGCAGCCAGATAACCGACGCCGATGACTTCCAGCTTCTTTTCGTATCCGGTTTTGACGCCCAAGATCATGTTGTTAATCAAAGCACGGGTCAAACCATGATATGCCCTGGACTCTCGCTCGTCGTTATGACGCTTGACGTCAATCGATTTTCCGTCGTCGCTCAAGGCAACATCGATTTCGTCGCGATGTGTGAAAGTCAATTTGCCCAATGGGCCTTCGACATCAACCTTTCGGTCGGCGATTGCAACTTTTACCCCATCGAAAATGGGGATTGGTTTTTTACCTACGCGGGACATTTCTGATTACTACTCACTGTCTTGGAATGTAATGCACAAGCGAATGGCTTGCAGTCTTCCTGAAATCGTTTTGTTATTTATTGCTAGCAAACTTCGCAGAGAACTTCGCCACCGAGCTTTTGCTGTCGAGCTTCTCGATCGCTAACGACACCCTTCGACGTGCTAACAATTGAAATTCCAAGTCCGTTCAGGACAGGCTTCAATTCTTCGCACTTCTTGTAAATCCGACGACCCGGCTTGCTAACCCGTTTCACGGTTTGAATTACTTTTTCTCCGTTCGGACCGTACTTCAACTCGATGCGGAGCATCTTAGCTGGTACAGCTTCTACTTCGGAATAATCCCAAATGTAACCCTCTCGCTTCAATACGTCTGCGACACCCACGCGAAACCGCGAGAGTGGCACGTCGACAAACGGTCGTTCAATGCGAACGGCGTTGCGAATTCGGGTAATCATGTCTGAAATTGGGTCACTGATCATAATGTGGATGCCCCCGTAACCTTACCAGCTTGCTTTTCGAACACCAGGAATGAGCCCTTTGTCTGCCAATTGCCGGAAACAAATCCGACAAATGCCAAACTTGCGATACACCGCACGTGGGCGACCACACAATTTGCAACGGTTCTCACGGCGAGACGAAAACTTTGGCTCGCGATTGGCTTTGGCAATTTTGCTTTTGCTGGCCACAGGTGGGTTTTCCGGTAATTCAAGGTAAATGGTAAGTAACTATTTTTGGTCCGTCATCGGCTTCGGCCTTAGACTTGTTGGCCGCAACGCATCAGCGTTCGGTTTTTGTTTTACCGCCTGCTGACGCACTGCGGCGAATATCAGCCTTAAGCTGTTTTCTTCTTAGGAGCTCGGAATGGCATTCCGAACATCTCTAGCAATCTACGCGAAACGTCGTTGTCCCCAGCGGTTGTTACGATAGCAATGTTCATCCCTTGCGGTTTCGCGAACTTGTCTGGATTCAACTCTGGGAACACCAACCATTCGGACAGTCCCATCGAGTAATTTCCTTTGCCATCGAACGCAGTTCGGCTAATTCCTCGAAAGTCTCGAACCCGAGGTAAAACAATACTGATCAAACGGTCTAGGAACTCATACATCTTGTCGCGACGCAACGTCACTTTGCAACCGATCGGCACACCCTCTCGCAGTTTGAATCCTGCGATGGAATTGCGAGCGATTGTCAAAACCGGCCGTTGCCCGGCGATGTCACCCATCGCCTCAGCAGCCAATTCAAGATACTTCTTGTCTTGCATCGCTTCGCCAACGCCCATGTTGATGGAGATTTTCTCCAGCTTGGGAATGGAGAAAACGTTTTTGAACCCAAACTCTTCTTGGAGTGCTGGGCGAATCGTTTCGGTGTAATGTAGTTGAAGTCGAGGGGCCATGTTTTTGATGCTTTGAATGAACTCTACTATCTGTACCAAATCCTAAGACGCAGTCCGGGGAAACCGTTAACTAAGCCTTCTTGGCATGCAACAAACTGGGCGGGGATACAACGCTGATAGTTGTTCCGCTCTTTTTGCTGTACCGCTCTTTTGAACCATCCGCCAGGAACCGAACGCCCATTCGGGTCGGCTTGCCTGTTGTTGGGCAAACGATCATCACCTTCGAAACGTCAATAAACGCTTCTTTGGAGAGTCGTCCTCCCTGAGGGTTACGCTGTGAACGCTTGACGTGCTTATAAACACGATTCAAACCTTCGACAACAACCTTACCTTTATCGCGGTCAACCTTGAGGATCTTTCCACGCTGGCCTTTGTCTCGTCCGGAAATGACTTCCACGGTGTCGTTAACTTTGATCAACATTTACACCACCTCACTAGCCAACGAAACAATCTTTGTAAAACTCTTTTCTCGCAACTCACGGGCAACCGCACCGAAAATACGAGTGCCTCGTGGATTGTCGTCTTTGTCGACAAGCACTGCGGCATTGCTGTCAAATCGCACGTAACTGCCATCGACTCGGCGAGTCGGGTGCGACACGCGAACGATCACTGCACGAACAACAGCCTTCTTTTTGACTTCACTTCCTGGGATCACGCTCTTCACCGAGCAGATGATCACATCGCCGAGGCCGGCGTAGCGTCGACGAGTACCGCCTAACACCTTGATGCACATGATTTCTCGTGCACCTGTGTTGTCGGCAACTTGAAGTCGGCTTTCTTGCTGAATCATGATGGACTATGTTTCAAAAACGAATTGGAATTTTCTATAACGGACTTTTTCAACAACAACCGATCAACTCGGAACGTTTGCTGCAGCAGCCTGCTCTGCCTTCAGAGTGGCTACGTCCACTATCTTTGACTTTTCAACTATGCGAACCAAATTCCATCGCTTGAGTTTCGACAGAGGTCGGGATTCTTCGATCTCAACCTTGTCGCCAACATGCGACTCATTGTTTTCGTCATGCACGTGGCAGACAGTCTTTTTGCGAATGATTTTCGAATAACGCGGATGGCGAACCAACCGTTCGATTTCAACTCGACGTGTCTTTGCAGCTTTGTCGCTGGTTACAAAACCGACTAGGATTCGACGTGGCATAATGAAAACTTTGTGACGGATTCTCTGGAATGGATTCTATGGCAGGGCCAAAGCACTAAGCTTTAACTAGCCGCTCAGTTTGAATGGTTCGTACGCGAGCGATCATCCGTCTGTTAAGACGCATCTGGCTCGGAACGTCCACTCGATCGGTTTGCGCCTGAAGACGGAACCGGAACATATTCTCCGCAGCTTCCACTGCGGTAAGTTCCAACTGCTCGTCGCTCATTTCGCGAAGTTCGGAGGCTTTCATTTTCGACTCGATAACCTTGATAATATGACAAAACTATGCTGGACGACGACGAACCAGGCGGACCGGAATCGGCATCTTGGCTGCAAGACGTGCAAAGCACACCTTGGCTTGCTGCTCAGTCACACCGGCAAGTTCGTAAAGAACCGTGCCTGGTCTAACCACAGCTACCCAGTACTCCGGCTCCCCTTTACCCTTACCCATACGGGTTTCCAAAGGCTTGGAGGAAACTGGTTTATCTGGAAAAATTCGGATGTAAAGTCGACCTTCGCCACGAACGTATTGGTTGGCCGCGATTCGTCCCGCTTCGATTGTTTGGGCACGGATCCAGCCACCTTGGAGGCACTGTAGTCCGAAGTCACCAAAGACAACCTTGTTACCGCGGGTCGCGTTACCTTTTATACGTCCTCTTTGGCTTTTTCGGTGCTTGACCCGTTTGGGCATCAGCGCCATCGTTAGCGTCTCCCGCGTAAGAACCTTGATTTACCCAGACTTGAATTCCGATATTCCCCTGTGGAGTAGCAGCTTCAGCAAGTCCATAGCTAATTTTTGCTTGGATCGTACTCAGCGGCAGAGAACCGGCGTTGCCCTTTTCGCAACGTGCCATTTCCGCACCACCTAAACGACCCGACATTTGAATCTTAATACCCTTCGCACCCGCATCCATCGCTGTTTCGATGGAACGCTTCATCGTTCGACGGAAACTGGATCGCTTAGCAAGTTGCTTCGCAATGTCTTCCGCAATCAACTGGGCTTGAATTTCCGGGCGATAAACTTCTTCGACTTTGAGATTCACGCGACGTCCGATCAAGTTTTGCAGTTCTTCCTGCAGAATCTCGATTTCTGTCCCCTTCTTCCCAATGATCAAACCAGGCTTCGCAACAAAAACCATCAACCG
>JANMLD010000510.1:0-20634 GCA_031372345.1 Pirellula sp.
TCGCAGACGTGATGCGGACGCTTCATCGCCTGGCAGCGCGGGCACTTCTGGATCGCGATCGCGGGCGCCTTCTTGTGAGTGTTGCGCGCGCGCTTCTTTCCCGTTGCTTTTGCTAGTCGTATTATGGCTGCCGCCAACGAAAAACGCCACGGGTAACCCGTGGCGTTTTTGATCCTTGATGGTAATCCAGTTTGCTTAGTTGGTCGGTCCAGAGGCCAAGAACAATCGCTTGCTAAAGACTCGAGAGAAACCTACGTTATTGGCAGTCGAGTTGGTTCCGGCAAGATTAATCGCCGAGACTTGCCGAGTTCC
Organism: Pirellula sp.; assembly: GCA_031372345.1. Taxonomy (GTDB): domain Bacteria; phylum Planctomycetota; class Planctomycetia; order Pirellulales; family Pirellulaceae; genus JBKCUI01. The sequence goes on from JANMLD010000510.1 coordinate 313, forward strand.
GGCGGTTCCGCCTGTTGTTCCAGGATTGGCTGCACGGAAATTGAAATCGTTGGGCGATCCCGATGTGACGCTGTACGTACCTTGATCCACATTAGCAAACGCGTAATCTCCATTTGTATCTGTGGTGGTGGTACGATTGACGGCGGCACCGGTATTCGTGGCGGTTCCAGTCAACGTAACCGTAATACCTGAAACACCTGGTTCCGTGGACTGGCCCGATCCATCGTTATTGCTGTCGATGTAGATACGACCTGCTAGGCTCGAAGTAAGCGGAGCCGTAATTGCGGTCGCGGCAGTTGCTGTATTGTTCGTAGAAACGGAATCATTGGCCGCCGTCACGGTTACCGTATTGGTCACGTTGGTAGGCGCCGTAGACGGAGCCGTTGCGCGAATGGTCACGACTGCGGTCTCACCAGGTGCCAGGGTCGGAATGGTGACGTTGGCCGTATTGTTCGCGCCAGAAGCAACAGTGCCTGCGGCTGTCGAACCGATCGTCGAGGTTCCCGAGACAAAAGTTATGCCGGTTGGCAAATTGTCGACAACACTAACCGAAGTCGCGGTCGATGGTCCATTATTGGTCACGTTCATCGTGTAAGTGATGGTGCCACTAGCTGCTGACGATGTTGGGCCGCTCTTGGTGATAGCGACGTCATTCTGTTGTGTCAGCGTGGTTGTGATCGACGCTGCATTGTTGTTGGTTGGTGTTTCCGTCGTGGCCGTATCGGTGGTGCTGATGACAGCACTATTCACAAGAGCTGCCGTCGAGGCGGGCAGAATGGCTGCGACGATGATGATGGTATTGTTGGTGCCACCGGTGGCTAAATTTCCAACTGCAAAAGTGATATCATCAGGATTCGCAGCGGTCGTGTCGGACGCCGATGCGGGAATGGTAACCGTATTGCCATTCACCGTCGCGCTGATCACTCGAATGCCGTCAGGGATGTTGTCAACCACTTGCACACCGATCGCGTCGGAGGGTCCATTGTTGGTTGCCGTCAAGGTATAGGTAATCGTGTTTCCAGAAATCGCGGTAGTCGGTCCTGACTTGGCGACGGTTAAATCGATCGTTCGAGGGGCGGTGGCCGCAATGGAACTGGAATTGTTGTTGGTGACTGTCTCGATGTTCACTGCGGTGTCCGTTGCGGAGATGGTCGCGACGTTGGTGAATGTGCCTTGTGTAGCAGGAAGGACGACACCGATGATGGTGATTGTAGTCTGGGCTGGAACACCTACGGCGAGATTACCGACATCAATCGTAATGTTATCGCTGTTGGCAGGCGTCGTATCTTGTGCGGAGGCAGGAATCGTCACCGTATCGGTGACGTCACTTGAAACCGCGGAGATAATTCGGATGCCATCTGGAATGTCATCTACGACGCGTACCGTCGTCGCGTCAAACGGTCCGTCGTTGCGTGCCAGGATCGTGTAAGTAAACGTTGAGCCTGGCAAAGCGGTGGCAGGTGTTCCGGTAGAAGCAGGGTTAGTAACGATGGATTTGGTTACCACCAAGTCAATATTGCGTTGCGCGTTGGCTTGAACGGAACTATCGTTGTTGGTTAACAAAAGTTCGTTATTCACCGTTGTGTTCGTTGCGGCAATGTTGGCTGAATTGGTGAACAGGCCTGCCGTCGTCCCCAAGACCACGGCGGTGATGGTGATCGTCGTCTGATTCCCGGGCCCGATCAAAAGGTCACCCACGTCGACCGTAAGATTGTCTGGGTTACCTGGCGTGGTGTCTTGAGCCGATGCCGGAATGGTAACGGTGTCCGTAACGTCGCTTGACGTCGCGGTCAAAACTCGGATGCCGTCCGGCAAGTCGTCGGTGACTCGAACGGTTGTCGCTCGTGATGGGCCGTCGTTGCGAGCGACAAGAGTGTACGTAAGGGTCGAGCCTGGGGCTGCGGTGGCGGGCGTTCCCGTCGAGGCAGGGTTAGTTGTAATGGTTTTCACCACCACCAAGTCGTTGCGCAGTTGAACAGGCAAAGAAACGGAAGCCGTATTTGGCAAGGCTGTCAATTCCGTACCGAGACCTGCAATGGTCACCGTATTATTGATGGCGGCAGGCGAACCCGTTCCCGCCGTTATGGCAAGGACTTCGGCGACGATGGTAATAGTGCGTTGGGTTGACGCACTGGCGGCAAGGGTACCAACGTCAACGGTAATATTGTCTGGATTTGCGGCCGTAGTATCGGCAGCGGAGGCAGGAATTGTCACGACGTCCGTGCCGACGGTTGAAGTCGCGGTGATGATGCGAAGGCCATCGGGAATGTCATCTGAGAGGGTCACACCGGAAGCAGGCGAGGGACCGTCGTTTCTTGCGGTGATGGTGTAGGTGATGGTGGTGCCGGTGGCGGCAACGGTCGCGGTGGTCGTCTTGGCTACGGTCAGGTCGAACTGTGGAACCAATCCTATGTCAAAACTCAAGTCGGTGTTGACGTTGGTGTCACCGTCCGTGATCGGTGCAGCACCGGCGTTGAGCGAGACCAATGAAGTCACAACCCCGGTTCCAACGACGGCCACACCCTTGTTGGTGTTATTGGTGCCTGCAGGCGTCGTTGAACTCACGACAAACCCTGCCGCAGCGCCGCCGGTCAAAAACTGGCTGCTAGGGATCACGGTAAAGTAACGACCAGGGAACAGATTCGTGAAAGTATAGTTGCCGGAAATATTCGAAGTTGTGGTGATGGGGACGTTGGTGCTGTCGAGCGTGGCAACGTCAGTTCCCGCGTTGAACACACCGTTGTTGTTCGTATCGGTGAACAACTGCAGTGTAACGCCGTTAACGCCCGTTTCGGTCGGTACGGTGGTGTCGAACAAACCGTTGTTATTACGATCCGAGAAGACCAGATTGCCGATGCTCATCGGTGTTAAGTTGGCGACGTTGCGAGTGATCGTTGTTGAGCCAAAAGTTTGAATCAAATCGATGATAGCGTCCGCTGCGTTGGGTCCCGAGACGGAAAACTGGATGGCTCCAACACTGGCGAAATTCGCGCCGGTACCGCTGCTCGTCGTGAAATCCGTAAAAGGCACATCTAGTATTGCAGATGGAGACGCACCGGATGTTGTTGGGATCGCTACGGTACGGGTGGAGGCGTTCGCACCACTGTTAACTTGGATAGTGATCTGCGTGCCAGCTTCGCCGCCAATTTGGAATCGAAAACCGGTTGCAGTACCTGCTGAGGTCAAGTCAACTGCACCAAGTCCATTGGTTGCCAGAACCTGGGCGTCATTGTCGATACCATCGTAGGTTAAGATTCTTGTTCCGTTCGCGCCGGCGCCAACGTCAAACGCCAAATAGTTGGTTGTCGATGGCGTATCGGCTTGCATGGAAATCGTGCCACCCGTCGCATTGACGAACATGTCCCGTTCGCCGCCGATCGCTTCTGAAGCTGCGGTGGCTTGGAAATCTGGATTGGTTCCACCAAACACAGCCGTCACTGACTGAGCCGTCGTGTCGAACGTATCGATTGTCGTCAAGCCAACACCGAGGATGTCGGTGGGGGTGACAATAACGGTCTGCACACGTTGTGTTGGTCGTTGGATTAATCCGGTGGCGACACTGGACTGAACAACGAAATAAGTACCAGCGGTATTGACGGTGAAGGAATACAAGCCTGTTGTAACGGCCGAAGTCGTCGTCCCTACCAGAGTATCATCGCCCGCAGCAACGGTCCCGGTTCCGCTATCGTAGGATGTGTTGCCCCCATCGCGAAACAATGCGACAGTTACACCGGAGAGATTGGTATCTCCCGCATTGAGTCCGTTGTCGGTAATGTCTTGGAAGACCGTGCCCGTGATGTTGGCTGCCATCAACTGGCGTCCTTCGAGCAACTCCATTCGGAGTTTTCTTTTGGCTCGATTTTGGTTCGCAGGAGACATGCGACCTTTTTGCGAGCCACTCAAAATTTCGTAGAGTCGATTCAAAAGTCCAGCCATTTTCGTCACTGCTCCATCCGTGGGCTCGGCCGTTTGGGAGTGAACACTGAGCTTGGTGGCTCAGATCATCAGCTTCCCTGCCGACCTCGATATCTGTTGGTATTGCGTAAGTTCATGGTCGTTGAATCGGTATTTCAACGAATCGAGGGCTCGATCGATCGGGAGGATCCATCAAGCCCTGGATATTGAAGTGGTTTAGCTATCAGTTACCGGAGGGTTACCATCGATAATCGCCGCCAAGACTCAATCCCTGTACCCAGTAATCGGAATCTTGGAAGGCAAACCTGGGGTTCAAGAACGCAGTTTGTGTAGGATTCTCGGGAGGAAGCAGGTTTGGATTAACGGTTGTATCGATTTGGTCCCCTGGGCGAACTACGTTGCTCCAGTAGATGAAGGAATAGCCAGCAGTCAGACGCAATCGTTGCGAGCATTGGTAGCCAAGCGTTGCGCCCAATTCTGGCACGACCCCAAACTGGTTGCGAACAAAAGTTCCACTATTGGTTCGTTGAGCTAGCAATCCACCGTTGGCGTTCGTTGTGTTTCCGTTTTGCGTCGTTTGCGTCGTTCCGTTGATGATGACTTCTTGTCGGGTGTTGCCCAGACCTAACCGCATCAACGTATCGAAGGACCAGTAGCCTCGACGTCTCATCCAATGGAAGCCAAGTTCGGCACCGTTGAATTGGTTACGTGTTCGGAAGTTGTCGTTGAGGACAAAGCTTCCCGGATTCGCAGTGCTTAGGGAGGTCAAATCCTCTTGAATTCCGAGGCTTTCCTTGAGTTGATAGAATCGCCAACCCAAAGTCGCATCGATTCGGGACTGGGTAGGAACTGGACCGCATGCAATGGGAGAGAATCCGCAATCGCTACTGCAGCAGAGCAGGCGTCGAAATCGGACAGCGGCACCGTCTAGTTTTGAAGTCGCGGTGGTTCGTACTCGACCGGACAACAAACCAGGGTAGGAGACGAGTTCAGAATCTTCCATACCGGTGACAGCGTTGTAAAATGGGCGAGCTAGGATCGTGCTTCCGTTGGATTGACGATCAAAATTCTCCGTTTTGGTTCCGAAGCCGAAGTACTCCCCTTCGACGCCGACGTTGGGATGGTTAGCAAACCACCAGCCGAACCGAACCCTCGTACCATTCATTCGGTTGCTAAGAATATCGTCGTTTCCGCCGTAAAGCGTGGTCGCCAAAGGAAGCACGCCAGCCAAGTTTTGTGCGGTTGGCACAGGTGAAGTGGTAACCAAAGCAGGGGTCTCCATCCCCTTTTGGTACCAATTCAAGTACTCGACACTGACCCAACCGTGTGAAGGCAATGCGATACACAGTTGCCGTCCGCAAAGGCCGCCGGGATTGCAGAGGTCGAATCCGAAGGGGCTACCACATGCGTCACCGCAGCTATCGCCGCAGCTACTGCAGCCACCACCGCCACAGGAGGTACATCCTCCACCGATTTCCGCTAGTCCTTCGTTAGGATTGTAGGATTCACCGAGAACGACGCCTTCGGGAGCGTCCTCGTACATGACTTCGCCACCGTCATCGGCTATCAAACTCTGCTGAGAAACAAGACGGCCAATGGGCCGTGCAGGTCGCGGAACGGCGTTGGATCGAGCTGGTACCACTGGTGATTGTGCGATGCGTACAGGTGGGGTTGATAAGCGTCCTGACGCATGATTCTGGCCGAAGGCGTTGCCACCTGCGATTGTTGTCGCAACGAGTAAGAGGAGGGTGAAGCGGTTCACGACTGTATCTTCCATGTTTTGAGGCCGGAGACTCACGCCAGACGTGCCTGTCGACGCAAGTATAAATCTTTACCTAAGCGGAAAACCTTTCCCGCTCGTTCTGGTATCGAACCAACCAGGCCAGATAATTAGCCTGTTCCGGAAATTTCCCCAATAAAAAAAAGTTGATGCAAACGCTACACCTTCGCTAGCTTCGCCATACCTCCGACTTCCGGAAACTGTGGCAAGACACCCAATGTCGGATGTCGGCACCAATCTGATAAGTGCCTGGCACCTACCAGGAAAAGGCCTAGGACACAGCCGACAAAAGTCAAAGTAGTAGGCACATTCCATGTGCCGTTCAACAGGAACCATTGTAAATTCACTCCAGTACCAATCTGATAGGTGCCTGGCACCTACCAGGGAAAGGCCTAGGACGCAGCCGACAAAAGTCAAAGTAGTAGGCACAGTCCATGTGCCGTTCAACAGGAACCATTGTAAATTCACTCCAGCGGACGGCACGACGGAGCGTGCCTGCTACTTTTGTCGGCTGTGTCGCCTAGTAGTAATAAGGGGAGGCCAGGAGATGCCGGGCAACTTGGAAAATGCTAGCGGATCAACGCTGGGACCGGCGTGCCGCCTTCTATTGGAACCGCCTCATCTGCCATCAGACTGGCAATGCTATCGTTTGTTAAGTAAAACCATCGACCATCCGCACTAACTAGACCTTGCGACGGAATCTGCGAAATAGTACGACCCAATACTGTAACGAGCGCCCCACTGTGCGCACGCTCTGACAAAGCATTCAACACCGCTTGAGAAGCTGGCAAAAGTTTCCCGCTAGATTGCGGGCAACGCAGATATTCAAGGATCCAATCCGGCAAGACTATGTTCTCCAAAAGCTTCGCTGTATTCCTATCCACTTGCTTCTTCTCGCCCTGGTTCGGCCTGAGCTCAATCGCCCTGGGATTTCAGACGGGAGATCCTAATATTGGCAATCCTAATAATAGCGAAGGATCTGCGACTGGTACACCCGTCATGACTTTTGTGGATCCATCCAGCGGACAACCTTATGGTCGTTACATTATCCAAGAAACGGTCCCTGTCGTTGCTTACTCCTACCAAGAGGTCAAGGAACGGGTGTATGTTCCGAAAACCATAACCGAGAACAAGACAACCACAATTACACAGTATGTCCCAATTCATTCTCAGCAGCTTCAGTTGCAAAATGTGCCGAACTGGAACCCGTTCGCTCAGCCGAAACAAGTTTGGCGTTATGTGCCAATCGTCCAATACCAACCCAACTACGTCCAAGTAACTCAACCGGTGACATACCAAAAATACGAGGAACAAGAAGTCACCAAGATGGTACCCGTCTTGAGTTCTCAGTCCAAGCAAGTACCTCGCTACGTGGATCGCCCACTCAACCAATCGCCAAATGGTGGTAACACCATCGCGAATAACCCAATTCCGACAAACAACCCGAACTTCTATCAGCAAGCCGCACAGGTCGCCCAAGCGAATCGAAATCTTTCGCGTTTTCCAACACGACCAATCGACTATCCTTCCAATCCAGGATATCAAGGTTTCCCCAATCGAAATTTACTCGCACAAGCACCAGCACCGTACTATCCAAATCTGAACTACAACGCCGCCCCGTACAACGCCGCCCCGTACAACCCCGCCCCGTACAATGCTGCAAATCCAATGGTTGCCTCGGCCAATATCCCAACGCAGCCTATGTCCAACACCTCCAACACTAATTTTGTGATCCCGGCAGTTCCGTTGCGACCGAACTTGCAATACACGCCAAACGCAGTTTCAGGCTACAATCCCTATGCAGACACAGTATCACGCCCCTACTTCACGTGGCCGACATTTGCCTCCGGCACGGGTAGTCTATTCAGCAACAGTTTGTTCAGTAGCAACCGAAACACAAACTATGTCGCATCGAACACACCGGTCGCACAGCCGTACGTGTGGGCGAATAACAACCAGAACGGAATAAGCTTCCGCCCCAATACAAGTCCCTTCGCGGCACCTCAACAAAACTGGGGAATGACACCCGTCAACAATTACCGCAATCCGATGCAAGGTGGCATGCCCACCACGGTCCTCCGTTGACACTTCCGGGGGTGGTCGGAATTGGAATGTGGAAAGCGGTGTGAGCGAGATGTTTGGCCCGCAGCTAGCAATGTCTTCTCACTAAATTCACGACATAGCATGGCCCGTGACTTTTTTGATCTTCCGAAAGGTCAAGTTGATACGTTCTCCAACTGGCTGCTTGGTCTTGGGGACTTCGTGCTGCCAGAATTGTTGCATGGTCCCAGCCATTACGATTAGCGTTCCATTGCCTACCAAGAATGTCCTGGTCTGCCTCGACGTGTTGTGCCGAATTCGAAACTTCCTGGTTGCCCCAAGCGACAAGGAACCAATCATGTCGCCCATTTCCGGCTCATCGTCAGCATGCCATCCCATGCTATCGGACCCAGAGCGGTAGCGATTTAGTAAGCAGTAATTGTATTCACCTTGAACGGCTTCGATCTTTTTCTTGATCTCCAACAAGACCGGGATCCATGGGAGAGCAACGTTGACCTTGCCCGAGTATCGATAAGTGATACCTTGGTCACCATAGGAGGCAATCAACCTTGGTTGCATGTGACCAAAGATTCCTGGCTTATGCTCCCAGTCACATTGGTCTTGCAGTTCCGCAAAGTAACGATCGGCCAGTTCGGCAGGTAGGAAAGTTTCGTCAAGGAGAATCAATCCACCGTCAGCCAGTTCAATGCGGTCCATGAGTATTTTGAGCGGTTCGAAATCACGAGTGAAACGACAGAGGACAAGACAGTTATGACAAGATACACGCTTCGTTATGAACTGCCGATCGACTTTATGCTAAATTCTTGGCAGCGGCCGTGAAGCAGGATATATTCTGAGCCCGTTTAACAGTTCGGTTTCCCATCCAAAATCTAGTTTTTGTTCGGACGGGGGCGAATAAGGGGAAAGCGATTGGAGATCGAAGAAATTTGATGCAGGAATCAAGAGGATTGCCAAGCGGGGATGTTTCCTGTCGGGTGACGGAGTATACCATCCAGTATCTAGGGCGAATGAAATTCCCCACGCAGCACCTCACCCGCGGATTGAGCTATACGCTGGAGGATTTGCAGATAACCTCAGCGTCGATCCCATGGGACGACTATCTGACTTTTTTTCGCAATAGTCACGAGGGGCTTTCGCCGGAGCAGATCGTGGAACTTTGCAGTTCCTACAACCGCTCCCGCTACCTCCGACCTTTGCTCGCCGCGGCCGGACTTTGGATTAAGCCTTCCCGATACTACGAATTGGCTGGTGAATCCAAGAAGGGCGTGTTGTCGCAAATTTTCCGATGTTTGCAAACGGAGTTCACGCACGTCAACGGTCGAGACGTTGAAATTGCAATCGTTGTTCAAGATGGATTTTCACTTCCACCGGACTTGTTTTGGCAGACGCAAGCGATCGGACTCGGGGCGGTGACTACCAACGTTGGGCTATCACCGTCGATCGTTACATGGGAGCCAATCGAACGCGGGGCAGTATTCCGCATTCGAGTGCCGGTGCGCCGCCCCCTACGATTTGCGTTTCTGTGGTTGGCTTCTTGGTTTCGTCGAGAAGCCGCGGAAGACGTACGCACGGCGCTTGCCTATGGGCACGAGCGAGGAATGCGCCTGGAGCAAGAGATTGAACAGCGCAAGCGTGCCGAGGCGCAGTTGAGGGAGCAATCTGCAAAGTTGGAATTGCTGACCGCTAGTAGCGTCGCCTACATTTTGGAAGTGGATCGGGGGGGAGTGATTCGGTACGCCAATCGAGCGGCAGAGGGGCGAAAGGTGAACGACTTGATAGGAAAGTGTGTGATCGACTTCGCAACCGAACCGGAACGCTCGCGCGCACTGCGTATTTTCGAACACGTGTTCGACACCAAGCGGTCGTTTACAGGGGAGTTCTCGGCACCTGACGGCTCGGGTATTGCACGCGTTTACACGGTGACCATCTCGCCGGTCCCTTACGAAGGACAAGTGGACTGGCTCGTTCTCACTGCGTTCGATATCACGGAGCAGCGCGCCGCCGAGGCAAAGGTTAGAGAGAATGACGAACTGTTACGCAAGCTAACTGAACAGGTACCCGGTATACTCTATCAGTACCAGCGATGGCCTGACGGACGGAGTTGCTTCCCGTATGCAAGTAAAGCTATTCAGGACATTTTTGGAGTGACCCCTGAAGATGTGCGTGCTTCTGGAATGAAAATCTTTCAAAGAGTGCACGCTGACGATCTCGACGCAGTTTTTGCGAGCATACTTCGGTCCGAAGAGACCATGGAAACCTGGCGTTGCGAATGTCGTGTCCACGTACCCAAACTAGGTCTTCGCTGGGTAGAAGGTCACGCGGTCCCCCAACGCATGCAGGATGGCAGTATACTCTGGCATGGATTTATTCGGGATTTCACTGGGCGAAAGCACGCTGAGCTGGCGCTCACCGCGAGCGAGTTGCGTTACCGTACCTTGATTGAAACGAGCAGCGATGCAATTTTCCAAACGGATCTAAATGGTAATATTCTGAACGCCAATTCTGCGGCCGCAAAAATGCATGGTCATACCCTGGACGAATTGCTTTCGATGCGAATACAAGAATTGGACGTGCCCGAGAGTGCGGCTGGATTTACGGATCGCATGAAAAGATTGCAACAGGGGGAATGGCTAACCTTTGAAGTTTGGCACCATAGGAAGGACGGTTCTACATTTCCGCTTGAGGTCATCGCGTCGGCTGTGGAGTTGGAGGGTGAGTGGGTCGTGCTGACATTTGGTCGCGACATTACCGAACGAGTAAAAGCGGACGAATGCGTTCGTGCTTCTCTTCGCGAGAAAGAATCGCTGTTAAAGGAGGTTCATCATCGTGTGAAGAACAACTTGCAGGTGATCTCAAGCCTACTGAGCCTCCAATCAGCCCATCATTCCCATTCCGCCGCCAACGAAGTACTCAGCGAAAGCCAGAACCGTATTCGTGCTATGGCCCTGGTTCACGAAACACTCTATCGCGCAGAAGATTTTGCCAGTGTCAATCTCGCGAAGTATCTGAGCGAACTTTGCGGGCATCTATTCCAAGCCTATGGAATCGAGTCGAACCGCATCCAATTTGTACAGGATCTCCACTCAACCGAACTTTCACTCGATAAGACGATAACTTGTGGTCTTTTGGTCACCGAGGTCGTTTCTAATTCTCTGAAATACGCATTCCCTTCCTCGCGCGGTGGAACAGTTAGGATTGGGTTGCAGACCGAGCCGGACGGACGCATGTTGATGCTGCTATCGGATGACGGTATCGGAATGCCAAGCGATATTTCCCTAGAACATGGTCCGTCCTTGGGGCTGAAATTAGTCAGCATCCTAGTCGATCAACTCGGCGGTGAACTGAAAATTCGCCGCGAAAATGGCACCGCGTTTGAGATCACATTTGTCCTATAACCCAAAAGTGACCGATCGTAGCAAAACGATGCGATGTGCGATTCTCGCAAGGCCTTTGTCCAATTCTTTCTCCTTGCAGCTTTTATTCTGCCGACCTGTGGTCATACTGTGGTTTCGTTTTTGAAACCGTTGTTTTCTAGTATTAAGGTTTGGGCGCATGGCCATTTTACCAATCATCGCGTTGGTATTGCTGATCGGCATGTTGACTGGCGCCAATTTGTTCGCTCTCGGCGCTTGCTCGCTTTTGATTGTGTTCCAACTGACTCGCTTCTATGCGGATCGCTGGGCAGGCAGTTTGACGGTCGAACGGCAAGTCACGAAAGCCGAGTTGCAAATCGGTGAGAGTCTATCCGTAGGGCTCAGGCTAAAAAACAACACCGGCTACTTCATCCCATGGCTCTTTGCGGAAGACCTGTTGTCCAAGCGAGCTACTTCGCAACCCAACCGTTCTTTGGAAGTCACCGGGTACCCTGCAAAACTCTATTTCTTTCGACCTCGGCAAATTGCCCTGATGACTTATCAAATCAAAGCCATTCGCAGAGGCTACTTTCAATTGGGTCCGACCGTCCTTGAAACCGGTGACCTGCTTGGGCTGCATCGCAACTATCGAGTCGCATCGGAACCACAATACATCCTTGTACTGCCGAAGCTAGTGCCGCTACAAGGGATGAATATCTCGAGCCGCCGACCGATGGGAGATTTGCGGGTCAATGACCGGGTCATGGAAGATCCAACACAAATGGTCGGCATCCGCGAATATCGAGCGGGCGACTCACTCAATCGTATCCATTGGCGAGCCACGGCACGCACGGGCAAACTGCACACCCGCGTTTTTCAACCGACTTGCATCCAAGGGGCCATGCTCGTTTTAGACATGCACAGCGAAACGAACCCAGACCGCAATGAACCTGTCCGCACCGATTTGGCGGTCACGATGGCCGCTTCTTTGACTCACACGCTTTACATGATGAATCAGCCCTTCGGTTTGATCAGCAACGGGCGGGATGCGGCCGATCGTGTCCGTCAAATGCGTTTGGAGCGGGATTTTTCTGATCGCAGTTCGGTTCGAGCCGACGTCGAAATGAACGCCAAAAGCGATCGTCTGCGCCCCGTTGTCGTTGGTGCTAGAAGTGGGCCCGAGCAGTTTGCGGAAATACACCGAACGCTGGCCAGACTAGAACGAACCGACGGATTGCGTCTAGGGGATTTGTTGATGGAAACCGAAAATCGTCTATCCCGCCAACTTTCCGTTCTGGTGTTCGTGCAGCAAGTGGACGAGACCATGGCCTTGACCTTGGGGATGCTGCGACGTCGGGGTTATGCCGTTTCGGTTATCGTCAACCAACACGATCAAGACGGTCTACAGGATTCGGCAGCTAGGCTCGTGGCGTATCATATCCCTGTATTTGCCCTGCCCGATGAAGAGTCCATTCCAGTCGTTTGCCGAGATATGCTGCTTGCGGGTTGATCATCCTGGAAGAATGCCCTACGATCGGAGCGAGTCATGTGCCGCAATAAAACTTGAAACATCGCAGAGTATGTCGCAATCCCAGCAATCTAGTCCATCACCGCTTTATCGGCCGCTCAAGATCGGTGCCGTCGACATAGGCTTTCCTGTCGTTCAAGCCGCGTTGAGTGGCTATAGCGACTGGCCGATGCGAGTCATCGCAAGGCGTCATGGTGCGTCGTACAGTCTGTGCGAAGTGATGCTCGATAAGTTTCTCGTGGAATTGAAGGACCGCAAACGGACGCAACATTTTCTGCATAACACTCCCGAGGAACAGCCAGTGGCCGGTCAACTCATGGGGGCCGAGCCTGAGCAATTTGCACTGGGTGCGTTGAAGTTAGTTGAAGCTGGCTTTGCGGTCATCGATATCAATTTTGGCTGTCCAGTCAAGAAGGTACTGGGCCGATGCCGTGGTGGATTCCACTTGAGCCAGCCCAAGGTGGCATTGGAGATTGTGCGTCAAACTCGCGATATCGTACCCCAACATATCCCGGTGACCATCAAGATGCGCCGAGGGCTAGATGACACCCAGGAGAGCCGCGACCATTTCTTTCAAATACTCGATGGTGCCTTTGCCTATGGGATAGACGCGATCACGGTTCATGGCCGCACCGTCGTACAGCGCTACATCGGACCGAGTCGATGGGAATTCCTGCGCGAGGTCAAAAAGCATGTCGGCCCCAACCGCATCATCCTGGGAAGCGGAGATCTGTTCACGGCAGATGACTGCTTGAGAATGATGCAGGAGACCGGCATCGACGGCGTAACGGTGGCGCGCGGTTGCATTGGCAATCCGTGGATCTTTGAGCAGTGTCAAGCGATCTTTCACGGACAGCCTCTGCCACCGCCTCCCACCCTTTTTCGTCAGCGTGAAGTTATTTTGGAACATTTTCAATTGGCGGAAGAATTGTACGGCCAAGACAAAGCAGGTGTTCCCATGCGTAAATTTGGCATCAAATACTCGGCACTTCATCCGCAGTCACTCGAGGTTCGAGAGAGTTTTGCTCGAGTGAAAAACCTTGCCGAATGGTCTGCGGCTTTGGATCGTTGGTACCGCATCGACGGACCTGGAGTTTATCCAAGCCATGAGCTTCGCGAGCAGGAATGTGAATAGACCACACCGGATTTCGCTAACTTCCCAATGGAAAGTCAACGGTCGGCTCGACCCAAATAACCCGCGTCAGTTGGAGATTAGCTCCGTTCGCACGTTTCACCGACCGACGGGTGTATCGAATAAACAGGTTATTTGCTTTTGTTTTGAACCCGCTTCGACGGACCATCACTTTTCGATAAACGGCATCCAGCAGCCTTTGAGTATCATAAAGGGTTTGGCGAGTGTGCCGATCACCGGTATGATGGAATCCTTCAATCGCGTGGAACTTCGATGGCGCGGTGCACCATTGGAAAAACCTCAATTACCTGAGCATTTCGCAGCATGGCTAGAAATTTCGGACGACAGCCCTTTAGACTCGTAGTAATAGCCCCGTTCCTTTGCAGTGTTTGCATGCTTGCAATCGAAACCGGTTGCTGGAATTCAGCTTCAACCGATACTATTGCGACAACTCCGGTAAACGACGTGACGCAACAATCGGTGGCTGATGCGAACGAAAATAGCAAGCCTACGGGCGAACAAGGGTCAGAATCAAAAGATACGCCTCCGGCAAAAGCGATTGCACCGCAGGCCGATGCCAAACCCGTCGATCCTCCGCTGGATCCATCGGTGGATGTCGAGAATTTGTTGGCTGCTCGATTGCCAAGCGACGAATTAAGTGTGGGATGGATCCGGCTCTTCGATGGGCAATCGCTGACGGGCTGGCGAAAATCCAACGACGCAAATTGGAGAGTCGAAGATGGCGTTTTGATTGCAAACTCAGGCGACCCGGGCTTGTTGTGCACCTCCGTTCGATTTTCCGATTTCGAGTTGATGCTGGAATACAAAGGGACCGACAAAACGAATAGTGGTGTCTTTCTTCGGACTCCCTTGAATCCCACCGACCCGGCAAAAGACTGCTTCGAATTGAACATCGCTCCGCCGGACAATCCATTTCCTACAGGTTCCTTGGTAGGACGAGTCAAGGTGAGCGATCAAGTCGATGAGCCGGAGTCAGGCGAATGGCATTCGTTGCATGCGATGGTGGATCGGGAGCATGTGCAAGCCTGGGTCAATGGCCAGCTGTCCGCTGCCTACATGGATACAACAGGCTTAACTGCAGGCTTCATTGGTCTGCAGTTCCGAGAGGGCACTGTCCGATTTCGCAATGTCAAGGTACGCCCCATCACCTACGCGATCTTACCAAGCAAAGACTTAAAGGACTTTAATACGCCAGCTGGTAGCGTAAAAACGGAACTCAGCGAGGAAGGATCATTGACCTTGATCGGCGGAAAAGGCCACATCGAATTGCTACAACCGCACGCCAACTGCTGCTTGCAATTTGCGGTACAGACGCTGGCCGAAAACGTCAACTCAGGGCTCTTTTTCCGTTGTATTCCTGGTGAAGACATGAACGGCTACGAATGCCAGGTGCACCACGGATTCAAAGAGGACCGACGTCGACCGGTCGATGGCGGTATGGGTGCAATCTTTCGCAGGCAAAATGCCAGGGCTGTCCTTTCCGATTCCACCGAAAAGACTTTTCTGACTGTCGTGGCGGATGGTTCCTTGATGAGCACTTGGGTGAACGGTGTTCAAGTCGTGGATTTTCAAGACACCCGCGAGCCAAACGAAAACCCTCGCAAAGGGCTCCGAACGGAAGCGGGAACGATCATGTTGCAAGCCCACGATGCGGAGTGCAAAGTCCGCTTCGACAGCTTGAGCATCTGCCCATTGCCGTAGCGTGGCATGGAATCGGATCAACATCGTCTCAGCAGACCCGGTTTCGCATCGAGCTCCAGCGTATCGAATTCCCCAAGTTTGATCTTCTCCCAGGCCAACGCACCCATCACTGCGTTATCGGTACAAAGCTCCTGGGCAGCGATGTGCAACTCGATCTTCGAACGATCGCATGCCAATAGCAATTGACGTCTGAATTCTCGGTTGGCTGCAACCCCACCACCCACGCAAAGCCGCTTGACTCCCAATTTCTTAATCGCTTGCATACTCTTGCCGACTAAGCAATCGATGATCGCTTGTTGAAAGGATGCGGCGATGTCCGCTCTCAATTGAGGCGCCAAAACCAATGCATTCCAACTTTGTTTTCCCGTTCCAGCAATCCGATACCTGACCGCAGTCTTTAGCCCTGAAAAGCTAAAGTCCAATCGAGCCTTGTCATCGAGCATTGGCCGCGGAAACGAGATCGCCTTCGGATCTCCTTGCTCGGCCAATTTGGAAAGGGCTGGGCCACCAGGAAAAGGCAGGCCTAGCATGACGGCTACTTTATCAAACGCTTCGCCCGCCGCATCATCGATCGTGCCCGCAATGTAAATCCATTCGGTGGGCGAAATGCAATGGTACAAACTGGTGTGGCCACCACTGACCACAAATCCTACACATGGGAAAACACTTTCCTGCTTGCCCATCCCACATGCGTAGATGTGCGCCTGCACGTGGTTGATACCAACGAGTGGCTTACGCCAGGCTAGCGCCAAGCCCTTCGCTGCCGACAGCCCTACAAGAAGCGAACCAGGCAATCCTGGAAAGGTTGCGACGGCTATGGCTACCAAGTCTTCATGGGTCGTATTCGATTGCCGCATGGCGGTATCGATAACTGGCAAGATGCGATCCAGGTGGGCACGTGCGGCGATCTCGGGCACTACCCCTTGGAACTGCTCGTGGAGTTCGGTTTGGGTTGCAATGCACTCGCCAAGGATGGTCCCATCCTCGGTGATGACGGCTGCAGCGGTTTCATCGCAGGTCGATTCTATGGCTAGTATGCAGCGCGTCATTTTGGGGCTTCGACATTGGTGCTAATCTTTGAATCGGCTCCTCAAAAGTTGCATGGTTCTCGTTTTGTCAGCCGCTGACAACGCATCCGTAAGGGGCTCGACGATACCTAGCGTCCCCTTCAATCGCTCGAAACTGGGTTCATCGACCACGATCAGGGCTTCTAGCCAATCTTCCAAAGTCGAAAAATCGAACTGCAGAACTTCAGCCGCACGCAGTGCATTTTGAACCTGTGTACCATGTCCGTGCGCTCGCAAAAACCGAAGTAGCTCCGATGTCTTCACGATTCTACCTCGTCTTAAGACGTCGATCGACCGCAATTGGCCCGGTTTGGAATAGTCGGCAAAACGATCTGCGATTAATGTCAAAGACGTGTCGGTTCGGCATCGAGCTAAACCAACGGATGCCGCGTCGGCGATCGAGGATTCACGGTGATCCAGCAGATCCACAAACCAGCATTCATATCCTACCATGCGATATCGAGTCGCCAGTTCCAGGCAGACATGGGACACTTGTTCCAGCGTTCGTTCATGCGAATCATGCTGGCCATGCAAATCATGTTGACCATGCAAATCCGGTCGAAGCGACTGAAAAGCCGACTTGAGCACTTCATCCGCTCGGCCTTGCAAGAACTGACTCTCCAGCACTTCGTAGAGGTTCAGGACGCTACCGGGATTGTTTGCCAACGTCTCCGCCAATTCGGTAAACTCGCGATCGATCCAACCGCAGCGAGCGTGCATCTTCTGATCGTTGACTCGAAAGAAAATCTTCGATTGGAGTTTGAGATCGTGAATGGCCGCCACATGATCCACAAAAGTCACTGGTGGTGCAACCGATATCGCCTCGATGAGTTTGCCGGCGCATCGGCACACACGATCGGTTAGGGCTCTCCCCGCCGACATGCGTTGTGCTCGCTCAATGCACTCGCTCACCAGCTCAATCGGGATCGCGAAGTGAGTAAGCAGAGGGAATTCAGGAAATGCGTCTTGTGCGCCATATCGGTCCCACGCCGCGAAGATCTGCGGCAGCCAGCGCGCATCCGTAGAAAAACTGCCGCTAAGCAGCTCTAACGATGCAGATCGGACACCGACCGATTCGTGGGTTAATAGTCCGATGAGAGTAGAATCGCTAAGTGCCATGAGTCCCCAATTCGATCCATCGTTGTTCGCGGGCGCTCTTGAGAATGGCTTCACACAGCAAGATCTCTCGATGCCCATCCAAAAACGTAGGGTAGTCCGCAAAGGGTAACTTGCTGCTGGTCTCCTGTTTTTCAATTGCCGTATAGAATGATCGGAACAGTTGCTTGAACGTGTCCGGGAAGCCTTCGTTGTGGCCCCCTGGGTACTGAGTGTGTGATCTAGCGATATCCGATAGCAAGCCGGGATCGCGAAGCAGAGTTTGGTTAGCAGAGTCGCGATTGCCCACCCACAGTTCATCTGGCCGCTGACTGTTCCATGCAAGGCTTTGTTTCGAACCGGCGATTTCCCAACGAATGCAATTCTTGTGGCCGGCGGTTACCTGCGAGACATGCATAAGGCCACGTGCACCGTTTTTGAAACGCAGCATGACGCCACCATAGTCCTCAGTGTCGACTGAGACATCGACTAACTTTTGCTCTTGCCGATTGATTTTGCTAGAAAAAGTCTCAACGCCTCCGACAGGCCGTTGTCGAATTGGATAGACCGTCTGCAAGTCCGCACAAACCGAGTGAATCTCTAAGTGGCTGATGGTTTGAACCAGATCGAGCCAGTGTGTTCCGATATCGGCCAACGCACGGAGTGGACCTCCTTCATTGGAAAGAACGCGCCAATTGAAGTCCGTTGGCTTGTGCAACCAATCCTGCACGTAGCTGCCGGAAATATGAAATATGTCACCGATATCGCCGCGTCGAATCCGTTCGGATGCCTCGATGCAGATCGGATAGAAACGCACGTTGTAGTTGACCCCGGTCAAGACACTTGCCAATTTCGACCGTCGCACCAACTCTCCGCTCTCGGCCGAGTTCATGGCAAGCGGCTTTTCACAGAGAACATGCTTGCCAGCGTCCAAGCATCGAATCGTCTGTTCGAAATGAAACCGATTTGGGCTCGTAAGATGAACGACGTTCACTTCGTCATCGTAAATCAGTTCATCCAGATCGCGATAAGCTCGTTTGATACCGAACAGGTCCGCGGTTCGCTTGGATTTTTCAAAGCTGGTACCGAGCACCCCTCCGATCTGCACTCCTGCTCGGATCAGGCCTTCAATATGAACTGGCCCGATGAATCCTGTACCAACAACGGCTGCCTTCGATCGAAACATGAAATACAGGGATTGAGGATACAGAAAAAACGTAAGCGATGACCCCCTACAAAATAACCGACGACCCCATTCAGTTGGAAGGGGGTTAAACCAACGGTTTTTTCGCGTTGACGCCAATAGCAGCAAACGCCGCAACCACGTTGAGCAATGCACAACAGATAAATGCTGCGGTCCAACCTGTTCTGGATTCATCAAAGCGTCCAACGATTCCTCCTAGAATCACTGGCGACAACGCCGCTCCAAAATTGCCCCACATGTTCGTCCAGCCAAGAACCGAACCCACGTGTTTGCCACCTACATCCTGTCCGTATGCCCAGCATGCGGCGATCCCAAGGTCTGTGGCAAAACCGACCACTGCCAGACACATGGTCGCTTGCAGGGAATCCGTAACGTACGAGCACCCAAAAAATGCGATAGCCACAATGACTCGCGAGACGCACATCGCGATAGCTCGCCCCCATCGCAGTCCGAGCGACCGGGTCATCGCGTCGGTGAATACCCCGCCCAGCAGCAACCCGCCAATCCCGGCCATGAGAGGCAAACTCACAAGCCAACCTTGGGCCGATTGCGATGATCCATGAACGTCCTTCAAATACTGAGGCATCTTCGTCACCAAGAAAGCCCAACCCATATTGGAAGCAAACTGCACAAAGCAGTTCAGCCAAGTTGGAATCGATTGCAACATTGCTCGAAAGGGGATTGCCGTTCTTGTTTTCGATTTATGGTGTGAGCCCATGCCTCCTTGAATCAAATCGAGTTCCGATGGGCTGACACCCGGATGTTGTTCTGGCGAATCGCGGAACAGCCATACGAAGAGCATGGCGATGGCAATCCCTAACGCGCCGTAGAGGACCATGACTGGCCGCCAGCTGGTGGGGGAAGCCACCGCCACGCCCGAGGCACTCCACCACTGATCGCCGAGCGTCCACCATAGCATAAGCTGTATCGTCAGCACGGGCGCGACAGCACCGCCAAGCCGCCCACCCACGGCCACGACAGAACTCGCGATGCCGCGGCTACCCATCGGCATCCAATGACTTACGATACCGGCGGCAACGGGATAAGCTCCGGCTTCAAACAGCCCACAGCAAAGCCGTAGGAATAGAATGGCTGCCCAGCCATTGGCAATTCCCATCAAACCAGTGCTCAACGACCACAGCACAATGTAAGCTGACAACATCCATCGCGCACCGTATCGATCCCCCAACCAACCCGCCGGCAGTTGGCCAAGCGCATAAGTCCAAAAGAACGCCCCAAGCAACCAGTCGAGTTCTGTCTTCGATATGGACAGGTCCTTGGACACCGCTTCTGCGGCCGTGCTCATGCAAATTCGGTCGAGATACAAAAGCACCGCGACCAGCATGGCCAAAAAAATCATCCCAAATCGAACCCGACTTACCTTTGGTTCTGGTTGTCTAGAAGCACTGTACGGATCGCTTGGCATGAATTCATTTCAATTGGGGTGCTGGAAGGTAAAGAATAC
>JANMLD010000102.1:0-20839 GCA_031372345.1 Pirellula sp.
GTCAGTCGGCGGAGCGACTGACCCACGATAGAATAGAAGTTGTGCAGCGGGTGGTGGGTGACGATCGAGGACGTCAGTCGGCGGAGCGACTGACCCACGGGGAGCGACTGACCTACGGTCCTACGATTTTGCTAATCTAAATTTTGCTCTTGCTTGCGTTAGGCTTCGTTCTTTGAACGCGGCTGATTCGGGCGAATTCGAGACCATCAGCATGGCTTTATCCAAATCCGCTTCCGCTTGCTTGCGATCAATCTGATCCGTTTTCATCAAACGGTCGGTCAGGACATAGACCCCTTCGCGGGTTATTTGCACAAAACCACCATCGACAAACCACTCGGTCACAGCATTATTCGACTTGATCCGCATGATACCAAAGCCCAATCGGCCAACCATCGGGGCTCGACCATGCTGAATCCCCAATTCGCCATCGAACATGGGAACCACCATCGAATCACAGGTCGTGTCGAGCTCCGTTTTTTCAGGCGTAACCACGACGCAATGTACTTTATTGTCGGTGCTCATGCTTTACTTCTTACCTTGTTCGGCCATTCGCTTTGCTTGAGCCTCCACTTGATCGATTCCACCCACGTACATGAAGGCTGCTTCTGGTAGATGATCCCATTTGCCATCGCAGATTTCTTCGAAGCTGCGAATGGTCTCCGCCAAAGTGGTGATTTCACCCTTCTTCCCAGTGAACACCTCGGCCACCAAGAACGGCTGCGATAGGAAGCGTTCGATACGACGAGCTCGCTTAACAACTGTCTTGTCAATTTCGCTAAGTTCATCCACACCGAGAATCGCAATAATATCCTGAAGTTCTCGGTATCGTTGCAAAGTCTTTTGAACGCGACGAGCGATCGCATAGTGTCGCTCACCCACGATAGCCGGGTCGAGAATACGGGAGTTGGACGCAAGCGGATCGATCGCTGGATAAATACCCTTTTCCGAAATGGATCGCTCAAGGTAGATGAACGCATCGAGCTGTCCGAACGCCGTTGCTGGTGCAGGGTCAGTCGGATCGTCAGCCGGAACATAAACCGCTTGCACGGAAGTAATCGCACCGCGTTTCGTCGATGTAATACGTTCTTGCAAGGCACCCATTTCGGTGGCGAGGGTTGGTTGATATCCCACGGCGGAAGGCATTCGTCCGAGCAGAGCGGACACTTCGGAGCCAGCTTGCGAGAAACGGAAGATGTTGTCCACGAACAACAGCGTGTCTTTACCGGTTGAGTCGCGGAAGTATTCAGCCATGGTCAAGGCGGAGAGGGCGACGCGGAGACGGGCTCCTGGTGGCTCGTTCATTTGGCCGAACACCATGCAGGTTTGCTCGATAACCTTGCGCCCGGTCTGGCCGATTTCGGTTTCTTGCATTTCCAACCACAAGTCGGTTCCTTCTCGAGTTCGTTCGCCCACCCCTGCAAATACAGAGTAACCACCGTGCGTGCTAGCAACTCGAGCGATCAACTCTTGCAGAATAACTGTCTTACCAAGTCCCGCACCGCCGAACAGTCCAGCTTTACCACCTCGAACGAACGGAGTGAGCAAGTCGATAACTTTGATACCTGTCTCGAAAACTTCGGTGTTGGTCGATAGTTCCGACACCTTGGGTGCTTGTCGGTGGATTGTCCAATAGTCATCGGCCTGAACTGGGCCACGTTGATCGATCGGCTCCCCCAAAACATTGAAGACGCGTCCAAGGGTTCCGATGCCAACAGGCACGGTAACGGGTTTACCAAGATCGATGCAATCGAGACCACGCATCAAACCGTCGGTACTACCGAGGGCGATGCATCGAACGCGACCGCCACCAAGGTGCTGTTGCACTTCGGCGGTGAGGTTGATCTTGACTCCCTTCTTTTCGCTTTCGATTTTGACCGCGTTGTAAATCGCGGGCAAATTGCCTTCAGAAAACTCTGCGTCAAACGTCGAGCCAATAACTTGACTGACTCGTCCTATGTTTTTTGCAGTTCCGACGCTCATTGTGATTGCTCTCTTCTTGATAAACCGAATTTTTGACCGTTCGAAGCTGATGGGCTTCGAGCGCTGGCGTACCAGTTAATTGATTGATGAATTGGTTGTAAAGTGGTCTTAAAGGTTTCTTAACCGAGGGCTTCGACGCCACCGATGATTTCCATGATCTCTTGTGTAATCTTGCTTTGACGAGCCCGGTTGTACGTTCTCGACAAGGACTTGATGATGTCGCCAGCATTTTCGGTGGCACTCTTCATGGCGATCATTCGGGCGATTTGCTCGCTGACAGCCGCGTCCAGGAAGCACTTGAACAAGCGTGCTCGAAAGCTGGCTGGAACGACTTCTTCTAGGATCCCGCTGGCGGAAGGCAAGAACTCGTAGTCATCTCGGATGCCACTCGTTTTTGCAGGTTCATCGTTGACGCCTCCGGGCGTGGCGGGAGTCAAACTCGCAAATGGCAAGAGCGTTTCAACCACGACGGTTTGCTTGGAGATGGTTAGGAACTTGGTGTACGCGACATCCACGCGATCAATTTTGCCGGTGATGTAACGTTCAATCAGTTCATCCGCGATTTTTGCGACCGCGGCGAAGGAGGGTTGGTCGTCGAACTCGGTGTAGGTCTTTTCGATAGGTACGCCGGCGAATCGCATGGCGGAAATGCCTCGCTTTCCGCTGACTCGCATCTGGCCCGCTTCGATTTCCTTTTTGATCTCGGTCCGTCGAAGCGTTGCCGCTCGAACAACCGATCCGTTGTAGCCGCCGCACAATCCTCGATTACCCGTCAAAACCAGCATGTCCATCGATTCGACATGATCGTGTGCGGTAAGCAACGGATGCGAAACGTCCGTTCCGCTCTTGGCGATGTCTTGAACAATCGACGTAATGCGTTTGGTGTAATCCGTTGCGGCAGCCGCGCGGTCCATCGCTTTTTTGAAGCGCGCGGTCGCGATCAATTCCATCGTGCGCGTGATCTTGCGGACGTTTTTGACAGACTTGCGTCTCTTATCGAGCTGACGAATATTGGCCATTGCTTACGAACCCTTTACCAAACGCTTAGCGGAACGAAGCCTTGAAAGTCGTGATCGCAGACTTGATCGCTTCTTCGATATCTGCGGTCAAATCAGCTACCTCACGGATCTTGATCAGCAAGTCGGGTTTTCGATCTCGCACGAAACTCAGCAAACCAATTTCAAATTCGCGAACTCGGTCAACAGCAATCTCGTCAAGATGTCCGCGTGTACCCGCGTAGATACTGATGATTTGCTCAGCAATGTCCATCGGTTGGTACTGCGATTGTTTGAGCAACTCGACCATGCGATACCCGCGGTCCAGTTTCGATTGCGTTGCAGGATCGAGTTCGGTACCCAACTGGGCGAACGCTTCCAATTCACGGAAGGAAGCCAAGTCAAGTCGGAGGCCGCCTGCCACTTTCTTCATGGCTTTGATCTGAGCGTTACCACCCACTCGCGAAACCGAGATACCGACGTTCATGGCTGGACGAATCCCGGCAAAGAACAAGTCAGGTTGAAGGTAAATCTGCCCGTCGGTGATGGAAATAACGTTGGTTGGAATGTACGCGGAAACTTCGCCTTCGAGGGTTTCGATAATAGGAAGACTTGTGATCGAACCACCGCCCAAGGCCTTCGAGAGTTTTGCCGAACGTTCTAACAACCGGCTGTGGCAGTAGAACACGTCGCCTGGGAACGCTTCACGTCCTGGAGGACGACGCATCAAGAGGCTCAACTGACGGTACGCGACGGCTTGCTTGCTCAAGTCATCGTAGACGATCAATGCATGACCGCCATTGTACATAAAGTGTTCGGCCATCGCAGTTCCGGCGTACGGAGCGACGTATTGGAGCGGAGCTGGAGCACTCGCCCCGGCAACGATGACGGTTGTGAACTCCATCGCTCCGTTCTTTTCCAGAGCGTCGATCACCAACGCTACGGAGGAGTCCTTTTGACCGATAGCAACATAGAAGCATTTGACGCCTTTGCCTTTCTGATTAACGATCGCATCGATGGCTACGGCGGTCTTGCCCGTCTTTCGGTCACCGATGATCAGTTCGCGTTGTCCACGTCCAATCGGGGTCATCGCGTCGATGGCTTTGATCCCGGTTTGCATTGGTTCATGAACTGGTTGTCGCTCAGCAACACCGGTCGCAATCAGTTCAACTGGTCTGGTGATGGTTGCGTTGACAGGTCCCTTGCCGTCGAGCGGGTTTCCGAGCGGATCGAGAACTCGTCCTATGACAGCATCGCCGGCGGGCACCGACAGCAGTTTGCCAAGAGCGCGAACTTCGTCCCCTTCTTTGATGCTCAGGTAGTCACCAAGAATGATGACCCCGACGCTTTTTTCTTCGAGGTTGAAGGCCAAGCCGGTAACGCCGCTAGGGAACTCAACCATTTCCCCAGACATGACGTTCGAAAGACCGTAGACACGGGCGATACCGTCTCCAACTTCGAGAACCGTGCCTACTTCGCGCACGTCGATCGTGCTGCCGTATTGTTGAATTTCGGCCTGAATGACCGATGCGATTTCGTCCGAATTGAATTTCATGGTTTGTTGATCAACGACTTACAATGGATCAAAAAGGTTTGGTTATTCGCTTGATAGCGATTTTGTAGTTTCGTTCAATTGTTTCTAGGAAGCTAAGCTGCTCAACTTCTCTCGAATAGCTATTTCGGCCTTGGCCAAAGTTGCCTTCTTGAGCAGGTTCAATTGCCCATCGACGCTGCCGTCGAAGACCATATCGCCGACTCTTACAATCAACCCGCCAAGAATCGTAGCATCCACTTTGGAGGTGATAGCAACATCCTTCTTGAACAGGATTTGCAGTTTTTCCTTCAATGATTTGAGTGCAGCCTCATCGAGCGGCTGTGCCGTCGTAACAAGCACCCGAACTCGCCCCACCGCTTCATCTCGAAGGGAAGCCGCAGCTCGGTAGATACCGCGAATTGCGTTCAATCTACCTCGTCGCGAAACTACCTTAAGGAATGTCAAAAGGGTTGCATCCATTTTGCCAGCGAAGACTTTGTCGAGCACCCGAATCTTTTCGTCCGACGCCAGCTTAGGATTGGCCAACGCCATTTCCAAAACCGGTTGCTTATCAAAAACATCGTGAATGAGTGAATGAAACTGCTCCATCACCGAATCAACGTTTCCGGTCGAGCCAACTGCAGCCAGCAACGCTTTCGCGTAGATGGGTCCGACATGCATCGACTCATCGTCGAAGGCTGAATCGCTTTTTTGTGTTTCCGACATCGTGGTGCTTCGATTAGTGGACTAGTTTTGGCTTGGCATCTTATTAAGTGAATCGGCGATCAACTGCTTGTGATCATCGGTTCTCAACTCGCGACCAACGACTCGACGGGCCAATGAGAATGCAATCTCAGTACTCTTGCCAGCGATATCGGACAATGCACTTTGTTTTGCAGACTCAATGTCGGCCAAAGCCCGATCGCGTTGGCGACTCGCTTCGGCTTGCGCCTCGGCTACGATCCGCTGGCCAGCCGACTCCGCATCCTTCCGAGCCTGAGTGATCAGGTCCGCAGACTGTGCATGAGCCGTTTGCAGCTTAGCATCGTATTCCTTCAGCTTTGCCATGGCTTCGTCGGCGGATCGTTTTGCCTCGGCGATTTGGGTGGCAATGGTTTGTTCCCGCATCGCAAGACCTTGGGAGATCGGTTTCCACGCCAAAACGTACAAACCACCGACGAGCAACAAAAAGACTACTGCCGACCAAATCGTTTTGTCGGTTTTTATGTCGATCAACGAATCCAAATTCTCACCTGCATAGGAGGAAGCCGGATCAGGAGCATGATCATCGCTGCTTGCAATCGAGTTGCTAGTGAAAGCAAGACATACCGCAAGGCATAAAAGCCATTTCAACAAAGTAACACCGTTAAACATAGTCGTAACCACCGGGTAGATATTACTACTTGCCAAACTGTTGCGAGCCAACAAGAACTGCGTAGAACGCGACGCCTTCGATAAGTGCCGCGGCGATAATCATCGTAATACGAATCGTACCAGCTTGCTCTGGTTGACGAGCGATCGATTCAACAGCTCCTTTGCCGAGCAAACCGATACCGATACCAGCACCAATAACAGCCAAACCGCCACCGATAGCGCCTGGCATGGAACCAGCACCTTGTGCGGAAGCAGGCATAGCCATCAACGCGACAGCACCCAGTGCATACAAACCAACTCGAACAGAATTAATCACTTTCAAAATCTCCTAGCTATTCTTAACGCTACAAAATACGCATGGAAGCAAAACTCTTGCGAAACACACATTGGATTCGCACCAACAAATCACCTAGTGGTGATGCATCGAACTACCGATGAACATCGCTGCCAGGAACGTGAACAAATAAGCCTGCAAAAAGGCCACTAGCAATTCAAGTAAACTCAGCACGGTCGTCCCAAGAACCGAAACGATGGCCACGGCACCCCATGCCGGAGTACTCATCATGGCGGCCGGTACGCTGATTCCAATTCCTAAAATACCAAGTAGCACCAAGTGGCCAGCACCCATGTTCATCAACAAGCGGACGGCCAAAACCATATGCTTAATAAACAGAGATGCAAACTCGATCACCCACATCAGCGGCACGATCCAAAAGGCCAGATACCAAGGCAGACCAAGTTCGGGACAAATATTTTTCAAAAAGCCCACCGGGCCAAATGTTTTAATCCCCATCGCCACACCGATCACAAAAACGATTCCAGCCAAGGCAAGCGTGGTCCCAAAGGCTGCCGTTGGCGATCCCACCCAAGGCAACATCCCCATCAGGTTGCAGCCCAGAATGAAAAAGAAAAACGTCCATAGCAACGGCATGAATTTGTCTGCATCATGTTCACCCATAGCAGGCACGGCTACATCACTACGAACCCATTGAACCATGGCCTCAAGTGCATTCCATCGTTTGCCTTTAGGCGACTGTCCCGTAGCGACCCTTTTGGCCAACCAGCCAAACATCGCCAACGCCAACACAGCCACTACCAGTTCAATGATCATGTAGCGAGAGAGGCAAAAGCCTGACTCGGCCTCGTAGGCATTTCTCTGAGTACCAAACGGCTGCGGTATTAGGATCTTGCCGTCAAGGGACTTGTTGTATTGAGAGATCTTGTCCTTGGACCAGTCTCGGTTCGGCGCCTCGTCATGATAAGCATTAAGGAATGAATCGCTATTTACTTTTGCTTTGAGTTCATTCCATTTCGCCAATTTCTCCGGCGACTTTTGCACTTGAATGAACCAATCGATTTCAGGCCGAGGGTTCGAAGCCAAGTAAGCTTGGTATTTGTCGGTGGCCTTGGGAGAATTTTCGGACGCCCACGTACCGGCCGTAGCCAAGGTTGTCGACGCCTGCTTTTCTAAATAGGCGTCCAAGGGCCAGCCGGCGTTTTTCGGTCCCTGATGCTGCCACTCTTCCCAGCTATGCTTAAGACCTGACAATATTTCCGAACTGACTCCAAGCTGAGAAAGCCCTGCCACAATCGTGTCGGCTTCCCAAGATTGGTAGTCCGAATCAAGACGCCTAAACCAAGATGGAAAATCCGTGGCCTTCTCGCGATGGCTTCTCCAGAGTACCCGTGGGACCTCAAAGAAGTAACCATCTTTAATATGGAGAATATCTGAAGCCATTGCTCAGGCTAGCTCTGGGGAGGATTTGAAAACGACTGATTACGAATTAGTAACGCGGATTGTAGTAACAAGAATGGAAAATAATAGCCCAGCAAACAATTGCAAAAAGAATTGTGGTGTTGCCATTTTGTCGCAGTTGAAATGGCCAGCGCTCCAAGCAACACCGAAAAGCGAAATCCCATGGTAAGCAGAATCGATAAATCAGTCTGCGCAACGTTTTTGGTTCCGAACTGCCATGCCACAGATCCAACACAGGAGGAAAGGCAAACCGCCAACGCGAGTATTGAGTATTCCTCGAAAGCTTCGCCGCCAATCAAGAACCAAGTGGCTCCCCAGCAAGCAGCTGCAAGTGCACAGTAGGCCGCGAGTTCATCGACCCCCGAACGCAAAATGAATTCCCTTGCCCCTCGTTTTTCACTCATGTCCACTGCTCGCCGATTTTCCTCCATCGGAACTCTTGCGAAGTTCTCGACTTTTCTTGGCGGCTAAATCTGCGATACGGGCGACATAGAGCAAACCGAAGATTGCGATTCCAATACCGAGCACAAATCCAATCACGACGAAGAACTGCGTGCCCATCCATTTGTCCAAATAGCTACCCGCCACGCCTGGAATAACCATCAAAATCATGACCGCTATGGCTCGCGAGGCAGCATTTGTATTTGCCTGTGCCTCAATCCGGTCTGCATCGCTTCCGTCCAAATTCTCCCCGGACACAGGCTTGGAATTCGCGCCACTCGTCTTATTCATGGTCCACTGCGTTAACCCCGAGTCGGAAAAAGTGCATTGAAAAACGAAACAAAAGTGCCCTGCAATGTAATCATTCCGATGTGTTCAGACTAGAAATGACGATACTCTCAAAGCATACTAGATTTCAGCTATTACGGGCTTGGCCCGCGATTTTATTCATTGTTCCCTACTACCGAACAGTTCGATGCCGCTCAAAGCGACCTCGTACTCTGCCATGGAAGGTAGCGATCCTTTCCATGGCCCCTAGGAGTTTCCCTTGAACGCCCAGAAAAAAAACCAGCCAACCGCCAAAAAGCTGGCGACGATAAAAAAAGCCACTGCTTCTAGTGAAGCAACGGTTAAGACAAAGGGAAAGACTCCGGCTGGCGTTGCGACCCTTCCAAAATTGGAAAAGGGAATCTCAAAACCAAAAGCAAATTCGAAAAAACCCGCCGATATCAAAGGAAAAGCACGCGAAGCCAATGTAACCAAGCCATCGTCGAACGCAGCCAAAGTCGCAAAAGTTGTTTCAAGTCCCAGTAAATCTCCAAAGAAACTGACAGCCAAGATCCCATCGAACAAGGAAAATCGCACACCCGTAAAAAAGGCGTCAGCACCCAAAACCCCAGAAAAACCAGTCAAATCGGCTGCCGCGGCAAAACCTGCCATGAAACCGGCTGCCAGCAAACCAGCGGCTGCCAGCAAACCGGCAGCCTCCGGCAAACCGGCAGCTTCCGGCAAACAAGTTCCTTCCAAAGGAAAACCGATCGATTCAAAGCTTCACAAAGCTGCCGAAAGTACCAAATCTAAAACGATCATCTCGAACAAAACAGCTGGCGAAATCAAAAGTCAGGCCCAGAAATCCGCAACTCCAATCAATGGCAAAGTTGCAGCTCCCCCTACCGCCAAGCCTGTTTCGGCGGCCAAGCCACATGAACCTGCTCCGCCACCATCCAACACAAAGCCAGAAATAGTTGCAAAGATTCGAAGCGCTCAGGCGGAAAAAGAACTCCGCAAAGACCTTGCACAGCCAGCTCCCAAGACCTCACTGACACCGCTAAACGCGATTCCGCAAACCGTAAAGGGCAAGGATAGGCTGATCTTGATGGTGCGAGATCCTTACTGGATCCACGCTCATTGGGACATCATGCGGCACTCCGTCGACAGAGCCAAAGCAGCACTGGCCGAAAACTGGCACACAGTCAAACCCATTCTGCGGCTCCTTAAACTGGATGACTCCGGAACGACGAATAATTCCGAGGTCATCTTTAAGGACATCGAAATTCATGGGGGCGTTCGGAATTGGTACGTCGATGTCGATAGCCCACCAAGTCGATTTAAGATGCTAATGGGCTACCTGTGTGCAAACAGTCGATTCTACGAACTGGCTCGAAGCAACATCGTCACTACGCCAGCACCGGGCGGAAAAGAAGCTACCGATGACCATTGGGCCGACGTCGCCACGGATGCCGAACACATCTATTCGATGAGCGGTGGCTACGGGGATGATACTCAGACCGGCGATTTGACCGAGGTCTTTGAAGAACGACTAAAACGCACCATGGACGCGGACGTCCTTTCGCAATTCGGAAGCGGTGCTGAGGGTTCGCTCAAGCGTCATAAACAATTCCATTTCGATGTGAATGCAGAGCTTGTCGTTTTCGGCTCGACTCACCCTGAAGCTCACGTATCCGTGGGTGCGGAACCTGTAAAAGTCCGAACCGATGGAAGCTTTTCGATCCGACTGCCGTTCCCAGATCGTCGACAAGTACTCCCCGCTACCGCTAAGAGCCGAGATGGTGTCGACGAGCAAACGGTGGTGATCGCGGTCGAACGCAATACCAAAGTCATGGAACCGCTGTCGTCAGATACCGACGATCTCTAGTTTGTGGCCTTTTGCTCCGCAAAAATGCGCAATCGTGGACGAGCGAGGCCCTTCGCTCGTTGGATTCCCGCAAACCTGAGCGAGGGCCTCGCTCAGCCGCAAAAAACCAACCCCGCTGCACGCTCCCAGTGCGCTACATCACTCAAACGGCAATGTCTTTTCAAGCCACTTTCAACGTGCTGCGCACTTGAAATTGCCATGATACCGTCAGCCGTGTTCGATGGTCAAAAATCGTGATTTCGCAATTCCGAGGACTGCCGAACAGCCCCGCGAGATCCGTCAAGTTCTTGGCCAATATTCCGTCGATCGCAACGATGCGATCCCCGCTTTCGACCAGCCCCTGCATGGAGCCACAACAACCCAAAGGCCAAAGCCGACAAAGCGGACTCGCTTCGCTCACGCTCACGACGTGAAGCCCAGATTGACAAGGCTCCACTTCGACTTCGAGAAGCTCCGCAATACCGTTGACTATTCGCTTCTCTAAATCGTTAGAACCAAACGTACACTTAACGTTCGATTTGAAATTGTCGGATCCTGTTGCAGGATCGAAATACTTGCTTTCACAGATTTGCATAGTGCCTCGACAGTGACCGACAACGTTTTTCAAAAGCAAAAAACAAAGGTCCCAACTTCAAAGACGCAAACGGCGACTGGAATGCGAAATTTTTAGAACATTTTTTCTAACAAATCAATATTATCCCGTCGGGTGAATCAGTATTAGAAAAAACGCTCTCTTTCACTCATGGTAACTGCGATTAATAGTGGTCCTTTCTGTCGCGTCCTCGACCCCAACAGCCGTCCATCCCTTTGCTGTCATTCGCACAAGCCCGAAGCCCAATAGATCGCGGAGCGCGTCTTCAACGTCGAAATCCACTTCAATGCCCGTGATGGATCGGAGGATCAACTCCGCTTGTTCGTCGATCTGTTCCACGGCCAAGTGGGCACTTTTTGAATTACTCAACACGTAGTAGGCCAGAATCGCCTCGCACGACTCCTGCTGTTGGGCTTCTTCGATCAATCTTAACAATGCACCTAAGTTATTGTCCAAGTTCTGGTAATACAGGTTCCTCGCCACGCTCAACTGGTAGCGTTGCTTAGTGCTGGTGTAGGAAAAAATGGACTTGATGCCGTAAAACAACGATGCGATTACGATCGCAAAGATAAAAAGAAAGGACGAGAAGAACTTGACCGCCCCAAGGATCGCCAGTAACCAAATGCTTTTGGCAAGCCGGGACGCCAACATCATCAATCCCCATAAGGTCGGCACTCCAATCTTGCCGGTATCCATCCAATTCATCCTGACTTGAGATCCAGGTAGCATCATGTCCACATCCAGCTTGGGGATGTTTTTGAACATGCGTACGTGGACACAATCTGGATCCAACAACTCCGGCATGTTTTGAAGCTCTTTCGTTCGAAAGACAACCACAAGCCGCTGGTAAATGGGTACGTCCACCTCTCGCAGTCGAAAAAAGTGACGCCAGTCTCGTTTCCATCTTTTGACGATGATGTCACCGCGTCCGTAAACTTCCAGCCTTCGAAACGAAGAAAACCGGATCTTTAATCGAACCCCCCAATGGCTAGCAACATTTAGCGCTAACTGGATTTCACGCGGCTTAAGCCTTCTGTAATTCGCGTATTCTAACGAATCCGCGATTTCGGAGAATAACTTTCGGCCAAGAATGTCCCTTTGAGCAGCATCCATTGATGATGGATTGCTGAGTTGCGTCGGCGTGATGTCTAAGTCCGGATCGAACTCGTGATACAACAAAACCAACTGCTCATGATGGCTCTCGTAATGCTGATGGACTAAGGCCACAAGTTGTTTGAAGAGCCTGCCTAACGCCTGCGTACGTTGTTCATCGTTCGGATCGATGCCAGTCAAATGCGCTATCAACTCATGAGTTTTTAGCGGGATATAGCGCTCGCGCCCCCATGATTGTATGGGTGACGGAATTCGCCCCGCATTCCATTTGTTCCAGGGCCGAGTGGATTTAGACATCTGTTTATTCGCGTGGCTTCTTCTTGTTAAATCGGTTCTGCAAACCCTCCAAACCGATTACAATCTACCACGTTAAGTCTACTCGACATTCGCTCCTGAATCCTCTCCGCGGACTCGAAACACAAAAATGCTTAAATCGTTGTTGATTGCTGCCTCGCTCGTATTTGCTTCGCTGGGCTTTGTTGCAAATGAATTCACAACCAGACCATTCGCATCGCGCAAGACGAGCGTTACCATCCATGGCGACCAATTCTGGATTAACGGCCAACCCACGTATGAGGGCCGAGTTTGGAACGGAAAGAAGATCGAAGGCTTGCTTATGAACAGCAGGATGGTGCAATCCAATTTCGACGACTTGAATCCGGAAACTCGCCAGCAATGGGCTTATGTTGATACCAAAGTTTGGGATGCGGATCGCAATACGCGAGAATTCCTGGCCGCCATGCCAGCATGGCATGAGCACGGACTCCTCGCAGTGACTCTCAACTTGCAAGGAGGAAGTCCACAGGGTTACTCCAACAAACAGCCATGGCACAACTCCAGTTTTACGGAGTCGGGTGCGTTGCGTCCCGATTACATGAGCCGAATCGCAAAAGTAATCGATCGGGCGGACGAACTTGGTATGGTTGTGATTCTCGGTTACTTCTATTTTGGTCAAGATCAACGCTTGGAAAACGAAGCCGCGGTAATCGCCGCGACCGACGCCGCGACCCAATGGATCCTCGATCAAGGCTATACCAATGTTCTCGTCGAAGTGAACAACGAATGCGACGTCAAGGCTTACGATCACGCGATTTTGAAAGCGGACCGCGTTCACGAATTGATCAGCCGCGTTCGCGCTCGAAACGCCAAAGGCCGACAACTCCTGGTCGGCACAAGTTACGGCGGGGGGACGGTTCCAAAGCCCAACGTCATAGCCGTCTCTGATTTTGTGCTCATTCACGGCAATGGTGTTGCCGATCCAAATCGCATTCGAGAAATGGTCAAAGAAACGCGACACGTGGAGGGATATCGCAAGATGCCTATTCTGTTCAATGAAGACGATCACTTCCTATTTGACAAACCTGAAAACAACTTCATCGCGGCAATCGATGAGTACGCATCCTGGGGTTATTTTGACTTTCGAATGAAGGACGAGACCTTTGCCGATGGGTACCAGAGTGTGCCAGTGGACTGGACAATCAGCAGCGACCGCAAGCGAGGGTTTTTTCGATTGCTTAAGACGATTACCAAGGGCCAATAGATGGATGATGCCCCGCACAAGCCGCCGCGCCGCCATCGCTATGCGGGTCGAAATCCACGAAGCTTCGTCGATAAGTACAAAGAGCATCAGCCCGATAATTATCCCGACGACATCGCTAAAATTATCAGTAGTGGCAAGACGCCAGCGGGAATGCACCGCCCGATCATGGTTGCCGAAATTCTGACCGCCCTGGCGTTGAAACCGGGCGATGTCGTAGTCGATTGCACATTGGGGTACGGCGGCCACGCTTGCGAATTGCTCACTGCTGTTCAGCCGGGTGGTCGTTTGCTCGGAGTGGATGCAGACCCTATCGAACTTCCGAAAACCGAGGCACGGCTTCGAGCCCAAGGAGCCCCTCAGGCTTCGATTGTTCTTCGACGCATGAATTTTTCGGGCGTCTCTCAGTTTTTAGCCGTGGAAGCGGCCGATGGCGTGGACGCGTTGCTGGCTGACCTTGGGGTGTCATCGATGCAACTCGATGATCCATTGCGAGGTTTTAGCTTCAAAGTGGACGGCCCACTCGACATGCGCATGAACCCAAGTCGAGGATTGTCGGCGTCCGACTTGTTGTCGACCCTGGATTGCGCAAGCCTGAGGGCGATGTTGATTGAAAACTCGGATGAACCGAATGCGGAGAGGATTGCCAAAGCGCTTCTTATTGCCCATGCCAAGACGCCACTCGAGACGACATTCGCCTTGGTCAATGCCGTTCGATCAGCGGTTCAAGGACAAACGCCTGACGCCTTGGGCTTGGCGATTCGACGCGTTTTTCAATCGCTTCGCATCGCCGTCAACGAGGAATTTCGTTGCCTAGATATGTTCCTGAAGCAGCTTCCTTCGTACATGAAAAAAGGGGGGCGCATTGCGATCCTTACATTCCATTCCGGGGAAGATCGACGAGTCAAGACCTCGTTCAAGGAAGGTTTTCAGAAGGGACTTTACAGCTCGATCACCCACGATGTTGTCCGACCATCAGCATCGGAACTCAGATCCAACTCGCGGTCAAGCTCGGCGAAGTTGCGGTCGGCAATTCGAAGCTGACCGTCATCGGGTTCGCACGACGAACGCCCCGTATCCTCTAAAGTCGTTTAACCCCGAGCCGTAGGCGACGGTAGTACCGCTCTAGCTACTCGACCGTCGCCTACGGCTCAGGGTTAAACGATTGGACACCATCAAATGACACGAACCAAAAATAGGAAATGCCATCGGCAGAAGCTACTTCTTAGCTTCGGGCTTTGGCGTGCCTTTTTTCTTGTCCTGCTTTGGTTTCATGCCCTTTTTGTCGTTCTTTTGACTGTTATTGCCTTTTCCCATGGTCGTCTCCTTTACCTTGAGGCCAAAAATAAATCGTTATCGAACACCAATGTAATATAGCAGAAGTCCATCAAAGCAAGACAGATCAGCTCCCTAATTTTTACACGGTCCCCAGCAGAACGTTCAAAAATAGCACGGCTGAGGGCAGACTGATAGGTGACTGGTTATTTCCAGGTTGCTACACTGGGGCTACAACATTGCGAGCGGAAGCTTTGTTGATACTGGGAGGGAGAGGCTCCTGCCGAACCAATGCTAAGCTCGGCAGGAGCCTCACCACACCGTCCGCGACGTTTTTAGTTGGAACATCGTTTTCAGGCATGTCCGATTTTTGGACCGGTGCTTTGGATAGCCACGGGAAGTTGCTTTCCGCTTACGCGACCGCCGGAGAGCTCAAACTCGATTTCCCGGATCTGGAGTCTCGTGTCCTTGGATTCGCATTGCGAGGCGATGGCACCGATGAGTTCTCGATCTTGTCCCAACCGACGAACAGAATTGGCCACTTTGGGCGGATGGTCACAACCAACCTCCGATCCGAAAAGTTGCTTTCACGCGACTGGAATGGGGAAATAAATAACAATTCCGAAGGTGAAGTTTTTAGAACACGGCAGGCAGGACTTTGTTCGCAAAGATCGAGCAATCGATCAATGGCTATTCGGTCATCATTGAGAACGCGGATACAAACGGTCGTCTCGATGCGAGGGCTAAATTGCAGATCGAGTGCCCAACCTACATGAGTTTTGTGAAGTTTCGCGAAACGAGCGATGGAGGCGTTTGGGTCACCGGAACGGCAACGGGGTATCCCGATCAAGCCCTCATTTTCTAACTCGACGCCTCAGGGGCGCTGGACACCTCATTCGGCGAACAGGGTGTCAAGCGTCTTTCGAACTTGCCCGATTTCTTATTTAACGTAGTGGAGGTTGATTCGGAGTATTGGTTACTCATGGCAGACTATTCCAACAGCCGTGCACCGCTTCGCGTTATGGCGTTGAAAAAGAACGGACAATCTATCGACACGTTTGGTTACAACGGCGTGTTGACGGTGATAAGTGACTCCTTTAGTTCGCGTACTTACTACGACGCTATAACCGATGGATCGAGTGTGGTTTTATTGGCCGGCAATAATATCCGGTTAAACCTCATTCGTTTTAACAAAGATGGACTAGACCGCAGCTTTGGACAGCTTGGCTATGCCGACACATCGATTGCTGCACCAGTGCCGAAGTACCCCCATCAAGATGCCCAAATCCGAAGTTCCTACGATCGATTCGTGGTTGCGTCGACGATTGGTGGCCCGAATGCAGCCACAGAAATTGCTGTTCTAAATCGACAGGGGAAGCTGTCAACAGAATTCGGCACGAACGGCAAAGTCAGGCTGGACCCAACCAATTTCAACGACAACTTGGCAGATGTGCTACCGTTGCGCGACGCCTCCATTTTGGTCGCCCTGTCATCCAGGAGCAATCAAGGTGAATTCGGTGTTGTTCAGCGATTGCTCGGTCCGGTTCCAAACCCGCGTGCTTACTACAATATTCGTTTTCCGCTGAATGTGAGTGCCGCCCAAGGTGACGATTCCGTCACGCCGCTTGACGCGTTGATGGTAATTAACCAAGTGAATCTAAAGAGCAATCCACCCATCGGCTTCGTCGACACGGATGGAGACGGCCAGGTAACTCCGCTCGACGTACTGCGAATCGTGAACTTCCTGAATCTACCCAGTTCGCAGGGTAGTGGCGAAGGCGAGCGACTCGGTAACGATTTGGAACTCAAGCTCGCGACCAACGTTTTTGAAACAGATCAATATCTTACCGGCTGGGATGCAGAGGACAATTCCGTGAAACGAAAGAGTACTTCGCGGAATAGACGCGATTAGAATCTTCGCACTTCAACTTCCTGGTGCGTTCGGGAAAGTAACAGCGCGTTAAACTGCCGCACTCCGCTCCCGCCTCGAACGGTCGAGGCGGACGAAAATGCTTCACGGCAGTGAGGCTAACTCCTAAGGCGAGCGGCAGAGTAAAAACTACTAGCCAAGGGTTTCAATGGGAGAGCGAGGCTCCTGCCGAGCTTGGCGTTGGTTCGGCAGGAGCCTCTCCCTCCCGGTATAATCAATGCTGCCGCTCGCCTAACTCCTTAAGCCTTAAGCCTTACTTCTCTCTCCCATGCGATAGAACAAAGCTAGGGGCAGCACCATTAGGCCGAGCATCCAGAAGATCGAGCTGATCGGCCAACCCATCGAGCGCGAAACGAACTCGAAGAACTGATAGATTGGGCCTGCCAACATCATTCCCAAGAAGTTCGCTTGGTTCATGGTAGCGATCATGCGTCCTTTAAGTTCGCTTGGAGGTCGTTCCTGCAAATAGACCTGTAGAGGTATTGAATAAACTGCCGCAGATATGCCTAACAGAATCAGGGCCAAGCGACATGCGTTGGCGCTTAACCAGAGTTGGTTTCCCTGCACCCAAACTCCCAGCAAGGCTAAGGCGGCTACGATTCCCCATAATCCGATCGTGATCACGCGATGGCTGGCAAGTTTTTGGCAGAGCCAGCCACCCAACGGAGCTCCAAGCATGATACCGATGGCGATCATGCCGACCAACACACCTGTTTGCCCCTTGTCCAAGTTTAGCATGTCGAAACCCAAGCGATTGACCGTGGGCATCGCAATGGTTGAGACCATCCAAAAAACGCATGAGACCAGCAAAGCAATCAACAGCGGTCGGTCGCGTCCAAGAAGTTGAATCATTTCGCGACTGATTCCAAAATCTCCCCAAGAGAGCTTGGCGTTAGGCTGGGCTGCCCCCGTCGTGCGAATGAGCAGTGAAGTGCAAGTTCCTGCGATGGCGATCGCGACGCAAAACAAGGACCCAATCCAAAGCCCCGACGCGTCGCCGTTTCTTACCAAAAAGTCGAATAGTGTTCCAGCAAATACAACTCCAAAAATAATGGCAAGAAACGTCGCCATTAAAATCAAGCCATTCGCACGTGGTAGATCGGTTGGCCGAAACAACTCGGGGAGGAGTCCGTACTTGCCAGGGCCAAAGAAGGCGCTTTGTGTTGCCATCAGAAACAGAACGCTCCATGTTCCCAGCATGCCGAACCTGTCGTAGAACAGGAACGCCAATAGCCCCAAGAACATGATGAGGATCTCCGCGACTTTCGACAGCACGATGATGGGCGTCTTGCTAAAGCGATCTGAGAGAAAACCGGCAAAGCCGCTGAAGAGCACAAACGGCAGGGAAAAAACCAGCGTGGCCCATCCCTGCATATCCTCCGAAGCCTTGTTGTTGGCTGCTCCTTCTACCACCGCGGGCAATGCCAAAAGCAATACCAACTGTTTGAAGACGTTATCGTTAAAGGCGCCGAGGAATTGGGTAAAGTTGATGCCCCAAAACGATTTGTCGGCCAACAATTTTGAGCGATCATCCGGTAGGACCAAGGATGGGAGTACGTCAGTCTCTTTTGCGTTATCGCTCAAGGTATCCATTTCATCTCCGATTGCTTTAGTGATTCAGTTTTGATCGATAACGGCGATTGTACAAACGGACTGGATTCGGTTGGGACAGGGATCTTAAAGCTTCAGGAAAAGTGGGGGCAGTCCAAATTGGGAGTTCCGGAACGAATCCGCACTCAAGAATCGGTTCTCAAGCAACTTGCCGGCGGATGCAATTGCATGGCTTTTTCGTTGAGGATTTTTGGGCCGAGCTAGTTCCTGCGGGCTCGCAGGATCCAGGATCTTTTAGATGTTGGCTGTTTCCACTCATCGAAACAGCGACGACTTGTAGACATTTCGGAATTCGTAACCAATAATGTGGGTTACGCCTGTTTCCTGCGAAGTGGTCTTATTTCACCTTGTTTGTTGCTTTGCGGGCGGGATTATTTACGGAGACTAGGATGATGGTCAAGGCTTTTACTCTCTTGGGGTTCACTGCGGTCCTTTTACTTTCTCAGGGGTGCGGAGGAAAAAAACCGGTTGCATCGAATCCGAGTTCTTCTCAACCTTCCGTATCTCAATCGGGCTCGAGTGGCAACGACGGTGGGGCGTCGGGTGGGGGCGGACCTAGCGAATCCACGACCATGGCCATGCCTTCCGGACCAGGCGGTGGAATGCAATCCGATCAAAGTCCGGGGAGCGGAGACGGATCATCCGCCCAGATGGGCATGCCATCTGGTTTCGAAGGTGGGGGCATGAGTCCTGGCGGTAACGAGTTATCCAACAAGGGAGGTAACAACTTTGCGAATAATTCCAGGAATAATCAACCTCAGGCTGGATTTGGCACGTTCAACCCACCCAGAGCGATGCCCAGAATTGCTCCTCCACCAACTCTGAAGGATCAAGCGGTAAATGCTTTTCAATCTGGGAATCCAAAACGCGCATACGCCTATCTGCAAGCGCATGCTTTGCATGTGACCGATGAAGAAGCAGCCGATACCCTCAAACATTACCGTTGGGCTAGCCACAAAAAACGACCTCAATTGGGACTGAATATCGCAGTGGGTGTTGCGTTAAAGAACCCTCGAAACGTAACGGATTTGTCTCCGATTGGAACCCAAACGCAGAACAACGCTTCAGGTGGAGAGATGGGGATGTCAGCCATGGCCGGAATGGGTGGTCCCGCAGCTAACGCGGAGAAGACAAAAACTTTTGCAGAAACGACGGGCTCATTTGGTACTCAGCTAGTCGCTGCATTCAAAGAAAAACACGAAAGCGGAACATGGTCGCCAGCCTTCAGTGAGTATTCGTTGGTCACGAACCGAGGAAATGGTTTTGGTTCCATGGCCGGTGCATTTGGTGGCACGAATCTAGGCGGCTTCGACGGAGGGGCTGGCAATCCAGGCGGTTTCTCAAATCAATTTGGCGCTGTCGATGGTGGGGGACAGCCCGGCTATCCATCTGGCGATGGAGGCCAGCCGACCGGTAATCCCTTTGGTGGAGCTCAGCCCGGTCAACCGGCGGGTTATCCTACCGGCCAGTCGGGGCAACCCGACGGTTATCCAACGGGTGGGGCTCAATCTGGCCCACCTGCCGGTTATCCATCAGGTGGTCCTCCTTCCGGTTATCCAGCAGGCGGGCCACAGCCTGGTCCTCCCGCGGGTTATCCATCTGGCGGGCCGCCGTCAGGTTATCCGTCTGGTGGTCCACAATCTGGTCCTCCTGCTGGCTATCCATCTGGTGGTCCTCCTTCTGGTTATCCATCTGGTGGGGCGCAATCTGGTCCGCCAGCGGGCTATTCTCCAGGTGGTCCGCAAGGGGTAGGCGGTCCAGGATCACCTCTCCAGTTCCAAGGTAAAGGAATGGCTCTCCTTGGCGGTCCAGGCTTGGCCGGCCCTGGCGGCGAACCAGAGCCAGGTCCAGGTTTGGCAGGCCCAGGTTTGGCAGGCCCAGGTTTCCCTGGCCCCAGTGCCTTTGGTCCCGGGACTCCTGGGCCTGGTACTCCTGATTCCGGCATGATGGGTGGGCCCGGCTTCGGTAATCCCGGTATGGGTGGTCCCGGTATGGGTGGTCCCGGTATGGGTGGTCCCGGTATGGGTGGTCCCGGTATGCGTGGAAATGCTCCTCAACTTAGCACGGATCCCAAACTACCAGCAGGATCGAGCCCGCTTGCCCCATGCCTAACATTCATCGGTGTCGATGAAGCGTCCAAGCTCATGAAAAAAGCTTGGCAAGATGGCTACGATGGATTGATGCTCTTTGAAGTGACCATCGGCGTAAACCAACTCATTCAAAAAGTGACCAACGACACACTCGTGCGTGTTGTGCAGCCCAACTCGGTTCCGAAGGATGTGAAGCGAATTTATGTTTCAAAATCCTTTAACAACATTCAATTCGCACGAAGCAAATCCAAGGGCGAACCGGATGGTCTCTCCGAAGCGATCGAAAAGGTCATCAAGGGAACTGAAGATGGATTGGCATTGCAATCGTTTCCTTCCGCTTTAACCCCAGAGATCATCGCAACCAAACGTATTCCTACTTTGATAAAGGATACCGAGCTCTCCGTTTTGGATCGTTTAAGTGAAGTGAATTTGTACTATTACAAAGGCTTTATTGAC
>JANMLD010000114.1:0-3542 GCA_031372345.1 Pirellula sp.
CCATCTCGGCTGATAGCGGGGGAATAGCTCACACCCATACCACCCGCGAAATCACGTGCGCGGCTTAGGATCGCGCCGCCAAAGTTGGAGGAGACAGTGCTATTCTCGATGCTCGCATCCGCTGTGGAATAGGATACCAAACCGCCACCACGATTGTTGTCGATCGTGCTTTGATTAGTAGCCGCGGTTGCTCGACCGCATAGAAAAACCC
Source organism: Pirellula sp. (assembly GCA_031372345.1). GTDB lineage: Bacteria > Planctomycetota > Planctomycetia > Pirellulales > Pirellulaceae > JBKCUI01. Next base: position 212 of record JANMLD010000114.1, read on the forward strand.
CGCCACCAAAATCGCTTTGGTTTTCAGTAATCTGGGATTGTGTGATAGTCAGAACGCCACCCCAAACGGCGATTCCTCCACCTCGATTGAGTGAGCTTGTCGTGCCAACTGCTCGGTTATTTTTAACGACGACTTGTTCCAACTGCAATTGTCCTGCAGAGAGGATGCCGCCTCCACCTTGCTGTGCTGGAGATTCACCGCCTGTAACCGTTAAGCGTTTTAGCGACAACGAAGCATTGGGATGAACCTTAAAGACACGGTCCAAATTCCTAGCATCAACTATGCTCGACTCTTTGGAGTCCCCGACAATCGTAAGGCTACCTTGGATATCAAAGTCTCCATTGGTGGAATCAGACCAACCGGAGGGAGCTGGTGTCGACGAGCAAAAGGATTGAGGCTGCACATCCGTGAATACCGACGTTGGGTTCGATTGATGGGGGATATCAATCGTGTATCGTCCCGCTTCCAAAATGATGGTTCGTGGGACGGTCGGATTTGCATTCGAAACCTCGATGGCATTGCGAAGCGATAAGCCAGTCCCCGAATCCCGATACGAATCGACGTAAAGGACCGCCGGATCGAGAATTTTTACTTTGAACTCCCCGATAACTTGAGAACGAATGGGTGTGTTTTGACGTTGTGAGAGGACCGCACCGGCAACCGTCGCGATCGAGTAGGTTCCGAAGTCAAGCGGATCCCAACTCCCGCCTGGAGGTATTACCAGGTATGTCGCGCGTATGGACTTTCCGTCCGGGGCTGCTTGAACGGAGCCTGGCTTGAGTGGTGCGGGAAAGCTATCGCGCGTGCCCCATAGGTGTTTGATTTCAAGATCATCGTCACCCACGGTCGCCGCATCCAATCCGTTGCGGTCGGAATACAGGACAATGATTTCCTGCGCCAAACTTCCGCCGGATATCACGTTGTTGGCAGAGAGCACGGTCGCAACCGGCGAAAAAATCTTGGATTCGATTGCACCGGATGCGTTGAGCCTTCCACCGGACGCAATGAGGTTGGAATACTCTGGCTTCCGGTCGGACGAATCCAGGATTGCTTTTCGAACTTCGGCTACCGTGGCTTGAGGTAGTTCGGACCATATTAGGGCAGCCGTTCCTGATACTAATGGGGTTGCCATGCTGGTGCCGTTTGCTTCACCATAGCGTCCACCAGGAAGCGTACTTCGTACTCCAACTCCGGGTGCAGCAATATCAACGCTCTTGGCACCAAAGTTCGTAAAAGATGCAAGATTGTCTCTATTGTCGCTGGCAGCAACCGCAACGATGTTTTCGAGATCAAAACTTGCAGGATAGAAGGGAGTACGATCGTTGTCTACGCCTTGTCCCAGAACGTTTCCATTTCCGGAAGCAGCCACCAGAAGAATTCCCGAGTCTCCGGCGGACTGAATCGCATTGCGAAGAAGACTGTTCGGGCTTCCCGATTGACCCCAGCTGCTATTCAAGACCCTAACATTGGTGGCATATTGCGTTCGCATCATCGTCGCATAGTTAATCGCGGCAATCGCCGAAGCAGTATCGCCTTGATTGTTCTGATCCAGAAATTTGAGAGACATCAATGATGTTCGCCAATTGACTCCGGTTACCCCGATCGCGTTGTTTCCGATGGCACCAATGGTACCAGCAACGTGGGTTCCATGTCCGAGGCTATCCGAGGGATTGTTTGGAGCGAAGGGTTCATTGCTGCCAGTCCGAAAGTTCCAGCCAAAAAAATCGTCGATAAACCCGTTGTGATCCGTGTCGAGACCATCGGACCAAAGAGGGTCCAACAATAGATCGATAGCGTCAATGTAGCCATTGGAATTCAAATCGCGAACCAAGCTTGCGTTGAGCGTTGTATTCAAGTCGTAAAACGTAATGAGGCCATCGCTATCTGCGTCGATCAACCCAGATCGCTTGGCCGCCAGAATTTCACCTTGGTTAAGCCAAACATTGAGATATAGGTCGGGGTGAGTCACGTCGATACCTGAATCGACAACACCTACGACTACTGTAGGGCTACCTATGGATTGATTCCACGCTTCGACGGCGTCTATGTCCGAGTCAGCCAATGCGCCGAATTGGCCAACATTATGAAGCCCAATAAGATTCCCGAAGTCCGAATCATTCGGAATCCGTTCTCCCGAGAGCAGTTCGTTAGGTTCGAAAGAAGCAACGTTCTCATGGCTTGCAAGTGCCGAATCCGCACCGAATAGGGTTGTCGCAAAGGCACGAACTTGCAACAGCCCAGGAACACCAAGTCCGCGTACCGTTTCAAACTGAATACCGTTCGCGCTTAAAAGCGAACCGATATCAATGATCGTCGCGTTCTCGGACGTGAATTGGAGGTTTAGGCGTACAATCCAGTCTGTTTGAACGCTGGCACGTGGTCCCACAAAAGGATTAAGTCTAATTTCATGCGTTGGCTGGCCTTCGGCACGCATGGCCGATTCTGCAGTGTACTCGAAACTCGAAAACCACGAAGGCATTGGCGCCTCATTGGCCCCAAACGCATTCGAGGCAAGTACATAGCGGTTCTCAAGAATCTCGATATGCAAAGCCCGCTTTCGCGCATCCGCATTGAAACATTTGAAGATATTCTTCATAATCACTCTAATACGAGAACTAAACTTGAGCTTGACCTACTAACTTTGTTCATTCTGGCTATGGCCGAAAAACTGGCTTAGTGTGAAAGTTTGGTCACGTATCAGTCTAGATGCTGCGTGACCGATTATCTAGATTCTCTTTTGTCCAAGAACAATCGTTACAATGTAGTCAGGTGGTGTTGCCAGTTAAGTCAAAAGCTGCCCCCTATAACCTCTACCAGTTGAGTTCGCGATGTCTAAGCTATCCAGTCGATCCTTGCTCCTATTACTTTTCCACGGAGTGCTGCCCTGTTTTCCGGTAGCCAACGCACAGGATGCTGCGGCCGAAACCGCTCGTAACCAAACAACACAAGAAACTGCTTCCAAGATTGTGACCTTCACAACTCAGGAAGACCACCGCGAAATGCAGAAGCAACTCGGCATTACTAAGCTTCGACCGGGACCAAGCGGAAACCCCTCGGATCCCAACGCTGCCAACACAGACGAATCCAAGGCGAATCCATACCCTGAATTGCCAGACGTAATGACGTTGAAGAACGGCGACAAAGTAACGACACCCGATGTGTGGTGGAAGCAACGACGGCCGGAGATCGTGGAGGAATTTGAGCGAGAAGTGATTGGTCGCATCCCTGCGAATGTTCCTGGCGTCAAGTGGGAAGTTCGAGAGACTCGCGAAGGCAAGTCCGGCGAAGTCGCAACCATTGAGAAGCATTTGATCGGTGTCGTCGACAATTC
>JANMLD010000134.1:0-5892 GCA_031372345.1 Pirellula sp.
GGAGGCGGGGCGTTGAAAAATCTTGCGCTTCGTATCGGAAACGCGCTCTGTCGGGATTCGTCGAGCAGTGAGTATACGCAAGACGAACCCGGTGGATTTATTACCGGAATCACTGTTACCGTAAATAACAGCTTCAACTCAACAGTAACCGTCTATTGATCGATTTTGGTGACAAGAAGTCGCCATGGTCGCGGAGCGCAAAGCAGGCCTTTTGGATTCCGCCAAAGTTTGGAGGAAGAATCGACTACTCAGGCAAGGCCGAGGTTGCACCCCGACATGGATCCCAGTCCACTTGACCATATCCGAGCATCGCTCCGACTGCCAACGCTAAGTCCACCTTGGCGATTTGGTAGTCGGTGGCCGCTTGAACTTCTTGCGATTGGGCATCGCCAAGATTCGAAATGGTGATCAACACATTGATGCTGGTACTTTTGCCACTCATGAATATTTTGGTTTCGCCATCAAACGTTTTCTGAGCCGTCGTAACGCTCTCGCGGGCGATCAAGTAGCGTTCCCAGCTTAGTTCGACGCGATCGATGGCATCGTAAACTTGTTGGGTTATGGCAACCGAGACGCGGCGTTGATCGATTGAGAGTTGACGTCGACGGAGATTGGCTTGTTCGAGTCTCGCGAGTGCTGCATAGTTTCGTCCCATGGGCATTTGAAACGAAACGCCACCCAATCGATTTCCGAACCTGCCAGACTCTAGACTTTCGAAGGAGTCGTTGTAGGCACCGCCAAGCCCCAGCGCATCGAGATCGGCGATGAGATCCAACCTCGGCAGCCGGGAGTTTTGTTGGACTGCGATATCGAGCCCATTCGCAATGAGCTGCAAACGATTTTGCAACAGTTCCATTCGGTTCCCGATGGCCCGTTCGGCCAAACTCTGACGGTTAAAGGTCAGGCCAAGTGGATTGGGGGGCGTTATGGTATCCAGTCGTTCGATACTGCTGACGGCCAAGTCGCTGCGTTGCATGATACGCTTTAGGGCTCGCTGGGCTAATCGAACATTGGTTTCGGCCGCCACCACGGCGCTTCGTCGAAAGAGCAAACCGGTTTCCGATTGCTGTTGATCGACAATCGTGATGATTGCCTTGGCAGCCAGGATTCGAGTTGCAGCAACCTGCTTGTTTGCTAGTTCGTATTGCTGTTTCGCAATTGCCAGAAACTGCTGAGCAGCATAGGCGTTCCAATAGGCGCGTTCTACTTCGGAGAGGACTTGGATGGCGGTTAGTTTGGCTTGAGCGTCTGCGATCCCGGCTCGTGTGCTGGCAATTTGAATGTTGGCTGTGTTCACTTGATAGCCAGCACCGCGGAGTAGCGGTTGTTGGAATTCGAGTCCTGCGCTCGTATTGACGAAGTCGGGAAAAGGAACAAAGTGCGGTGCCGTCTTGTCGATCGAATGCCTTAGACTGATGCTGCCGCCCCCCGTGAGCGGTTGCGTTGCCGAAGCGTTAATCCGGTCAAACGATGTGTCGGGCGAGCCGCCGGCGGCGAATCCGGGTGGCGAATCGATTCGATTCCGGACATAAGAACTATCGAACACAGCTTGAAAGCGAGCGGCCTCAGCGTTGACTACTTGGCGTGCGATGGCAGGATCGACCAGGGCAACCGCGAGATCCAAGTTGCTCTGAAGGGCAGCGGCCCGAGCTTCGGCAAGGCTTAGCGGCTGGGGTGGCCCTGCTGGGGTTTGGATCTGCGTCGAATTCGAAAGCCTGGGTTCGACTGCTTCGCGAACCTCGGACGTAGAATTGTAGTTATTGGCATTGGCCATTGGCTTAGGTTCGAGCATCTGCAACGCCTCAACATCCGCCTCGTCGATCAAAGATTTTGTCGGTGTTATTGCCTGATCCTTCTCGGCAATTGGAGTTTGTGGTTTAGGTTGGATGGGTTGAGTTTGCGATTCTTGGGCAAGATCGATCCCTTGGATACTGCGCAGCTCAGGGCCAGACATGTTTCTTTTTACAAACGCTGGTACTGGGTACGGCAACCGACAACCACATGCCAGGAGAAAGCTCCCTAATATGCAGGCTGTTTTGAGTCGTTGTGTGCGAGTATTCATTGATAACTAGGATTTCAAATACTCATATGCGAATCGAGGATCAGGACTAACCGTGGCCACATTCGTGAGAATTCAGTAAATTTCGTTTTTTTAGGCGAGCGGCAAATTGGAATATCCCAACCCGATGCGTAAGCGAGGGACAATTCCGCAGGTCCCTCACTTACGGGTCGGGTTATGACTGGTAGTTTTCACATCGCCGCTCGCCCTAGCCTTGCAATGCTGTAAACAGGATAGGCGTTTTAATCCTATCGGTCGGCAAATCAAGGCAAAGCGAAAGAATCCACGGCAATTCGATTAATCGAGATAGTCGGAACAGCTTAACAATCAAAATTTTGGATTGCCCACTTCTTGACAATGCCCCTTAGAAACTACTCCTAAAACGGTTAGGCAATCCTCCACTCGCTCACAAATCAATGGTGAGATTGCTAAACTTAGTCCTGCCAAACTACCCTTAAAACCCTGGCACTCCGTGCCATTGTTTTGGTCGCGCAATGCTGTTTGTTTCGGAACGGAGTGCCGAGCCACAAGGCAGGGCACGACGAAAATGTCCAAGATCCCTAAACTCGGCGCGAATTCAATTCCAGTCAACGATTCTCTTCATGATCCCAGCCAGGTGCAACATGCAACCGACGGACCCCTATGCTGCTTCCAGTGGGCAGACTACGTATGGAATGCCAGCTCAAGCAAAAGTTCAGGCGTATCCGGACGGCTATTACGAGCCCGTAACTAGTTTAGATTTCGTGCGGATGGTGACATCGCCGTTCAAGAGTCCGAACTGGATTATGAATTTGGTATGGATGTTTGTGTGTCAGTTGGCTTCGGTGATTGTTGTTGGGAACTTGGTTGCATGGGGGTATTTAGCAGAGGTAGCGGAATCGAGAAGCGGTGGCAGGAGTGAAAATTGGCCGGACTTCGATCCGGACCGATTTACCGATTATTTGATGCGCGGACTTTGGCCGTTCCTTTGGAATTTGATTTGGACGATTCCGCTGATGCTCATCATGGGAATTCCTATTTTTTCCACGATTGGATTGTCGAGTTTCTTGATGGGCAACTACAACGAAGTTCCAGGGATCATTGTGGCAATTACGGGAGGATTGGTATCCGCGGCCATTTGCATCGTCGCGTTACTGGCGATGATGGCTTCGATGTTCCATTCGGGGCTTGGCAACGATTTCGGGAAGGGTGCCGATTTGAATTGGATTGGGTCTTACATTTCCAAGATGGGGCTTACGACGGTCTTGGTTGGAATTGTTTACTCTTTGGTAGGCACGCTCTTGAGTTGGGCAGGGATTTTGTTCTTTTGCGTTGGTATTTTAGCGGTAGGTCCGTTAATGAATTTGATGGCGGGGGACATAGGAGCTCAATTGCACGACATTTTCGTGTCGAGGGGAGGCGTTTCGGCATTTGACACTTCGCACTTGGACACGGACGTGATCGAGGCGCAGGTTATCATTTAGTATTCTTGGGGAAGAGGACTAGTCAGGGCCGCGACTCGTGAGATAATAGTGAAGTGTTTCGTCACGATCATTGGGGAGCAAACCAATGGGGCACGGCGGTTCCTGCGGTGATTTGTCTGTGGGCACCATTGAGCCAAATTTTTTGATGCTCGGCGGTGGATGGTTGGCGAAGCATGAGTCTGGGGGCGATCTGGAATCGACCGGATAAATTGAAGATCTTGGTGGCATGTCGTGGTTGATCGGTTGGCCACGTAATAAGCCGATTACAAAAAGTAACTGCTGAGGAAAACCTCGCACTAGCAGCCTAATATTGGCAGCTCAGGTACCGGGAGCCCGTCGGAGGCGTTCGAATACCTGTCGCAATTCCGAATCGCATTGAGCCGTGCCTCGCACGTTCAATGTTAAAAAAGGCTCGAGGCTGGCGCAACGCACCGCGGTCGACGACGAACGCGTTGGGCGAGACAAACAACAGTTGGCTAAACATGTAGAGGCCGGATCGGAAGTATCGCGGGACGGGGGTTCAATTCCCCCCGCCTCCACTGATTAAACTGTGAATTGTCCAGGGAAAACGGTGTTTCATCAACGTTTTCCCTGACAATTTGCGGAAGGACGCTAGCGGGCGCAGACGGATACGACGTTGCAATTTGCGTTGCTTTTGCGTTGCTTTCCTCCTCAACAGCGTTGCTTTTAGCGTTGCCTGTGGCGTCGTCAAAGTGCCCCTCGGAAGTCAGCAAGTAACTCTCACGGGCAACCTCCTCGGTATTGCCAAGCCAACGGCAAACCACGTGGAGGGGAAAGCGGGCTTCCAGCTCAGTCTGGCGACTAGCCCGCATGCTGTGGAAAATCCTCTTCCATGGCTCAACCTGGGCTCGTGCTAGGATCTTGAGAAACTGGGTTCGAAGGTTGGCATTCGCCCACCCTCGCTCAGTGTTGGCCGCTGCTCGATATCCGGGTTTGTCAATGACGAACGTAGCGGAATCAGGTCTGACACCCTCAACGGTTGCAAGGTCGTAGAGTTTCTGGAGGATTGGCCTAAGCTCAGTGAAGAGGGGGCAGGTACGAATTCCCTCATCGTCATGCCCCTCGTTCTTAGGTGCCACGAAGGTCATACGGCTGGTCTCGAAATCCACATTGCCCCACTTGAGGGTAAGGACTTCAGACGGACACCTTAGACCACCGAACCTGGATAAGCCGATAATGCCCTTCCAAATTGGATCGCAAGCAGCTAGGACCGTGTTGATAGTCGCCAAAGGAACCTCAACGTTGCTCTTGGTCTTGCTGCTCGGCTTGCGAACCTTTGCTTTGATCTCCTTGGCGTCGAAGGGGTTCTTCTCGATCAGTTCCCAGTTGACTGCGAACCCGAAGAATTGCCGGGCGAACCCAACCCGCTTGTAAATTGTAGATTGTGCAAGCTTCTGGGCTTTCAAATGGTTTGCAAACCCGATAGCGTGCCCCGCTGTTACCGCATTCAAAGCAATGCCCTCAGGCAGGTATTCATTCAAGCACTTGATGACTTGACCCCAAACGATCAACGTTGCGGGCTTCTTACCCGTGCTGTTCTTCTCAAGGAAGTCCTTGAGGAATACTTCCAACGTTTGGCTTGCTGGTGCCTCAACAGGTTCAATCCTGTCAATCAAGCCCACCGCCTCAAGCTTGGTCCGTAGTACGCTCTCGATCTCAGATAGCCAGAATGCCGTATCTCTGTCGGGCTCTTTCTTCTGGACTCGTGCCGATAGAAGGGACTCAACGCGAAGCCTTAGGGACTCAGCATCTCGCTTCGAAACTTTGCCAAGGTACATCGTTTTCCGCTTGCCGTCGGGGGCAGTGAACTGGATACGCTTGCAACCGTTAGCCTGATGGGTGATTGATGCCATTACTTTTTGCTCGCAATGAATCGCAGAAGGTCATCTTTGTGGTAGCGGACGCATGTACCAATCTTGACTCTGGGCAACTCTCCCAGGTCCGTACACTTCCAAAGGGTTCTCTCACTGATGTTGAGCAACTTGGCCGCATCAAGGGGAGACACCAATTCTATCGTACTCCGTGAACGCTCGATCTCAAGCAAGTACCTTGAGACTATAGCTATTGCATTGGCAGGCGTTATGGTTTTGCCCACGGGTTCGATTGGGATGCCTTGGAGCATGGCCAGCTCGTTTGCACCTTTGAGGAGGTAGGAAGCCTCCTCAAACGTGGATTCTTCGGGCTCTGGAGTTTGACGTAGGGCTATTAGTTGATTGCGGATTTTCTCAAGCATGAATGAAACCTATGTCATGATTCTGACAAGTCAAGAATAAAAGATGGCCTTGGTTTCCAGGGCCATCCACTCAGTAAGCAACCAAGGCCACTTCAACCCAATCCGATTCGTTCAGG
>JANMLD010000140.1:0-1603 GCA_031372345.1 Pirellula sp.
CGTCCCATTCACGAGATGTGTAAGTGTATCGATTGCCTGCCGCGGAACTCGTTTGCACCGTTGCTGAAGCGTTCAAGAAGGTTGGCTGGCCGTAGGCTGTGTATGCGTAGCGTTCGCTTACGTTGCCACTGGAATCGGTTAAGGCGAGGATCGAGTATTGTTGGTTGCGGTGAAAATAAAGGACCGTTCCGCTACTGCCGGTTGTCTTTCGCACAACTGGTTCGTCAATGTAGCTGGCGAACACGTAGCGATAGGTGGCTGTTGATGCTGCTCCACCACGCGGGTAGTCTGCAATCGTCTGCTGATCCGCTTGGAAGTAGACGACGGCTGTAGACCCCTCCGTTCTCGCAACCCGTCTGCCAAGTGCATCGTATTCAAAAGTCACATCGGCTGATCCATTGTTGTCGATGTCCGATGATTTCAGCTTGTTGTCGTAGTCCCACGTGAGGGACAGGCTTGAGGCTTGAGACGTGAGGCTGGAGGGAAGAAGAGTTTGATTTCCTTTCACGTCTGTCGTGACGCTCTGGCCACCTGAGGTTAGGAGCTCGTGAGTTGGACCATGCGTCCGAGTGACTGCCGTCCCATTGGTGGTGACACTCGACCAGTCTCCGACGGATGTTAGCGCCCAGGATTGAGCAAGAAGGGCTGAGCCACTTGTCGCGGCTCGCTGATAGCCAGTGAGTCGGTCTTCGTCATCATAAGCAGTTCCGGACGAGGTGAAGCCGTAGCCACTCATGACTCCACCGATCGTTTCGGCTGTCTTGTTCTTGTTCGCATCCCACGAATAACCCAGGTTGCCAATATTCGTGTTCGAATAGCTGATTCCCGAAAGCAAATTGTCATTTCGGTAGCTGCGTGTTTCGGTGATGCCATTACCAAGAACCTCGCTCGTCATGCGTCCTCCGTCGTCATAACTGCGCGTGTCGACCACCGAACTGTCCAGTTTCAACTCGCTTAAGCCACCCCGAGCATTGTAGGCTCGGTTTGCAATGGAACTATCAGGATAAGTGTATTTCACGAGCTCGTTTCGAGCATTGAATTCGCTGCCAACCGTGTAGGTCTGGCTTGCAATCGTGAGCGACTCAGAAGCTTTGCGACCAACTGGGTCGAACGCGTAGCCGACTGTGTTGTTGTAACGACCTGAGATGGCAGTTAGCATTCTCCCGCTGCGGTCGAAGGTGAAGATGTCGCTATCGGCGATCGTTCCAGATGGACTATTGGCGACCGAGCGGTAGTCCCGCTGCGTCATTCGGCCAGCCAAATCGTAATTGTAAGTGCACGTGTCACCCGCTTGATCTTGTTTGCGTAAGACTCGTCCAGCTTTATCGTAAACGAACGTCACAATGCCGTAGCCAGGTTGACCAACCGTCGAACCTGAGGAGTGGTCCGGGTATTGCTCCGTGAGTTTCGAACCGCGAACATCATAGGTATAAGCAGTGGTTTGACTCTCAGCATCGGTTAGCGAAGCGAGCTGGCCTGTGGCTAGATACGTAAACGTCGTTGGAGCCGAGATTCGGTCGGTCGTCGATTTGCGACGGTTGCGAGAATCGAACGAGATGAGAGTGTATTTGTTCTTGGCGTCGGTTTGTTTCACCGCGTTTCC
>JANMLD010000142.1:0-34988 GCA_031372345.1 Pirellula sp.
GGCCAATTGAATTCGTGGAGAAGATGAAGATGAAGACACTTATCGGAAGCAAAATTCAGAAGATTGTCTTAGCAGCTTCGGTGTTTTCTGGAGTTGCAATGGTGGATCAAGTTCGCGCCCAGGGGCCAGCCATCGCTCAACCCGTTTCAAATTGGTCTTACACGGGTCACTCCAGCACCCTTGTGGAAGGAGCCCTTCGAGGTCAGTCGGCTGTCATCAGCTCGATAGGTCAAACGGTTTATTTTGATAGTCTGGCTGCGGTCAACTACGCCGAAGCGTACAAGCGTGCGATTGAAAACAGTGTTGCCGTGACCAAGTCCTACTACGAACGGAGGGCGATCCGGGACGAGTACATGCAAAAGTACGCTCCGAGAGCTTTCGTGGGCGAGGCCAGGAAAAAATTCATAGAGTACTATTCGCCAAAACGATTGTCGGCGCAAGAGTTTGATTCGCAACATGGAAAGCTGACATGGCCGCATATTCTGCGCCAGGAACAGTTTGCCCCCGTGAAGGATCGGATTGACCAAGTCTTCAAAACTCGCGACTCCTCCAACACTGGAGATGGCAGCACGACCCACCGCGAGGTTTATCAACTCTGCAATGCGTTAACTGGTTTACTTCGTGAAAATATTGGAAATATGACTTCGGACCAGTATATCAATGCCCTTGAGTTTATCAGGTCGGTGGAACTGGAGGCAAAAACCGCAATGCCGGGAGAGTTCAAGGCTGTACCCGTGACCGCTGAAGACGAAAAGCCAGTCGACCCAGTTCCGGCGATTAACAAGGATTCGGATACGAGCAGCGTGCGAACTAAGGCTCCACGGGCGAAAATATAGTTGGAATTGTAGGAAGATTCTCCTCTCAGCTTTTTTGGTAGTGTGTGTGGGGTTGAGAGGGGAAGAGGCTGCCGAGGAGAGGTTTCGCGAAAGCGATTCCTCTCCTCGGTTTTTTTATGGACGCAGTTCTCGATCGAAGTTGTTCCAGGCAAATTGTCGTGGACAATTCTTGCAGTCAATTACCGAAATTCCGGTGAACGGGGTATCATATCGGAAACACAATTCTACTTTAAAAGAGTACCGATTTGCAACATGCCATATCTGGATGCAATTACAGGCCCTGCAATGGGGCGTCGATATCCGTTGGAAAACAGCCAGTACGTTATGGGGCGGCATCCTGAATGCGATATCGTTCTCGAAAGCGGTTCGGTTTCGCGGCAGCACGCGCGAATCTCCAAGAACGGCCCCGGATTCGTTTTGGAAGATCTCAAAAGCCGCAATGGCACTTTCGTAAATGGTCGACTCATCAATGAATCGACCAAACTCCTGGAAGGGGACACCATTCGGATTTGCGATATTGAATTGAACTTTCACGAGGAGGTTGAATCCTCTGCCTTGACGGTCAATCCCTCCGGTGAAGGTTCGGCGTTGGGGATCATGATCGTCGATGATGGCGACAGTAGTTCCTCGTCCCGATCGGTGACCGCGAAATTAGATGTTCGCGGTAGCCAATATGGTCTGCAATTGACTGCGTCACCGGAAGCCAAACTGGCCGCCATTCTCGAGATTATGAAGAACCTTGGACGAGCCGTAACGCTCGATCATGTTTTGCCAAAAGTCCTGGATACGTTGTTCACGATCTTCATTCAAGCGGATCGAGGCTTTATTGTCCTCAACGACGCGGAAGGTCAATTGAAGCCAAGATGGGTCAAGACCCGCAGACCTGACCAAGAAGAAATGGTACGCGTCTCCAAGACGGTGCTCCGTGAAGTCATGCAAACCAAGGAGGCCATTATTTCGCTGGATGCCGGTAGCGATGCTCGCTTTGAGTTGAGCCAGAGCGTGGCCGATTTTCGCATTCGATCCATGATCGTCGCACCGCTTCTCAATAGCGAAGGAGAACCGATCGGAGCGATCCAAATCGATACCATCCAACAAAAAGGTGGGTTCGAAAGCAAGGATCTTGAGATCCTTGCGGGTATTGCAAATCAAGCTGGTATTGCAATCGAAAACGCCCAACTGCATGAACAAATGGTCCAGCAGCGATTGGTCGAGCAAGATCTGGAACTTGCGAGCCAAGTGCAGTTGGCTTTCCTACCCAAGGCCGCTCCAAAGATACCTGGCTACTCGTTCTTTCAGTATTACAATCCTGCGCAACAAATCGGCGGCGACTATTTTGACTATATCCAGCTAGATAACAATCGCATTGCTATCGTCATTGCCGACGTCGTTGGCCACGGCGTTGCAGCGGCCATGTTCATGGCCAAGCTATCTGCCGAATGGCGGTTTGCCTTTGCCACCATCCCGGATTCGCGACTGGCCCTCGCGACACTCAACGAACGAATTACTTCCTTGGGGGTCGAAAAGTTTATCACGATGGCGGTTATTGTTTTGGATTACGTCGCTCATAAAGCGACGATAGTCATCGCTGGCCACATGCCGCCAATCATGCTCATGCAAGACAAGTCTATCCAGGAACCCGGTGCCGACGTGGGCGGCCCTCCATTGGGAATTATGGCCGATCTGGAATTTGAATCCTTCGAACTGGATATCCAGCCTGGGGAATCGATGACGTTGTACACCGACGGGATCTTTGAAGCTCCGAATGCCCAGGGAGCTCAGTTCTCAATTGATCGAGTGCGACAGCAAGTGGCCGCCTGTGCGGGAGACATACAACGTGCCGGAAACGAAATTATCGATCGAGTCACAAAGCACATTGTGGGCTGCGACCAAGAAGACGACATGTGCTTGGTCATCATCGGACGCGACCCGTAAGGCGAGCGGCAGATCGAAATCTAACTGCCCAGTCTTCATGTGGGAGAGCGAGGCTCCTGCCGAGCTGGCGTCGCAATGGTTCGGCAGGAGCCCCACCCTACCGGTCAATGAATTGGTTGGGAAAAGTCGATATGAACATGTTTGCTGGGGTGGCCTCGCCCTCCCGGTAAACGCATATCCGCCGCTCGTGTAGGCGACTCGTACTCGAGCCTAACCACCGATGCGTTTCAACACGGCGTCCAGTGTCGGCTTGATCGCAGCAGCGCTGGATTTGAGCCCTTGCAGTTCCTTTGGCCAGAGATCGATTTCGATACGTTGCACGGCTCCTGCACGACCTACCACCGTCGGTACCGAGACCGCAACGTCGCGAATACCGTAACATGCGCCGTCTTGAACGGTGCTCACCGGCAGGATGCGTTGTTGGTCCAAAGCAATAGCATGAATCACGTCGCGGATCGCGATCCCGACAGCAAAGCCAGCTCCCCCCTTCTTAGACAAACACTCGGCGCCCGATTGTTTCGTACGCGTGAAGATCTTTTCAGCCAAGGAGTTGTTCCAGCCTGGATATTTTTCCAACGCCAACGAACCAACGGTAGCGCTCGACCAAACCGGAATCATGCTGTCTCCGTGCTCACCCAAAATCAATCCATGTGTTTGAGTCGGCGCCGTCCCTAATTGCTCGGCGATCAAAGAGCAAAATCGAATCGTGTCCAGTTGTGTGCCGAGGCCGAGTATCTGAGTCGCCGGAAGCCCTAGTTTCTTGGCAGCCACGAAGGTCAAGATATCGACTGGATTCGACACCACCAAAACAATAGCAGTGGACTTCGGGCCGGCTTTCTTGACTTCATCTAGGATACCGACGAATAAATCAGTATTGCGATTGATCAAGTCTAGCCGAGATTCTTCAGGCTTGCGCCGCAGTCCCGCCGTGATGCAAATGATGTCCGAAGTAGGTATGTGCTCGTACCCGCCCGACGAAATGCGCTGATCGGCAACACTTGGACCACCATGCATGATGTCGAGTGCCTGGCCTGCGGCTAAGTTTGCGTTTAAGTCAAGCAGCGCAATCTCTCGCACAATTCCACCGCATTGCAAGGCAAAACCTGCACAGGAGCCTACTAGCCCACCACCGCCGATAATACTGACCTTCATGTTGTTTGCTATCCTGAGTTTTTTTGAATGGAATGACTGTCGTAGCTGAATTCGAGAGAATTCAGGGAGGGACCGAACTATTGAGCAAGTTGCTTCATGACTTGCGCTGTGATCAGCTTGACCAACTCCTCTTGATCGATACCCGCTAACCCGTTTCCAGACGTTTGGGAACTGTTTGCCTTGAGTACCGGAGCGATGCCCGCCATCGATTGATTCACTGCCTGTTCCACTTTGTTTGCATTCAAAGCCGCTGGCATCGCGGGTGGGGCTGGAAACGCTCGACGCTGAACCCCTGACTCTTTCCAAGAATTGCGGAAAATGTCGTTGGCACAAACATCGCAGTTCTTGTACTCATCCGTATTGCGAGGATCGGACCAGCCCCACTGCTGTTTTAGCGTGAGCAGCTCCCGTTCTTCTTTTTCGCTGAAGTAAGAAACGTTGCCCAATTGACGAGCTAACATCAAGATACGGCAATACGCATCGAGAATCTCTGTCCACCAATAGGCTTGTTCGACGTCTATTCCATAACTGACCGTTCCGTGGTTCGCCAAGATAATAACATTCGTCTTCTCGACAAACGGAAGAATCGTTTCCGCGAAAGCCTTACCACCCGGTGTCTCATAGCGAGTGATTGGAACGTCGCCAAGGAACACTTCGACCTCGGGCAAAACGCATTGCGGAATCGGCTCGCGGGCGACGGCGAAGGCTGTCGCATGGGGTGGATGACAGTGAACGACGCTTTTGATATCCAATCGCTTCTTGTAGATCTCTAGATGCAACAACGCTTCGCTGGATCGCTTCTTGATCCCTGACGTCTGCTTGCCCGTCATGTCCATCGTGCAAATATCTTCAGTTTTCAAAAAGCCCTTGCTGTGCATGGTTGGCGTGCAAAGAACTTCGTTTTCACCAATCCGAACAGTGATATTACCGTCATTGGCTGCGGCAAAACCTTTGTTGTAGAGCCGGCGGCCCATTTCGCAAATGTCTTGTTTGATTTTGTGTGCATTCATGTGAGCTGGTTCTCTGGTAGTTAAAAGTCTGTTAGTTGGATGATCGTTTATGTGAGAAGCAAATTACGTAGGCTTCACGTTGAGTTCGTCTATGATGGCCGCGTTGTACGCGTCGACTGGTTTCTGGCTTGGTCGGAACGGTTGCGCCGCTTCGGCACCATCGCTGACGGCGATGATCGAACCGTACGCTGCACCTAGGTCGTCCCAAACAACGACCAGGTCTGGATCTTTGGGTTTCTTGCCAATCAAAGTTTCACCGTAAGCTTCCGCGGTTTTGAGCGATGCTCCTAGGAAACTTGGATGAGCACGGCTAAGCGTCACGGTTCCATTCACTTGATAGAGTTGCATCGTTCGATTCGCTTTCGATCAAGATTGGTTGTGCAAGTGTTGGAAAAAGCGTCTTGCAACATTGCAAGCCGATGGGACGTTCCACGTCTTAGCCGACAAAATCAATACATTGACTGGAACTTCTTGCAGAACGCCATTGAGTTCCGGCCAACTCGATACGACTGCAGGTCGCAGTCGATCATCTCGAGCCGCTTGCCAACAGGTAGCGTAAGGTGCGTTGACGATCACCACGCCCGCTTGATGACCGTTTCGAATGCCATCGGCAATCGTTCGCAAGGCAGTGGCATCGTCGGTGGTCATTTCGCAAACCTTGGCTTGCTTAGAACAAAGCTGCTTTTCCATGGAAGCAATCCACGGGGTGCTGCCAGCCAGGAGCAAGCGTTGTGGCTGCCCATGCGTTGCCAAGCTGGACTCACCGACTGCATTCGTTGATCGAGCCACTGACGAGCCTCGAACAATTTCGACCTTAAATTCTTTGCAGTAGTCGCGAGCGGCGGGCGTCAAAACGGCCGAAGGCTCGATTTCCACCAGTTGAATACCTGATAGCCGGTTCTTCAAGGATTGAAGGCTTACTACTCTATCCAAAAGACTCAATGTTCCCGGTCGCGGCACCACACCAGTCACAGTCGTAGCGCTACTAGTCAAGGTGGCGAGCACCCGACGAACGATACTTTCGATTTCTGCGGCAGTGGTAGTGATGGTTGAGTTGAGGGTTGAGGGTTGAGTTATTTTAGGGAATCGATTAGGCCCAGGACGGACCAGCGAATTGGGCTGTTCTCGACTCCGAAGGTTTCTCGTACTGCACCGCCATCGCTGGTGAGCATGACCGTTTCGCCTTGACCGGCACCAAGATGATCGACGGCAATCAACGGTGGACCATCAGGAGACTTTCCATCCGCCTGCATCGGCTGGCATACCAATAGCTTGAGGTTGTCCAAGCTTGGATGTTTGACGGTGGAGGTCGCGTTTCCGAGTACAAGTGCGGATTGCATGTTGCTGGACTCTAAAGTGTTTTGTCGGACTACGTTCGGTGGTCACTAGGACGAAAGGTTGCTGGTTCCCCCCAGCACGTGCAAGTCTTCGATCAAGGAACAACGCCGTTCTCGCGTAAAGGTCAATGGTGTCGTCACTCCTTCGCCTGTTGGACCGGCGATGGAGAACGACAGATAGCCTTCACCGCCTAACCCGAGGGATGCCATGCATGGACCATTTTTCACAAATAACGTCGTGTCCATGATGCGACCCATCTTGGTCATGTTGCGGACATTGCGTGAATGGATGATGCTGGTGTGGCGATAGCCATGTTCGGCTTGCTGAGCCAATCGAACCGCTTCATCAAAATCTCGACATCGAACGAATGGCACGAACGGCATCATTTGCTCCGTGTGAACAAACGGATGATCCGAATTGGTTTCGCCAAAAAGCAACTCGACCTTCGGATCGATCGAGCGGCCAGCGGCTGCAGCCAACTTGATCGCATCTTGGCCCAAAAGCTCTTTTCGTGGTGCGTAATGCTTGTCCGTACCTTCGCCGACCAACTGCATGGCTGCCAGCGTAAGTCGATCAACCTCTGTTGCAGACAGTCGGACTGCACCTGCCCGCTCCATGGCGGACATCATTGCATCGAAAACACTTCCTACGACGAAGACTTCTTTCTCAGCGATGCACAGCAGATTATTGTCGTAGGCGGCTCCTTGGATGATGCATCTGGCAGCCAAGTCGAGATCGGCGGTTTCATCCACGACCACTGGTGGATTGCCTGGACCCGCGACGACCGCACGCTTGCCGCTATTGAGAGCAGCCCGGGCGACTGCAGGTCCACCCGTCACGCAGATCAACGCGATACTGCGATGCTTGAAGAGTTGTTGGGCTGTCTCTAGAGTGGGCTCGCAGATGAGGGAAATGAGATTGTCGATGCCAAGGTCTGCATGGATCGCTTGATTGAATCGGCGAACCCCTTCGGCCGCGACTTTCTTGCCACTTGGGTGCGGGTTGACTACGAGCGAGTTGCCGCCCGCGATCATGCTGACTGCGTTACCGGTAATGGTGGGCAACGAATGCGTCACTGGCGTGATCGCGCCGATGACTCCGAACGGTGCGTGTTCGATTACAGCTAGACCATAGTCGCCGCTGAAACACTCAGTTTTCAGGAACTCAACCCCTGGGGTTTTTTCGCCGAGAGTCTTGAGCTTGGCGATTTTGTGATCCAGGCGTCCGACCTTCGTCTCCTCCATCTCCATCGTGCCGAGTTCAACACAGTTGTCGATCGAGATGCGTCGAATATGATCGATGATCCGGCGTCGATCGGCAATGGTGCGTTCCCGAAGTTGTTCAAAGGCCGTACGGGCGGCACGAACCGCGTCATCGACGTTGTTAAACAGCCCGTGTCGGCCCATGGCGCTCGATGAGCCGGTCGAAGCGGACGGTGAGCCCTCGGAAGATTGCTTGTTTCGCACTTCGCTCAGGACCTGTTCCACAACAGAGCGAATAAGATTTTCGTTGATTTGCATAGGTGTTTTGCGACGTTCTTATTGACGTTTGTAGACGTTGTTTTTTTCGATATGGACGGTGTCGACGATGCCAATGATGACACAGTCGACTGGCAGCTTGCTGGTTTCCGGTGTGAATCGAGCGCTGCTTCCTTGCGTGATGAGGACCATGTCGCCGACTCCAGCACCGAGAGTGTCGACCGCAATAAACGTTCGGCCGGTTGACACCAACTCAGAACGATTGCTTGGCTCCAAACGAAAGGGTTCGACGACGAGCAGCTTTTGGCCGACCATCGTTTCCACCTTTTGCGTGGAGACAACAGCTCCTGTGACTTTCGCAACGAACATAGTTTTGTCTCTTGGGTTGACTCAACGTGCGGTTCTTAACTCTGGATCGCAGCCACCGTTTGGCGGGCCACAATCAATTCTTCATTCGTAGGCACGATCCAAATCTGGATCTTGCCATGGGAGTCGTCAATACGACGCTCGGTTGGACCGCTGGCATTGCTAGTGGCTGACAATCCGATACTTAGATCTTCAAGCCCCTCGCAAACGGCTCGACGAATGCCTACTCCATTTTCGCCAATGCCTCCGGTGAACACGATGGCATCAACACCGCCCAACGCCATAAGCATGCCACCCATCTGACGACGAATGTCCGCTACGTACACGTTGAGTGCCAGTTTCGCATCGCTATTGCCAGCTTCGGACGCTTTCTCCAAATCGCGAACATCGCCCGACAGTCCGTTCGACAGACCGAGCAAGCCCGCTTGCGTTGAAAGCAGGTGAAGTAAACGCTCAAGCGTCAGCCCAGTGTGTTCCATCATCAGTGGCAAACAGTAAGGGTCCAAGTCACCAACGCGGTTGTTTTGAGGCAGACCGGTTTGAGGACTCATTCCCATCGTGGTCGCCATGCTTTTTCCATCGCGAATGGCGCACAAGGACGAACTGCCACCAAGATGGCATGAAATAATCCTTGCATCGGAGCGACCCAACAATTGAGCCGTTCGCCATCCAATGAACCGGTGTGACGCACCGTGGAATCCCCATCGCCGAATCGGTAGAGCGTTGGCAATGCTCGCCGGAATGGCATAGCGTTTCCAAGCCTCAGGAATCGACTGATGAAAATCTGTCTCGAAGGCGGCTACCAACGGGATACTCGACGACATGCTCGCAAGCTGTTTCATCGCCGCCATGTAAGGCGGGTTGTGTGCCGGAGCGACCGAATTCATTTCGTCCATCGCGGCCAAAACCTTGTCATCAATCCGTTGCACTCCGGACAGACGTCCGCCGTGCACCGCTTTGAAGCCGATGGCGCTGATCTCCGATGCGTCTAGCAAACAACCGTGGGTTGGATGCGTCAACTGGGAGATGCATGCTCCGACCGCAGTACCATGGTTTGGCACCGACTGAGTCAACTCACCGCGATACTCGCCGATTTCTACGAAACAGCGACTCTCGGGTGAACCGATGCGTTCGACACCACCACGGGCGAGCTGGTGCTCGTTGGTCATATCGAACAATCGGTATTTGAAACTGGTTGAGCCTAAGTTGGCAACGAGAACCTTCATGGCTTGTCTGTCACTCCTTTACGAACGATTACTTGAAGAACGCGGCCACGAGGCCTTCGGCAGGGCGAGGGATAATGTGGCTGCTAACCAACTCACCCACCTGGGATGCGGCCGCAGCGCCTGCTTCGACGGCAGCTCGTACGCTGCCAACATCGCCGCTGACCATAGTGGTTACATAAGCGCCGCCGATATCGACTCGCTTTACGATTTCGACGTTGGCTGCTTTGGCCATCGCGTCGGTAGCTTCGATCAAGGCCAAAAGGCCCTTGGTTTCAATCATTCCAATTGCGTGTTGCATGTTGCTTAAACTCTTGTATTTATTGGGTCTTTGTAAGGAGATCCCGCCGTAGGCAGGATTTTTTATTGTGCCAGCACTACTCAGCCGAAGCCGAAGGTGCATTGATTTTGAGTACTTTGTAAAGATCGTCGTGCGGTCGTGCGATCACTTGAACGCTCATGACTTGGCCGATCCGTCCCGCCGCAGCGGCACCAGCATCGGTAGCTGCCTTGACGGCTGCGACATCGCCGCTGACGAACGCGGAAACCAATCCGCTGCCGACCTTGTCCCAGCCGAGGAACTTGACGTTCGCGGCCTTCATCATCGCATCGACTGCTTCGATCAAGGCGATAAAGCCTTTTGTCTCGATCATGCCGAGCGCTTCATTCACTTTTGCCATAAAAACTTTCTCCAAAATGGAAGGAAACTAAGTAGTTAAAACTCGTGGTTCGGACAGAGTTGCGGAGACGGACCGCAACCCAGAATCATCGTTAGTTTGCGGCGAGATTAATGATCGCTGCACTTACAAGGTTGTTGTTTTTTGAGCTCTATCGACGTGGCTCGATCTAAATCGCAGGCGTTCCCCTCGTCGGTATCGATATGCACTTCGAGCTTGGCGTGTGCGTCCTCGCGCACGAGCAGATCTTCGAATAGCACGGAGCACTGATGCGACTTGACGCTCAGCGACATGAAGTCGCCGTTTTTGACTCCGTAAAAAGCGGTATCGCGTGGCCCCATGTGAACATGGCGAGCCGCTCGAATCACCCCCTGATTTAATTCAACCGCGCCTGCGGGCCCAACCAGAACACAACCAGGTGTTCCAGCTATGTCACCGCTGTGTCGAACCGGCGCATCAATGCCGAGCGAAATAGCGTCCGTGTACGCCAATTCCACTTGGCTGGCTTTGCGAGTCGGGCCGAGAACGCGCACGTTGGGCAACATGCGTCGACGCGGACCAACGATCATGACGGTTTCGGCGGCTGCAAAAAAGCCGTCTTGATAGAGTCCCTTTTCCGGCGTCAGTTTTTTCCCGAGCCCAAAGAGCTTTTCGACATGCTCGTCGGTAAGATGGATGTGCCTCGCGGAAATGCTGACCACCAAATTCGGCTTGCTGCTGTCGACCGCAGATCCCACGCTAGACATACCCCCAAGCAACGCGCGCTGCACGGCGGCACGCACCAACGACTCTAACATCTGCGGATCAAGGTTCTGAAGTGCTGTACTCACGATGGTAATTCACTGGTTGAAGTTTGGTTTTCGGGTGCGCACTCGGACGCATCCTCCTGTTGGGACGCCGCCGCCGAGCTTGCAAGAATCAACTGGACATTGGATTCATCGACTCGCGTTCGCCATGGTTCGTTCAATTCGTCGTCCGCCACGAGAGTGTGGACATCAGACCATTCACACAAGCGAGCTAAACTGCAACGCCCAAATTTGGAGCTGTCCGCTACGATAATTGTCCGATCAGCACATTGCATCATCGCCCGCTCGGTTTCGACCAAAAGCATATTGCTATTGTAAAAGCCTCTAGCGTTTATTCCGGCAACGCTCAGGAATGCCTTTTGCACGTTGATCGATTGGAGCATCTGATTGGCAAAATTGCCCAAAGTTACGCCTGTCCGATGATGGAGCGCACCACCCAGCAGAACCAAGTCGACCGAATCGCACGACGAAAATAGATTGGCGACAGGCAAAGAGTTGGTCACGATCTGCAGCGGACGTCCGATAAGTTGCCTAGCAAGTTCATAAGTCGTACTACCGCCATCCAACAGAAGCGTGTCGTGGTCGTCGATCAGGCTGGCGGCCGCAACCGCGATACTCCGTTTCTTTTCCCATTGCCCCGGATTCTTCTTGGTTTCAAACTGCTTCACTGCAGTCGTCGGGCCAGTCGAGAAAACGCCTCCGTGCGTTCTTTTGGCCTCGCCAAGGTCCTCAAGCGCTTCCAAATCACGACGAATCGTGGATTCGCTGACATCCATCGCATCCTTTAAATCGGGTATCGATACGAAGCCATGCTCGCGAATAAGCTCGCGGAGTTTGACTCGCCGAACGATCGATCCGTTCAAGTGACTGGAGGGGATCATAGACAACAAGGAGTGCATTAATCAATTCGATGACGGACGCGTGACGGAAAACCGCCACAGAATCTCCAGTATGGGCACTCCTTTCGCTTTTATCAACGAGCAAGAAGACTTCAAGCCAACAAAAACGCACATTTTGATCGTTTTGTGCGTTGTGAAGCCATGATTCAGTCATGCCTTGGTGGAATTCAAGCGGAAGTATCAATATAAGGTACCTGAATTCGAGAGAATTCCGGTCGATTCTAAATCCTCACGAATTCAGCAACGTTCTGACCAGCGGTTCGGATTCGTCGAACCGGGTGCCTGTTTTAGGCGTAAGGCCCGTCATGCTGCTGCAATCGTTGCTAGTTGAAGATCGCGTTAGCGGCTATTCTACTGAACCCATCTCCTTCGCATGTTTCAAACCCAACTCAAGTACCCATGAGCGAACATTTTTTTACGGCAGAAAACGAAGAATTGCGTGACCCAACCAATTTTTCCGTCATGGCCATGTTTGGTTTTTTTCTGGCTTTGGTGGGGCTCTTTTCGATTCAGTACATTCAAGTAATGCCGGTGGCTTTGGTCGGAGTGGTGCTGGGGGCATTGGCACTGCTCTTATCGAAGCGATTCAAAATCGGTTTTTTTTCCAAAGCCTTGGCCTTTTTGGCAGTAGTCATCGGGTCCACAGCGACCTCATCTAGTTTTATCTACCGGTCCCTCGAGAATAAGTACGAACTTTCTCAAGCCTGCAGGACCGCAGAATTGTATCTCGAAAACCTATCCAAAGGAGATCTGGATCACGTCTTCTTTCTCGTCGGCTTTCCCTCGGCAATGCCGGACATGAATGGCGAAGCGCAATCGCCGACTGTTCGTGCCATGAAACGACTGACTGACGATGCGTCGCACAAAGAAATAAGAGAACGCAAGAGTCCAGCCAAGTGGACCTTTGTGTCGCTCGAAGGAGAGTATTCCGCGGTTGATTCGCACACTTACAAAATTGTTTACAAAGACGAGGGTCAGTCCATTCCTCCTTTCTATAAGCTGGTCGTCCGCAAAAACTGCAGCAAGTACAATAGGACAAAAAAGAAGGTCAATTGGTTCGTCGATAGCCTAGAATCCACCAAGATGCAGTAGAAATGGGATCGGATGCCGAGAACCCTGATCAGTCTTGGTGCAAACCTCGGCAACGTTCGTGAGTCGATGCTCGCTGCAAAGCGCCTGCTAGCGGACTCCTTCGGTTCTGCCAATCTGGTGCTGAGCCAACTCTATCGAACGCCTGCTGTTGGAGGTCCGAATGGCCAAGGCGATTTCCTAAACGCAGTCGTTGCGATCCAAACCGATCGGTCCGTTTGGGAGGTCTGGGAGACCATCAAGGCCATTGAGTTCACGCTCGGGCGACAGCGTCAGTTGCGTTGGGAAGCAAGGCGAATCGACGTTGATTTGTTACTCTACGACCAACAACGCATTTGGACCCCTCATCTCAAGATTCCCCATCCTCGTATGTGCATGCGGACATTTGTCGTCCTGCCCGCCTTTGAAATCGTGCCCGATTGGATCGAACCAGTCACGGGTTGGAGTATCTCCAAGCTCAAGGATCACCTCCAAGTGTCGCTCAGCGACAACTCATTGATCCGAGTCCTTTGCCAAGAAGAAGAACAGAGGTCGAGATTGGAACGGGAGTTTGGTTTAACGGCTGGTCACGAGCAAACGCAATGCGTTTGGGACATAGCCAACCCACGCCAACTCGACGACTTGATTTCCTACAAACTGACTATTGCGGCGGTTGCATCACCCGACCCAACCACCGTTCTCTGGGAAGACTGCAGCAAGCCGTGGGTACACGCATTCAACATGGAAACATCCATTTCAGTTGATCCTAGCGAATTGCGTTGCATCGACGGCCCAAGGTACGTCATGCCCGCCGACGACGCCAAGTGGGCCGTCCACGAAATCATTGCGGCAGACCAAGCGATGCGATGTGAACTAGAAGCGACGGAACAATTTTAAGGATTTTCTTCATGCCCCTTGGCTTCTAGCCACAACGTTAGGCTAGGTGTTTGCAGCGGCAACGTAAGCGAACGCTAAGCCTACACAGCCTACGGCCAACCTACGTTCTTGAATAGCAACGAGTTTGGTCCTGACTTTGCTCTGCCGTTCGGCTGCCTGGGGGTGAGAACAACGACTTTGACGGCAGCGGGAAAATATTCCTGCCACTAATTTTATTACCTTACCGGCACCGTTCCGTGATCCCGTGATCTGACCCTCGAGTCCCGATCTTGGAACGCTGATGCTTGGATCCAGACAATTGGAAGTTTTGCCAATGAGTTTTAGCGATTCTGGACGCAGGATGTTCTAAAAGCTCCGATGAATCGAAGCACTCCAAAGAAAGCAAAAGGGGACGCGGCGCATCCCGATGCGCGTCGGAAATGTTCTCGATTTCAAAAACACCAGACCAATCGCAAACAGCACACAGGCCGTTTGAAATACGATGCGAAGCATCATTACGCCAAGATCTCCGACACGACTCGAGTGGGTTCAACACCGGTCAGCTTTGCATCCAAACCGTTGAATGGATACGTGAAGCGTTCGTGGTCGATTCCCAGTTGGTGCAAGATGGTCGCATGCAGATCCCGAACGTGCACGCCGTCCCTAACTATGTTGTAGCAGTAGTCGTCCGTTTCGCCGTGCGTGACCCCCGGCTTGATGCCACCCCCCGCCATGAACAGGCTAAAGCATCGAGGGTGGTGATCTCGACCGTAGTTCTCCGTCAGGGCTCCTTGCGTATAGACCGTCCGACCAAACTCACCGCCCCATACGATGAACGTGTCGTCAAGAAGTCCGTGTTGCTTTAAGTCCTGGATCAGCGCCGCCGTGGGTTGATCTGTATCTTTGCACTGTCCTTTCAGTGCGTTGGGCAAGTTCCCGTGATGGTCCCAACCCATATGGAACAACTGGATGAACCGAACTCCACGTTCCGCCAATCGCCTGGCCAGCAAGCAATTGGCGGCGTATTTGCCAGGCATGTTGACTTCAGGGCCATAAAGATCGAGAACGTGCTGCGGCTCATTCTTGAGATTGGCCAACTCGGGCACGCTGGTTTGCATCCGAAAGGCCATTTCGTACTGGGCAATGCGAGTCGCGATCTCCGGATCGCCAGCTTGGGCGAGTTTTTGTTCATTCAGGTCACGCACTTCGTCGAGCATCGAACGACGCAAATCGCGGTCCACGCCGGGTGGGTTCGACAGATAAAGGACTGGATCGCCCGCATTGCGGAATTTGACCCCTTGGTATTGGGTTGGCAAGAAACCACTACCCCAAAGTCGATCATAAAGCGGTTGGTCGTCGGTGCGTCCCGTCCCTTTGCTCGTCAACACAACGTACGCGGGCAAGTCTTGATTCTCGCTTCCGAGTCCATAGGCCAGCCATGATCCAATGCTTGGTCGGCCCGGCAGTTGGTTGCCTGTTTGGAAGAACGTAATGGCTGGGTCGTGGTTGATGGCTTCGGTGTACATAGTGCGGATGATAGCGAATTCGTCGACCATTTCGCCGGTGTGTGGCATCAACTCGCTCCAGTCGGCGCCGCATTTGCCCTTCTTCGTAAACTTGAAGATCGAGGGAGCGACTGGAAAGTTCGCTTGTCCGGACGACATACCGGTCAAGCGTTGTCCGTTGCGAATGCTATCGGGCAAATTTTGGCCGCGGTACTTTTCGAGTGTCGGCTTGTAGTCGAACAACTCCATTTGCGAGGGAGCACCGGACTGGAACAAATAGATCACACGTTTTGCTTTAGCCGCCATGTGCGGTAGGTCGGCTAGGCCTCCGGACGCACGCGTTTTTAGGTCGCCCATTGCATTGCCCGCTCCAAGCCCAGCCAAAGCTGCGAGCCCAAGTCCGCCAGCGCTATTGGACAGGAACGAGCGTCTATTCAGCGCGTCTTGAAGACGTAGCATTTGATTTTGTTGGTTCATGCTATTCCTTGGTAACCGTTTCGTCTAAATTCAAAATCACGCTGGCCGTCATGGTGTATGCGGCAAGCTCAGTCGGATCGAGGTTCGCTAAAGGCTTCTTTTCACCTACAGTCAACAGATTTTTGGCTGATTCGGGATCGGCCTGAAAGCTAACGAGCCTGCGTTCCATGCCGGTTTGTAGCGTTTTCAGTTCACGGTCCGTCGGTGCACGTGCCGTCGCCAATTGGAAAGCGAATCGAATACGTTCCGAGGGGGTGTTACCACCCTCAGTTAGCATGCGCTCGGCTAAAGCGCGCGACGCCTCGACGTAAGTAACTTCGTTGAGCAGCGACAGAGCTTGCAATGGTGTGTTGGTTCGAGATCGACGAACAACACACAGTTCGCGGCCAGGCATGTCGAAGATCAGCATGTTGGGCGGCGCGCTGGTTCGCTTCCAAATCGTGTACATGCTACGTCGATAGAGGCCAGTGTCTTTGTCGTGTTTGTAGTTTCGCAGATTGCCATAGACATTCATTTCGTCCCAAATCCCTTCGGGTTGATAGGGTCGAACGGGAGGGCCGCCTAATTTCTCTACCAACAACCCGCTGATGGCCAAAGCGTTGTCACGAACCAATTCCGCCTGCAACCGGAATCTTGGACCGCGACCTAGCAAACGATTCTCGGGATCGCGGGCATTCGACTCGCTGGAGACTACGGACGATTGACGATAGGTCGCGCTCATCAGGATTGTCTTTAGGATGGCTTTGGTATCCCAACCAAGTCGGATGTACTCCGTCGCCAGCCAATCGAGCAGATCCGGGTGGCTTGGATATTGGGATTGCATCCCGAAGTTCTCGCTCGACTTGACGATGCCAACACCGAATAACAACTCCCAGTATCGATTGACCTGGACGCGTGCGGTGAGCGGATGCGAGGGATCGACCAGCCATTTGGCTACACCTAGTCGATTGTTGGGGGCACCTGACGGCAATGGAGGCAAAGCCGATGGCAAAGCAGCGGTCACTTTTTCGCCAGGCTTGTCGTATTGACCGCGGACCAGCACAAAGCAATCGCGAGGCTGTGGCGTCTCCTGCATGACCATGACCGTTGGTATATTCTTTTCGTAATCCGCCTTGGCCTTTTTTGCGGCATCCAGCTTGCCCGCGGACTTGCTCGCAGGGCTCTCTGCCAGCGTACGGAAGTGATCAATAATCGCTTTCTTTTGTGCCTCAGATCGTTCCACCGCCTTTACCGAAAGAGCGGCCACAAGCGATTCTGGCAACGGACCAGCTACCGATTCACTCACGCTGGGTTCGTCCGTGGACGACAAACGGAAAAAGCCTAGGTTGTGGTTGGCCAGGGCTTCTTGTTTCAATCGAATCGTCAACGTCTGACCAGCCTCAAGCTTCACAGGTTCGGTGAAGACAAATACGGCGTGCCTCGCGATCTGCTTGGCGGGATCTAGTCCGTCAAGCGCCCAGCCGGTGCCAGGATTACCGTCGATGGCAGAAGATATATTCCAGTCGGCTTGTGAGTAATCGGCAAACGCTTTTGCGAATTTCAATGCAACCACATTTTTTGGCGTAGACGAGTCGGAAAGCTCGGCTTCGAATTCACCCAAAACGATGTTGCCGTTCCCTTTTCGACCAAAGCCACTGGCCGCGTTGGTCGCATGCGGAATGGCTTCTAACTGTACCGCCGAGATTGTTTTTGGTTGCGAGGCAGAGATAGCGATGGAGTACACATCCTTGGCCGGTGACTTGCCGCCGACTTTGATACTGCCGTCAGCTTGCCTCGTCAATTTCGAACCACCGTTACTGGATAGTGCACCTTCAAGTACTCGCCAAGAGTTGCCTCGCTCCAGCAACTTGGGTCCGACGTCCGCTGCCCAAGACTCTGCCGCTGGAATCAGCATGGCCTCTACTTCTTGGTTTGCTTTCTCCGCAGCAGCAATGGCGGCCTCGAGTTCCGAAGCCTTAGCGTCGTCTTGTGGACGTGGAATTCGAACCAGCGGCGCAGTATTGCCAGGGGAGGCAACGCCGGTTTCAGGGACATTGTTGAAGAAGGAAAAGAACTGGTACATTTCTTTTTGTGAGATAGGGTCGTACTTGTGATCATGGCAACGCGCGCAGCCGATCGTCAATGCCATCCACACGGCCGACGTAGCTTCAACGCGATCGATGACCCCTTCGATGCGCCATTCTTCTGCGATCAATCCCCCCTCGCTGTTTTGTCGATTGTTGCGATTGAAGCCAGTCGCGATCTTTTGATCGAGCGTTGGGTCGGGGAGCAAGTCACCGGCCAATTGCTCGATTGTGAATTGGTCGAACGGCATGTTATTGCGAAAGGCGTTCAGCACCCAATCTCGCCAGCCATGCATGTAGCGTTGGTCGTCCGATTGAAAGCCGTTGCTATCGGCGTAGCGTGAGCCGTCTAGCCACCACATGGTCATGCGTTCCGCGTAGCGAGGGGATTCCAACAAACGGTCGATGACTTTTTCGAAAGCATTATGCGTCGGACTTGGATCGTTCACGAACGACTCGACCTCCGCGAGCGTCGGGGGCAGGCCTGTCAGATCGAGGGAAGCACGACGAATGAGCGTCTCGCGTGCCGCTTCTTGCGAAGGTGAAAGTCCATCCGAAGTGAGTTTGGCAAGCACGAACGCATCGATCTCGTTGACGCCCCACTTCCGTTCCGAGACGGGCAAGTTTGGCCTGACAGGAGCGTCAAAGGCCCAGTGCTTTTTGTACACGGCTCCTTGGGCGATCCAACTCTGCAGGGTTTGTTTTTCGGCTGCCGATAGGTTTTTGTGGGAACGAACAGGAGGCATCCGAAGATCATCTTCGTTTGCCAATTGGATACGCCGAATCAGCTCGCTGGCCTCGGGGTTGCCTGGCACGATGGCTCGATCCCCGCTCTCAAGCTTAGCAGTCGCACTGTCGAATTGGTCTAAACGCAGGCCCCCTTCTACATGTTTGGCATCGGCCCCGTGGCATGCGAGGCACTTGTCGGACAAGATCGGGCAGACATCGCGATTGAAATCGATTTTTTCTTCGGCGGATGCAATCGGGTTCCATGCTGTGAGCCACCCTAGCATGAAGCAAATAGTGAGGAAGTGAGAAAAGCGATATCGCACGGAGAAAATCCTCGGAAGCAGGTGGGTACAACCAGCGTAGAACGGCACTCCGTGCCGTTGAACTCGGTACGGAGTGCCGAGCTATACTTTGCGTCGCGGTTGCATAAGATATTATAATCGTTTGCGTGCCAAGAAAAGTCAATCTCCACTTTTCCATCGTACCGCTAGCAGGCCTTGAAAAGCACTTGAAAAACATGCGGATTAGCAACAAGCTGGCAGCCTTGCAAAGTCGGTTCGCCTAGGAAGTAGCTGGCAAGCCCATCGAGATATCACTCACACATCAACGAATACGTCGCGCGGCCCTCCAAGCACCCATTAGGAGGAACAACGGAATGATTCCCCACGGCAACCATTGGTATCCCAAGTTGAAATTGAGCCTGTTCTCAGGGGCGACTTCCAACTTGAGGCCGGACACACGGGTCGCAGATTGGGGATCCTCCGCAGCGAATTTCGTCTGTGAGGGAATGAATGCCTCCATGGATACCGAGGACTCGGGCATACTTTGAGTGAGAGTGTCACTGGATTTCGCATCTGCCGTCCACTTGATTGCCTCCATTTCCGCGAATCGCGTTACTGCTATGTTCCGTTCAATGAGATTGGAGCGATCCGCAGCTTCGCGGTAAGTACGAACCAGTTCTTGACGCGTTTCCGCATCCGGTTGCCAATAGTCCAAACGGACGGCATCCAGCATGCGTTCTAGCATTTGTGCCAGTGCCGCCTCATTGTTCTCTCGCATCCATTTTTGTGTTCCTAAACCATACTGGTCCCGCAAGTAGACATCATGGAACGATTGCCATTGATCTTGCCGAATGGTCTCTGGTGCAGTTACCTGCCATCCCCAAAGGAACTGCACGGACTTGAGGACCTGTAAAGTACCGCTATATCCCTCTGCTTGCTGGGCTTTGATCCACTGAGGATGCAGGTAGCGAGAGTTGACTTCCTTGGCGAGCGAAACACTTGCGCGATCGGTCGATACTTCGCTTTCATCCCGCAAATTTTGAACGAACAGCGAGGGTGCTTTTCCTGTCAACTCCCTTATCGCAAGGGACAAGCCACCGAGGTACTGGAATGGATCGTCGCTGGTGAGAACACCATAGGTATGCGAAGTCCGAGACAGTATTGCCGCATCTACTTGCTTTAAGTGCTCAGCAAATACTTGGCCCGCCGCAACGCCATTGAGACCGGACCCAAACGCATGGCCCATCCGTTGGACAAACAACTGTGACATTTCTTGGGCCGCGTCCTGCTTGGAATCATTCTGCCAAACATCCGTTGCTAAGGTCGCATCACTCAATCCAGTTCCGTATCCGCCAGCCTCATTCGAAAAAACGCGAACCGTGGCGAAGTTTTTCGCATCGCTCGCGGCCATACCTTGCGATCGAAAAGACTCCTCTAATACCTTGGTGTGGCTAGCGACAAAGTTTTCCGTTTCTTCCATCCTAGACGTTTGCTGAACAGCTTGATCTATCCACTGCATCACCAATGGGAATTGATCTCGATACGAACCCGTGACGCTGAGGAGCACATCCACGCGCGGCCGCCCGAGATCGTGGCTTGAAAGAGTCTCTAGGCCGTTGACGCGTCCGCTGTCATCCCAAGTCGGTTTGATTCCCATCGCGAAGAGGACTTGAGCCTCCATAATGCCCTGGTGCCGCATGGTCTCACCTGCCCATAGCGAGTAGGCAATTTTTTCAGGCCACTTACCCTCGTGCGATTCCTTGTACTCCTTGACCCATGTGTCAAAAGCCGCAACGCCGATATCCCATGCTTGACGGGTTGGAACTCGGCTAGGATCAAAGCCATACAGATTTCTGCCGGTAGGTAGGCTCTCGGGATTACGTACAGGATCTCCTCCATAGCTTGAAGCGATGTGTTGTCCGTTCAAAGCCGCCATCAGACTTTCAAGCTCGTCGTTTCTCGAAAGGGAGATTTCGAGTTGTTGTGCGCGTTTCGCAAGCGAAAGCAAAACGTCAGGATCTAAGACCTTGGCCTCCGCCCGGTTTGGGACCGAAGACTTGCTCGAATTGTCCAACACATCTTGCTTGCGGAGATCCAGTTTGCTGGCTGCAACAGAATCCTGTAATGCAACTTGAAGCCAACGTGCCGGACGCGACCTCATCACTTTCTCGGCATCCAACAGAAAGACTTCATCAATGTCTTCACCCAGGGCTTCAATCATGGGTTTGCGAAGCATTTGCATGATCATGCCGAAACGTCTCTCTGAACTAGGTACTTCACCGAAAGCCGCTAGCCCCTGAGGCTGAGCGGATTGCGCGATATCATCGAGATACGGGTGCAAGAGTTCTAGGAAGCCCTCGAAGTTGGAAGCAATTTCAGATTCCGTCCAATTCAAGTCTCGATGGAGTTGGTGTTCTACAAAATAGGCCAGCAATCGCGATTCCACTTCTTTTCGAACGGGCCCTGGTGCGACCGTTTCCCAATCGTGCATGAGATCATGCATTTCGTGTAATCCCGGCCGAAACCCCGCAGGTGAAAACATCGGAGTCAGATGGCTCAAAATGGTTGCGCGACCGCGGCGCTTGGCAGTGATCGCTTCCCCTAGATTATCCATGATGTATGGGTAGATATTAAGTAGATCGCCCAAGGCGAGATAGGGATCGTCGAGCGTCGCCAACCCCCGTTCCTTGCCCGGACTCCATTCCAACGTTCCGTGCGTACCAAGATGAACTACCGCATGAGCATGCCACTCGTTGCGAATCCAGAGATAGGTGGCGAGGTACTGGTGGCTCAGCGGAACCGTGGATTTATGTTGAATTCGGATTTTCTTTTTTTCCGAATCGACGCTCGCGTTGACTGGGTGCCGCAGTGGTTGCGGCATTACCACCACCCTCCCAAATACAACCCGAGGAACAACAAATTGCATGGCATCGTCAGTCTGACTTGGCTGCAATTCTCGGTTCGAAAACGACGAAGCTTCTGGCGGACCCCAATACGCTTCAATTCGTTCTTGAGTCTCACGGGGAAGTTGCCGAAACCATGTGCGGTACTTGGCCAAGGGAAAAGTCGCCGCAAGATCCTGTTCCAGCAGCGACTTCATCGAATCGGGCCGGTAAAACGCACGGAGCGTCTGTTTCAACCGAAGAGTAACCGAGTCTGCGTCCACCGTATCGGTTTCGTAGCCTGAGTTCTTCAACGCAGAGAAAATATTTTGAAGGCTTTTTGGGACGTTAAGAAACGAGGCACCAAAGTTGTTCTCACCTTGAGGGTAGTTGTAAACCATCACGGCAAGTTGGCGATCAGCCGGGGGCGAGTGTTGCAATTGAAATAAGGAAACGGCTTTGGCTGCGACAGCATCGATTTGAGCGTCTATCGGTTGCAGGCTACCTGACTTGGAGTCTCGCGCGGATATCAGCAACGGATCAATCATGCCCGCTAATTCACTCGAAGTGTAGTAATAGGAAATATCGGCCAAGGCTAAGCCTTCGGCGCTGGCTTGCCATTGCTCTTGATTCATCGCAAGCGAGGGGAGCGTTTGCAAAACAGGAATTCCGATTCGGTCCAACTCTGCTTTGCGTTCGTTCGGCTTGAAAACCAGCGCCGCATTGATGAGCACGCTGGCTATCGATCGATTGGGGTCGTTTGGATTCCGAGTCATGTCGTAATACAGGTTGGCGTTTTGCCTGGGTCCAAAGAAGGCGAAGGCCTGCATGCCCCGTTTTTCAAGGGCTTCAATCATGTGGTCTAGCCAGTTCGTATCGTCGGAAGTAAAGACTGCGCTGTTGACCGCGATGGCAACGACACCGCCTGAGGTTGTTTTGGTCGCGTTTGCTGCAAGGGTGTTGGTGGGCGGGTTTCGCTTGGATGGATCGTCCTGCAGTCTGTTGACCACGTCCGTCGAATCGGTCACTAGTTTGGGCCAACGAGGATGGTAGTAACCTTGAAGCGGCATGGAGATGGCTGGAGGCAAACCTACCTCGGAAAAATCGGCTTGGAGAGCTTGCATTGCCAGCCGCGTATTTTCATCGCCACCGAATCGCCAATACTCGCGTAGACGCTGCGCCCAAGCTGCAGGGACTCCGGCTTCCGACTTGAGGGGCTCTACCGCCGTTGCCTCATTTTTTGCGACGAGCCCAAACTCGCCTATCACGACATATTTTGGTGCCGATTGAATGATCGTTTCTCCCAATCGAGCCGCAATGCTTTTGGCAACACTGATGTGTGGCGTGTCGAGCAACAGCATTCGGCAGTTTTGAAGTGCTTGCTCAAGCTCTTCTGGAGTCAATTGCTCTACGGCAAGAATGGCGATGCTGAGGTTTGCGTCCTTGGCCGCTTGTTCGAGCCTTGCATTCCTGGCTGGAGATACTAAGTACGTGGAAAGAACGACCACTCTCGCTTCGGAGTTTTTTTGAGCTGCAACGCAGGCACTTGGCATTTGCCAAAGTCCAAGCACGAATAGCATCGTTGCTACGGTAGCTTGGGCGATTTGAGTTTTGTATTCCATGTTATTCTTCTGTTGTGGCCGGGACGTAGACCATGCTGCCATCTTTCAGTCGGTAGGCGGTTCCGGCTTTTTCGCCGTCGCCTTCGACAGAAGCACCCACGGATTGAAATTTAGTGATTTTTTGTCCTTCTTTGACAATGATCTCCATGTTGGGTTTTCCCTCGTTGCGAATGATAGTGACGCTGTCGTCTACGAACGGTCGCAATGGATCTTGAATCACGACGATTAGCAAAACTCCTATCACTACGAGGAAGACGTCGACGAGGTTGATGGTCGATAGCATGGGGTCTTCGTCGTCACCGTCAAGAATGGACGAACGACGCATCCGAACACGGGGCGAAATGTCATTGGTAGGGGGATGGTGGTTCATGATCGTTGTTCCAGCAGTTGATGCAACTCGGTCAACAGCCAACGTCTTCGAACTGTATGAATCCAGAATGTGATGGAAGCCGAAACAAGCGCGATAATGACTGCAGCAAAGGCGGGAGCCAAATTTTGGGCCACACCCTGCGAAGCGCCCGACGATGCTGAAATGAGTGCGGGTCCCATCGGAATCATTGTCGCAACCAGACCGAGCATGGGAGCAATTCGACTGCATAGTCGCAATCCCTATAACTCCCTTAGAATAAGCAACTCGAGTGACTCGATGGAACGGGTGGGGTCCAGTGGAAGGATCAAAAGTTTGCCTGGCGCTTTTGCTCGCTTGTACCATTCAACCACAAAACCGCCGAGGCTCATGAGCGAAAAGGCGAACGCCGCCAATACCAGCAACGTAACTGGCCAAAGGAAACCTTGGGCAATGGAAAACAAGACGCTCTCAAGTGGCATCGTTCGTATCGATAGATAGAGATGGAAACGGGATCTTGGCCAACCATTCCACCCAAGAGTCATAAACACCGCAAGCATGCCACCGAGTGACTAGCCTCGAGTGTCACCATTCCCATGGATTCGTCAATCGCAAACCAGCGACGGTAGTTTTGAATTGCCGCTTACTTTAGAATACAATGGCGGTAAGCCTAATGTTCAGTGCTTGCGTGGTTGCGCCGACGATTGTCCCGACCGATATTCGAAATGGAATGTTTCACCATGGTTTCGCCCAACGTTCGCGGCATTTCTTCGGAAGAACTCGACGCTGCGGTTGCTTTGCATCAACACGATTTATTGGACCGAATGATGAATGCCGTACTCAAGGTTCGTGAGCGATTGGAAAGAACCAGCCGATGTCTTGCACAGGCCAAAGTGCCGTACGCGATCATTGGAGGAAACGCCGTTGCGGCGTGGGTGTCTACGGTTGATCCCGGGGCCGTTCGCAATACCCGGGACGTCGATATCCTGTTGCGTCGCGAGGATTTTTCGATGGCCGTCGATGCTATGGCTACTGAGGGTTTTGTTCAGGAAGAAGCAGGCAACGTCACACTCTTTTTAGACGGGCCGGATGGTTTGCCCAGTCAAGGAGTGCACGTGCTGTGGGCAGGAGAGAAGGTTCGGCCAACCTATGAGTCACCCACCCCCTCCATTGATTCTGTTCGCATGCTAGAAAACATGCGAATCGTTGAACTTGAGGACCTCGTCCGAATGAAGCTGAATTCGTTTCGCTTGAAAGACCAAGTTCATTTACAAGACTTCCTAGCTGTAGGACTGGTCAATGCAAGTTGGCTGCTGAGGTTTTCAACATCTCTCGCGGCTCGACTCCAATCGGTGCTGGATAATCCTGATGGTTAGCCCGGCGTTAGCCTCTGGGTGTGGCAGAGCGGACAACCGTGGCTAGCTCCAAACGGCCAATGAATACGGGTGCGGATGGTGGGGAAATTGTCGGTAGGAAAATAAGCCCGATGTGACCTTGAAATTCAACCCCCGAATTCCTTAAGCCACTTCTGCTTTTCTTCCTCGCTTAGCAGCCGGTTTTTCGACTCGGTCTCCTGTTTTTCGATTGCTTCGGGGCTATTGCCTCCTTGCCTAGCTCTGCGTGCTCGGTTTTCCAGTTCTCTATCTAGCCACACGTCGCTATCGATTACGGTCGCTCCGCGCGCCAACGCTTTGCGATGGATGGCGTGGTCGGAGGAGACGACCGTCAAGGTTTTGGGGGCGGAATGCCGTCGTATCTCCGTCTGAATCAATTCGTCCGCCGAATCCCAATCGCGTGCAAAGACGATTTGGATGCCATGGTATTCGTATTTGTCGGGCAGTCCGGGTGGGGCCTTTTTCGCATCGAACACGATCATGGTCCTGTCCCGCATCGACTCCTCAATGAGATCGACCAGCAAGTGCAACATTCGTCCGCGTGCGGCCCGCAAGGCATTTTTGCCATCCAGCCCACGCTCGACCGAGGTGCTCTCGAACATCAAATTGTAACCATCGATTAGCAACCGCATTTGAACAGGTCCATCATCGATGAGCCAAACGGCTGTGGCGATATCCATAGAAAAAATAGACGACTAGGCCGACCAAGCACCAGACACCGAATCGCAGCCAATTGAGGTGCCCAATACCTGCTATCAAATAGAGATTTGTAATCACTCCCAAAACCGGAATGAGCGACCAACGGCGTAACCAAGTAAACATCGAAAGAACAAAGAACACTCCAAAAAAGACAAAGTACGGGAACTTCTCCCAAGACCAATCGCGAGTCAGGTCGTGGTTAAGAGGCATCGACTTCATGAAAACCGAATACAAGACCAGCAAGCTAGGTACAACGAATTGGCCGTTGATGTATGGAACCCGAAAACCCGATCGGACCGTTGGTTTCCCACTTCGATCGGTTTCGGCCCGATCGATGGCATTGAGTTCTAGAATGCCACCACAAACCAAGACGAAGGCAAAAAGTGTTCCGATTGAGCACAGATCCATCACGATTTGCGAATTCAGGAACAACGTTGGAATCGCGACCGCGAACCCTGTAACGATGGTTGCAAACGATGGTGTTTTAAACCTCGGGTGGATTTTCGCGAATTGTTTTGGTAGCAGCCCATCGCGAGCCATGCTCATAAAAATGCGTGGTTGGCCAAGTTGAAAAACAAGGAAGACACTCGCCACGGCTACCACCGCACTCAAGGAGACGATCCAAGATAGCCAATTCAAATTGTGTTTGGTAAAGACAATTGCGAGTGGATCATCGACATCGAGTTCCTTATAACTCACCATGCCTGTTAGGACAAAAGCTAGGATGACGTAAAGCACCGTACAAATAGCGAGTGTCAGCAACGTCGCAAGCGGAAGATCGCGTTTTGGGTTCTTGCACTCCTCGGCGGTCGTCGAGATTGCATCAAACCCGATATAGGTAAAAAAAACTGCCGCGATACCTTGCAAAACGCCGGTGGCGCCATTCGGTGCGAAGGGGATCCAATTGGATGGCGTGACATAGAACGAGCCAATCACGATAACGCCAAGCACAACGCTAAGCTTCAAAAAGACCATCGCGTTGCTCGCTAGCTTTGACTCTTGAATTCCGATGTAGACTAAACAAGTGATGACCAGATTGATCATGAGAGCTGGCAGGTCCACAATCATTCTCAAGCCAGCAATTCGAGGTGCGTTTTCCCAAATGGTCAGAAGCCCCGCATCCACTTCTAGTTTGCGAAGCGTATCTGCGGCTTGAACAGCGGCCTCGGAACACGAATAATAATCGGTCCTGAGCCAGCCTGGCAGCGGTATCTTCAGACCTTCGAGGATGTTGGAAAAATAGTCCGACCATGAAAAAGCGATGGTGCTGTTCCCAATGGCATACTCCATCAACAGATTCCAGCCGATTAACCAAGCGATCAATTCACCAAAGACGGCATACGAATAAGTGTAAGCGCTGCCACTTACGGGAATTCTCGAGGCAAACTCCGAGTAGCATAACGCGGAGAACAGGCATGTGACCGCAGTCAAAACAAAGAGTACGCTGACAGCGGGACCACCATCGGCTGCGGCCTTTCCCAATGTAGTAAAGATGCCCGCGCCAACCACTGCCGCGATGCCAAAGCAGGTCAAGTCGAGCAAGTTGAGACTTTTCACGAGAGACGTTCCCGCCGTCTCTCGATCAAAGGACTCTTGATGCAGTTCCCCAACGCTCTTTTTTCGAAAGATGCGTTCCCAAAGCGATCCAGTACTCATGCTCGTATTGCCAATTTCCAGAATAGGGTTAGTTGTTCATTCGATTTTTCGAGCGTTGGTCGATCGAGAGGATGCAATCACAAAACCGCTGAAGAGGATTAAAGCCAACCATACTAGTGCGAAACCGTAAGCCCGACCGCGAGAGACTTCTTCTCCAAACAGGAATACTCCAAACAAGAATTGTAGCGAAGGAGCTATGTACTGGAGCATACCCATGGCGGCCATCGGCACATGCTTGGCCGCCGCAGCGAAAAGCACCAGTGGGAGCGTCGTAATGGGGCCGCCCAACATCAAAAGCAGCCAAGTCGTCACGGTTCGAGGCTCGATGTCATGATTTATGTAGTTTACAATGGAAAAATAGGTTAGCGCAATCAAGGTCAACGGGGTCAAGATAGCCGTCTCCATACCCAAGCCTGCCACAGCCGGCATCGTCGTCTTTTTTTTGGCCGCAGCGTACAAGGCGAATGAAATGGCTAAGGTAATTGCGATAAAGGGGAACTTGCCAGTCTGCAGCGTCATGACGGCCACTCCCAGGCCTGCGATCGAAACCGCAACCCACTGAACTGGATGGAGTCTTTCGCGGAAAAACAAGACTCCAAGGACTACGTTTAGCATCGGGTTGATGAAATAGCCAAGGCTTGTTTCGATTACGTAGTTGTGTTGAACGGCCCAGATGAACACCAACCAATTGATACTGATCAAGAGGGCCGCGACCAAGCAGAGCGCAAGCCTCCGGCGATCTCGCATCACCAATCGAACGTGCGGCCATTGGCGTCCCAAGCTGATGAAAAGCAGCAAAGTCAGAAGCGACCAGACGATGCGATGACAAATGATCTCGAATGAATTGACCGATGGGAGCAGTTTCCAATACAGAGGGAAGATGCCCCACAGAATGTAAGCCGCAACGGCTTGTAAATAATTCAATTCGTTCTCCGGCTAGTTGTCGTCGATCGTTGACCCCGAAGCCGCAAGCGATTTCGTAGAACAGGCTGCCAGCCTGTTGTGGTACTTTCATGACAGGCTGGCAGCCTGTCCTACGATTTGCCCTACGATTTTAGCTTGCCGTCGAGAGCGAGCTGATGGAAAAAGTGCGGCGTTGTTTCTTGGTTTTTGAGCAACCAGTCGATGGACGGCTCGTTGTTCATGGCTTTGGCAATCGCCTTGGTCGTGGCTTCGCGGTTTGTTTTGAAAAGCAATTCTGGATCGTATTCCACGTCCACGATGGACGGGTCAAGCCAGACCGAGACGATGATTCCAAGATCGTTGGCCTTGTTTTTTGGAATATGTCCAGCTCGAACTGCGTCCAGAACGCCGTGAGCGATGGCAGCTTGAACCGTTCCCATCAAGATGTTGGTGTAGAGCGAACTATTGACGGTCACTTTACTGACCATGACGGTCGTTGGTTTCACTTGCACATCGCTATTGAGGATCGCAAAGACCTTGGTGTGCCCTTTGACTTGATTGCCGATCAACTGAGCGATCGCGTAACCGACGGGACCGTCGAGTTCACCGATGACGATCTCGGGCTCGGCGGCGGACCAAGCGGGTTCGGCTTCAACGAGTGCTTCTCCGGTCCGCATGACGATACGTCCGGTCGATTTCGTTTTGGGCTTGGTTGGAGATTTCTTTTTCTTGGCCATGGTGGATTCTCGATGATGGGGATTACGGAGTTTGGAGCGTCCCGAATAGACACTTCAAAATGGTAATGTCAGCCCGCTTCGAGCGGTATTCCAATCCAGAAATCGTGCGAACGAAACGGAAGGATTCTGGTGACTCGTTTGCCCCTGAGCCGTAGGCGACGGCTCTGAACTCAGTACCATCAACTGCAGCTCAGGGGTAAGCAATTCCCCGGCCAACCAAGATTGGTTGGCAACAGAAACTTGTAAGTGACCCGGCTAGGATTCACCATTTTGCTCAGCAAGGATGCTTAAAACCCCTGACAAAACAAACGGAGAGGACAGGATTTGAACCTGCGGTAAGAATTTCTTCCTACGCCGAATTAGCAATCCGGTGCTTTCGACCACTCAGCCACCTCTCCAATTAACCGTATTCTGTCGAAATCCGCACAGAATGCAAGGTCGTTTGGAGGAATCCTGAACATCATCGACCGACCAAACTCAATAGGAAGTCGTAACTGAATTCGTGAGAGTTCAGGAATGCACTGAATTCTCACGAATTCGGCGACGTTTGGTCAGGATTCCACTAGCGATTGCGGTGTCTCTTTTGCCAAAATCCAAAACCGAATCAAATCGGAAAGTCTGAGGCAACCTAACTTGGCCATGGCTTTGGACCGGCGAGCTTCCACCGTTCTCATCGCGATATCTAGCTTTTTGGCGATAGACTTGTTGAGTTCACCTTGAACTACCAATTCGACGACTTGGATTTCCCGATCCGTCAAAGTTTCCAGCTGGCGACGAATTTTAAGGGGATCGATGGTTCCATTGACGGATTCCGAGGGGATGGGATCATGAAAACGCCTTGCCATCCCTACTATGCCAATCGGTTCATCCTGCCAAAGTATCAGCTTGCGCCAAGTCTCGAGTTTGACTCGGCTGCGCTCGAAATCCCAAACCTCAATCTTCATCCGGTGGACTTTTCCAGGCTCCAAGTCAGAATCCGGGTTTGCCATGGACGCATTCCAGGAATGGTCCGTAAGAAACGACTGCAAAGACTGATGCATCCATTGGTCGGAGCGTATCCTACCGATCGACCAAGCGGATTCGCTCAAATATCGAAGCTTGCGATCCAGATCGAGAGTAAAAAAGAACAACTCGGCACCCTCTCCACAGGCCAGAAGTGGCAGCCAATTTCCCGCTTGCGTGAGCAGTAAATCATAATCACTTCGGTTTACTGACTGAGAGTTAAGTCGATTCATTAGAACTCCATCATGTAGTTTCGAGCCCACTCGGTGTATCCGGTGCGGTGTGTTGCGGCAACCGTCTCCTGAAGGAGTATTCTGCCATGCAATTCAACCCATTGTGGGTACCCGTCAAATGTTCAACCTTGAGTGAAACTGGCGGGTTTGTCGATCTTTGTCGAACGATTCCAACAAAATGAAATCGATCCCAAAGTTCAATAGAACCATTGCATCCCGAATCGTATTTCGAATGGGGCACCAAAAAAAGGAAACAGAATTTGCCAGCCAGCAGATCGGGTGCAATCTTCATGTGTCGATCTTGGGCGATCGATTGTGCGAAACCCGCCGCGACTAAGTCTCACGGTGAATGTGGCTAGACGTTGCCACGGACTAGGGTACCTCGCCATCGCCCATTTTCGTCTTTGAACGAACAAATCACGGACGACTTTCTACAGGTACCCTACCATGCGACGCATGATGCACGCAGCAGCCATTCTGTTGGCAATCGCTACTCAAATTCAAGCTCAAACTACCCCGATTACGTCAAGCCTCGAGACACCCCACTCGCTTCGACCAAGCCTTAACCAGTCAGCTGAAGTGCGTAGTCAGCTTGAAATAAACGACTCATCAGCGAAACAATGGGTTCATCAAAACACCCCAGCGGAAACTCAATTTAACCCACGTGAATCCGGTCGAAATTATTCGCAACTCGCTTCCTACATGAGCTGCAATGACTGGAGCCCGAACCTATGGAACAACTATGCATGCGAACGGGCTGCCATTGCCGCTCGCATTTCACAACACGTTGATTTGCAGTGCAAATGTTTCGATTCGCATCACTGCAAATTACACGGTCAGGCTTCTGGATGTAACGCTTGCAATGAGGGAAGTTGCAAGATTGGAACTGGCTCCAACGTGGTGAATCGCTACAGGCAACCCATCTCGACGCTGCATGCTGCGTCCTCGGATTCTTGCGGAACAGCGTGTTCGTCGGCATGCGTTGCTCCGAGTGCTTGCGGAACCGGCGGGATCGAAAGCGTTCAAAGCCATGGAGGATCCTATCCCGCGTCTGCGATGCGTCCAAGCATAGCCCATCCACCTCGCGATCGCGTTGCATCTCCGGTTATGAGCGATCTCAAGGGCACTTTCTCAGTCCTTAACACTCAGCCCAGTCCCTCCACTCTTCGCTAATTCAAAAAGATATGCCGATTGTACGGGTTCTTTCAACCTGAACCTTCTGGCTTATCTTTTTTGTTGGCCAAAGTCGATGATGCTTGTAGCACGGATTGGGAAGTCGGATCAGTCGAAAGTCTGATCGGCCGACATCAATGGTCGTGGTGTGACGATGGAGCGGCATACCACGACCTTTTTCGTTATGATTCACTCGATCCATTCGGCACGGCGGCCCCAACTGTTTCCAATCATTTCGGTGGCAAGTAAATGGGAGGACTGTTCAGCTGCTTCACGTACCTCTCTGAAAGCCGCACGAAATCGTCGTTCACGTTTCGTTGGGCCGTCATGGTAGCCGCCCCAATTCGTATGGCGGTATCTAACGAAACTCCGGCCCCACCTAAGGCCTCGAACTGAGTTTGAATCGCCTTCACTTGAGGGTCATTGGTAATTCTCTTGATTGCATCTCCACTCTGCTCGCTGGTCAATTGCGTATTGCTAGTCTTCCAAGCAACGGTCCATTGGCCGGTTGCAAGCTTCACCATGAAAATGGATTCGACGGTGGCTGCGTTTCCTGAAGGTTCCATTCGAACGTTGGTAGCTCGAAAGTAGTCGGCATTCCTTTTTTCGGCCTGCGAGGTAGCACCTTTGGTCCATTCTGCTTCCTCGCTTTTGACGTTGGCTGGCTTCTTGGAAACGCCAGTTAACTCCTGAACCAGCGAGTTCAGTTGAGACTGCATCATCTGCCCCATCAACGATGCGAAATCAGGCGGTTGATCGCCTCCAACCAAAAGCATCACCTGGCCTGAACCCTGATATTCAATTGCTTTATCAAGTCGGTAGGACACGATAGCCAGTCGAATGGTCCAATGCTCGTCCCCTTCTGAAGTGACATAAAAACGGTTTGCGAGATCAGGCGGGGCTGTTGTTGCGTCGATTTTCTTCAACTTCAACTCGTTGGCGAGACTGCTCGGTTTACGCGATTCGACATCCGACAGGCGTTCGTGCCAACTCCATACCGCAGTTTTTCGATTCGCATCCGTCGCAATATCCAGACTCGCAACCGTTGTCCATTTGAATCTTAGAACCAAAAATTGATTTTCTTGATCGGGTGGGTTTGCAATTTCCGACTCGATCCGTTCCAGTTCCGATCGAACCAGGAATCCGAATGCGCCATTCCTCATTTGAGTCGGATCCTTCACGAGGTTCTTGAGCCGATCCCGCAACTGGAACTTTGCTTTTTCGGCCTCTTGTTTAGCGGATTCTTCTGCCTTCAGGTAGGCAGCTTGGTCTTCCTTCTCGAGCCAAGCCTTGGAAACCGCGATCGATACGTCTTCATTGGGTATTGCACTTAGAACAAAACCACGGATCTGTTTCTGGTTTTTTAAATGGACGACATCGACGGCCAATCTTGCCGATTCTCGAATTTGGCCGAAGGCCGCCAAATTCGCGGCAACCACCAGCATGCAAGCGGCTGCAAAGCAGATTAAGTTGCGTTTATCCATTGCGAATACCCATGACTTGACCACGCCTCTTCGATCGGTTTTCCAGTGTTCTTGAAGGTTACGGTATCAACTTGACCACTACTAAGTTACACTGACGGTTGCTTTCAAACCGAACCAATACCGTTGGAGATTGAAAAAAGGACGCATGAATTCTAATCAGCCCTCGAAACCGACCGAAGAGACCGACCACGCCGAAATCGTCGAGGGGGGCAGTTTAGGCAACGATGTCAAGAAGAAGCCCCTCATGTTTCAAGGGGACGTTTCAGATCTTTTACCGCAGCTCCATCTTCATGCCGCTCCGCTTGAAATCAACGATATCTCGCCCGAAGC
Organism: Pirellula sp.; assembly: GCA_031372345.1. Lineage (GTDB taxonomy): Bacteria > Planctomycetota > Planctomycetia > Pirellulales > Pirellulaceae > JBKCUI01. The sequence continues at coordinate 33,181 of JANMLD010000142.1, forward strand.
TTGGAACAGTATCGCTGAATACTGCCTGCAAATTTGGTCGTGGAACCAAAGTATAAATCTTACACGGCACACGACCCCCGAACTCTTTGTCAAACGAGACCTTCTGGACGCCTGGCACTTAGCGAAATTGCTTGAGCCGAATGAAGAGATATTGGATATCGGGGCCGGAGGTGGTGTCCCCGGAATCTTAGTCGCAATCCTGCGCCCAGACGTTCAAGTCACACTTTGCGATAGCGTTGCCAAGAAGATGACGGTCGTGACACGGGTCATTGATCATCTCAAACTTAAGATCCCCGTTTATCCGCTAAGCGTTCAAAAGGTACTGGAGGAATTCCGGTACGACACGTTGACGGCTCGAGCCGTTGGCCCACTATCGCGAATATGTACTTGGCTCCAAGAAGACTGGCACAAGTTTCGTCGACTGCTTGCAATCAAAGGGCCGAAGTGGGTCGAGGAGCGAGGCGAAGCGCGTCACAAAGGATTGATGAAGAACATTGAACTGCGGCGTGTGGCAGGCTATACGATGCCGGATACCGAATCGGAAAGCACGATTCTGCAATTACTTCGCCCGCGATGATGCCTTTGCCGGTTCTGCCGCCTTTTTCGATGCTCGCGGGTGGGCCTTCGTATACGCTTGCTTAAGTGCCGCAGTACTCACATGCGTGTAGATCTGCGTCGTAACGAGACTTTTGTGTCCTAGCATTTCTTGGACGCTACGAATGTCTGCACCGCGATCAAGCAGATGCGTTGCAAAACTATGGCGAAGGGTGTGGGGGGTGGTTCGTGAATCCAATCCGCTTTCCTTAATGTACTTTTCCAACATGCGGGCAATACTCCGCGTTGTAAGCCGCTGACCGAACTTATTGGTGAAGGTGGGGAGATCTTTCGAATCACCGTGGTCGGCCCGCTTGCGAACCGCATAGTAAACATGCAACGCTTTGGCGGCATGCGTTCCAATCGAACCGATACGTTCCTTTTTGCCTTTGCCTCGAATGCGCACGGTCCCCTCGTCAAAGTCCAAATCGCGATCGTTCATGCCAACGACCTCACTCACTCGCAAACCGGCGCTGTAAATCACCTCGAGAATGGCAATATCTCGCAACCCCATTGGATCATTGGAGTCCGGCGACCCAAGAAGCGTTTTGACTTCGTCGCCGGTTAAGAAGTGGGGAAGTTTGCGCTGGCCACGCGGGTTTCGAAGCGGCTTGGCTGGATTGGTGTCCGCCAGACCCTGTCGCTGCGCAAATCGATAAAAGCTGCGCAGTGAAGCCAATTTTCTAGCGATGCTCGTGCGAGCGTAGCCTGCATCGTGCAGGGCGGAGACATAACCCCTCAGATGCGATGCATCGACTTCGCGAGGGGCCACTTTCTTTTGGCCTTCATCGGTCAAAAAGTCCGCTAAATCCATCAAGTCTTCGCGATACGACTTGATGGTCAGGTCGGAAGCGTTGCGCTCGACATCCAAATACCGTAAGAACTGAGAGATCTCCGCGTGCATCCTTCATCCTTTCGATCTGGGCAAGTTTTGACTGGTCTAGTCTACACGCTAAAATGCGACCGCAACGGACGGTGTCTCGAAATGCTAACGCGGCCCGCCTTATCTTTCGTTTTTGTGGCTGAGCGAGGCCCTTCGCTCTGTTGTTGAATCCGACGAGCGAAGGGCCTCGCTCGTCTACCATTGTCGCCGTTTGCTCCGCAAACGTGCGTTATTGTGGCGCACTTTCGCGGAGCGAAAAGCGACAATGTGCGAGACTTACACCACTAAGAACGGTTTTTCCAGACGTGCTGATTGGGGCGTCACCACGGCT
>JANMLD010000171.1:0-32360 GCA_031372345.1 Pirellula sp.
AGTCCCACGAACTTTGGCAACAACTAGCCAAAAAAGAGGGGATAAGGAACCGCCGATTGATGCAGCGACGAGCCAGCTTGGAGGTGGCCAGCGACCTGTTACCGCGAACGCTACCGAAACAATTCCGGAAAAGACGATCGCGTTGGCGAGCATTTGCGCAAGTAAATATCTTAACGTTGCCTTCATAAAGCGTATTCTGTTTGCTTTGCATGGTCTAGGCGATCAGTATGCGGCCCGCAAGACTGCCTTTCATCCTGAATCCTACGCCTAAAAATCCGGCTAATTGAATTAAGGAAAGAGTAGGATCTTACTCGATCGTCCGGGGAAGCTGAGATAAGCATTTTCGGAAGCAGCGGTTGATGGCAAATAGTTTCTGGATTTTGAGAAGTCTAGGATCGATTTGCTTCGACTTATCTGTGGTGAGGGAAATTTACCAATGTTGGGAATAGATGTGAAGAACTGGCAAGAGATCGTAAAGGAGCACGGACCATCAGCTTATCAAGCTGCTTGGCGAATCCTGGGGCATACTCAGGACTGCGAGGACGTACTCCAAGAGGTCTTTATCGAAGCATATAAGTTTTTCGCGGCGGGTAAGGTCCAAAGTCCAAAAGCGTTTTTATTTCGACTGGTTACCTTTCGAGCCTTAGATGCGTTAAGACGCAGGAAAAGCCATTTGGAGCTAGATGCATCTCGCATACTGGATCGATCGCAGGGGCCGCTGGAACAAGTCGTTCAGCGCGATGAAGATCTTCGATTGAGAACGATCGTGGCTGAGCTTCCCTCGCGGCAGGCTGCTGTATTCTGCCTGGCATATTTTGAGGAATTGTCCGCTGAAGAAATTGCTCTCGCACTTGAGATTTCCACGAACGCAGTTGGCTTGGCGCTGCATAAAGCCCGTGCGAAGTTGCAAGAGTGGATGATCAAAGAATCGAAGAGGAGTCAATTATGAACCAAAATCACGATGAATGGGAAACCAATATGCCCGCTGAATTTCGAACCGAGTTAAGCAACGTTCGTTCGAGTGTTGCCCCTGGAGAATCCATGAAGCGATTCATGCTTGCTGCGGAAGAGGTCGAATTGACGGTCGCCGCAATGAAGCGTGCATCGTTCAACGCAAACGTATTCGCCATCGCTGGGTGCCTCATCGTAGCGATTGGAACTTTGTTACTAATGGCATGGAATCAAGTTGGTTTTTTGATCGCGTCTATCGTTGTCGCTTACGCATACTCAACCATCGGTTTTATATTGGTGCTTATCCGCAGCCTTCGCGACAAAAGAGTAGCCGGCGAGATTCTGATGGACTGTGGTCGAATGAAGACGAATGGATTCGCATCCCTTCTCTTGGCGATACTTCCACTCTCGATTGTGCTCATGACATGCGTGGACTTCAACACGACGCCTTGGTATTACTGGTTATTGGGTGTGATGCTTTGCATGCCCGTGGCGATTTACTTCTCGTCGATTGCAACTGGGCATTTGCAAGTTCGCACCAACGGCATCTGGCACTATATCGGCTTCTTGCCATGGCATGAGATCGAGTCTTGGGGTTGGACTGGTGAATCCGGATCGACATTGCTCATCACCAAAAATGGAAGATGGCCCTTTTCGCGACGCGGGGCGTTCCATGTTCCAAACGATATGAAGGAGAAGGTCGACGAATATCTTCGGCAGTACTGCGTTGCACTGCCGAAGGGCGATTGACATAGTCACCGCATTCTAGATCGGAGAAGGTAGTGGTTCCGGAGAATTTCCAAACACACAGTCCTTGCTGATAGCGAATATCCAGTCACCCGAAAATCGGGAAGCCTGGGCAGAGTTCGTTCAGATCTATCGTCCCGTGATCTACCGCATGGCTCGGCGCCGTGGAATTCAGCGATCATAGAACTTGATGGGCAGGGAAAAGAACTATTTCCTCATTTTGGCAAAAGCAACGGTAACCGCATGTCGACCGCTGATTTCGCAAAGACGTTTGACGTCGCAAATGGAAAGCCAGAACGCAATTAGCGAACTGGTTGTCATTACGCGTGTTGCAACTATTTTTGCAACAGCACGGTCGCGTAACCTCCAAGCCGCTCCATGATTCCCGGTGAGCTTTTGCCTTTTCCGAATCTCAGAACGATCAACGTCTCATCATCGCAAGAAACACCTGACGTGTACTCAGCGACCGCCTGTCGCATTCTCTGGCCATATTCCGCACACGTCAGCTCTGCGGAAATCGCTTCTACAGTCGATTTCAGGCCGGCTTCACCAAACTGCCTCCTTCATCATCATTTTGTTCTTTTCCATGACCATGGTGCGAGCCATCGATTCGTGCAACATTCCATCCATAGCGGCCTTGTCTTTCATCATCATTTCGCCCACCATCTTGACTTTGTCGTCGGCCATCATGGGCGCCATCTTTGGATCCATTTGCTTCATAGCTTCTTTTTCAACCAAGGCCATAACTTCCTTGTCCATCATCAGTGAGCTGATCAACTGCTCTTGAGCCATCATCATTGCGCTCGCTTCGCTACTCATCATCGACTTCTTCGACGACATCATCATATCCTTATCCATAGCCATTTTCTTCATGGCACCGCCTGCCATCGATTCCATTTTCGGGTCAGCTTTCATCATCATTGTCATCTTCTTGGCAGCGATATGACGGGCCACCAGTTGTTGGAACAACATCTGAATAGCACTCGAATCAGCCATCATTTTCTCGCCAGCCATCTGCACATTCTTGTCGCCCAACATCATTTTGTCGTCAGACTCTTTCATCATGGCATTCTTTTCCATCATGCTCATGACGTTCGTGTCGTGCATCATCTCCTGGTGAGCCATTTCTTTGGCGACCATCATCGGCATCATGGACTTTTCGCCCATCATGCTCATTTCAGCCGCTTTCATCATGGCCGGTTCCATCACTTTCTGTTTGGCCATCATCGCTTCTTTGGACATCGGCATCATTTGCTTGTCCTGACAAAATGCGGTGGAGGTCAACAATCCCGCAACCAACAGTAACCCAGAGAACGTCTTCATCATGCATTCCTTCAATTGGAAATCGAGGTCCAAGTAACTTCTCGCACCGTTCGTCAGTGATTGCGAACAGACTGCGGAATACCAAGTTGAAGAATCCTAACGAGGAAGTGTGATGAAAATATTCCGATTGTGTGTCGTTTTTGTAAAGCCCGGCCAATGACTACACTTTCGCGACTGGCAATTCAAACCACAATTCGGCTTGACGATTATTCCGCCGAATACCCACTCGGCCCAAATGCGCTTCGATCAACTTGCGGACAATTGCCAAGCCGATTCCTGCACCGCCGTAATCACGAGACCTCGATGCTTCGCCACGCTGAAAGCGTTCAAAAAGCGAATCCGGCAGATCCAGCGAGCCTTCAACGTCATTTGAGATGACAGTTCTAATCAAGTTTCCTTGTCGTTCGCAACGAATTCGAATCAATCCGCCGCGTGCAGTGTACCTTAGTGCGTTCTCAAAGAGATTGGTCAAAACCTGGCCAAGTCGCAGTCGATCGGCCACAATAGGTACGGGCGATTGCAAGTCGGCGTCAACTCGCAACGCCTTCTCCGCAAATCGAAGCATGAACGATTGCAGAATTTGCTCGATAAGCGTTACAAAGTCAAACGGCTCGATGCTCAGGTCTTGGATTGCGACATCGGCGCGAGCAAGCTGAAGCAAATCTTCAACTAGATGCACCAACCGCAATGATTCCTCATGGACCGACTCAAAGATTGCTTTTTCTGGGGCGATCACCTCGTCCCTAAGACCTTCAATATAGCCTCTAATGTTGGTCAACGGAGTTCGCAACTCATGCGCCACATCGACGATAAAGTTTTTGCGCAGTCGATCGGTCTGCTGTAACCGCTCCGCCATTGAGTTAAATGCTGTCGAAAGCAAATCAATTTCACCACAACCACGTGTGGTGATTCGCTGTGCGTAATCTCCATGGGCGATCAGCGCGGCTACTTGTATTATCCGCGAAATGGGACGCGTTAGACGGAAATTCAACCAAAGACTCAACAAGGATGCGAATACAAAACCTGTGACGCTAGCCATTAGCAGGTATCGATCAACCGCTTGCAGAAACATGGCATGAGCGTCCGCCGGTGCGATGTTGTACTGTTTAGTAAGCGTCGTAAAGTAGGTTGCTGCGCGCAAATGAACGGCTAGCCCGATCGTCAAGATAACAATTAGAATGGCCATCGAGTTGATCGTAAGCAGTTTCCAAAGCAGTTTCATCGGTACGTTCATAGTGCGTCCAAGTCTGAAAAACGATAGCCCAGTCCGCGAACGGTATGAATGTAAACCGGCTGTGCTGGATCGTCGCCGAGTTTTTGGCGCAGTTTACCAATGTGAACATCGACGACACGGTCAATCACAGGGTCGCCACTCGGATAAAGTTGGTTCAATAGCTCGGATCGAAGAAAGACCTTGCCTGGCGATGAAAACAGTGACTGAAGTAATGTAAATTCAATCGCCGTTAGCTCCAGTGCCCGCCCGTGAAGCGAAAACCGTCGCTTGGCTCGATCAAACGTCAAGCCTGATATAGCCTTGGTCGATTCTGTTTCACCGCCACTCGCCATACCGGCCCGACGCAGCAGTGCTTTGGCTCGAGCCACCAGTTCCCGAGGACTAAACGGCTTTGCAACATAATCATCTGCCCCGAGTCCCAACCCGAGTACGAGATCCGCTTCCTCGGTGCGAGCCGTCAAGAACAAGATTGGAACTTTCGAAGTTCGACGAATGACAGCGCAAACCTCAAAACCATCGACTTTTGGAAGCATCACATCCAGAATTACCAAATCTGGTCCAACCGCAGCAAATGTATCGATTGCTGTACGTCCATCAGCAGCCCGTGACGTCCGGAATCCTTCTTTGGACAGAAAGCGGTCGATTAACTCGGACGTTTTTGGATCGTCTTCGACGATTAATATAGAGGGAGTGAGAACCATGAAGCGGCTTACTGGAGTTGATTGGAATCGCAGTCTTATTTGCGATAATCATTATAGCCACTTGTGGTTTTTGTGGAATTCGCTTCGTCGCTGTCGAATTTGGATAAATTCGGACAATCGGTGAACCTTTTGATGGCAATCGGGGAATCATGGGGATGAACGCAAGTCCGAATGGATCGCTTCGAACAACAGTACCAGCCGGTACAGCTGCCACTCCTTGGTCCTTCAAGAATTGGTGAAGCTGGGAATGCAGTTCAGGACCTACAATTTCCCGATTGTGATTTGCATAGATCGATTCCATTTCAATGAACCCAGTTCAATCCAGTTCGCTAAGAGCGGCCATTAAGGTTGGAATATCGTTAGGGCGATCTGTGACAGTCTTTCGAAGTGCCAATTTCACAGGTTTCGTAAGCGTTTCCGAGGTCGCTGTGATAGGCATGTTGCCAGGTGTCGTTTCGTCCTTTTCAGAGATCGTGCTAGAGAGCGACTCTGCTACGTCCGCCTTTGTTTGTGGCGCAATTCCCGTCAAGCAAAAGTAGGCGATAGCACCAATTGCATAAATGTCCGTCCAAGGCCCAATACTTCCAAACGCCGGCGAGACTTGCTCCGGAGCAGCGTAACCCAACGTCCCGCCCACCGAACGCACCGCTGAGTCAACGCCCTGCGATTGTGCGATCGGTTGCAAGCAAGTTGAAAGCCCAAAGTCAGTGATGATTGCCCGTCCATCGGTTGAAATCAAAATGTTGTTCGGAGTTAGGTCTCCACGCACGATTCCCGATGAGTGGGCTACACCAATGGCCTCGCATACTTGTGTCAATATTTGAACCAAGTGCAAATCACCCATTGGTGTAAAACAAAGGTGTCAGGAGTCTATTTGAATAGCAGTTTGCCTATCAACGTCCACACTGATTGGGCTAGCTTGTGCAAGTGGCTGGATCCTGGCTACGGCTATCTCCACAGCTGGTGGGCGTAGCTGCTGACTACGATCAGTGAGCAGAGTGGGCATCCTTTCTCGATATCGACGATTCACTAATTTTCTGTTTGATTGACTGCGACTGCAACAGCAGGCAGTGATTTCCAATACGCGAACGCGAATCGAGACGGCGCGAATGAGAATCCGCCCGGGCCATCAAGATAGTGCAAACGGAAATCGACGACTATCGAAATACCGATGTCAATTGAAACGCCAACAATGGAAAGACCATCGGACGCCACGCATCGACCGCAGAGGCTTTGCCGAACAACATCATCGTGCAGTTTTTCTGCGATAGGCAAAAACTCTGAATCCGATTGGAGATCGCCAATGATTGCGCTGTTCCATCGTCCGCACATCTCAAGGGTCGTGAATTGACGCAGTCGTGTCAACAACAGTCGGTAAACAGATTCGAATTCAGTATTGAAGGTCGGACCTCGGTCGTTTCAGTCGACGAACTTGTTTTTATCCCGATTTGGGACGATTATCCATGAAGTCTGGGGAGTTATCCAGGTTTTGTCAACTTGGCTGTCACTGATTCAGGCCAGAGGTGTCCACGGTTGATGTGTAATCCGTGGGTGAACAAGCGACTGGAATACGTTGTTGATAGGTATTCGCTGGGAGTGGTGCCCGGCAACGAGCGGCCTTCCGATTTCGTTGGCTACTCCTTTCTATCGCGAAGAGTCGCAGGTTCCACGACGCCAATCGCTCACAACCTCACTGCTCTCGGCACGTTACTTCAATCGATTTCGCCATTCGAGTGTTAGCATTGCGATTCCAATAATGAGAGTGGGCAACGGCGCGGTTCATTCTTTGATTTGGGTCGCCATACCAAAACGCAAGCCCGGTTTGATTCGGATCGTACGGATCTTCATAGACTGACACGCTGTCGCAAGGTACGACAATCTCAAAAAGTGAATGGGCACCGAACGGATACGCATCATCTCCGGAGATCATTACGCATTCGTCCGTGATCTGAAACCAAATCGAGTACTTCAACAGTTTAGCGGAGAAGTCAAAAGTAAATACTTCATGCCCTGGCTGCGCTTCGCCCAGGCATGCCTTTTCACAACCAAAAAACCGTTGTATGTCCTCGTCTCGCCATCTGAGAGCCATTTGCGATCGTAAACTTTCCCATTGAAGAACTATGCACTCAGTTTGCTGAATCACTTTGACCGACAATGTAGTACATCCAAATGCCGAGCATCATACCAACAACGCTTGAAAGGGTAACCACAATGATCAAAAGGCGAAGATGCTTCCAAAAAAGTTTTTGGTACTCGAAATTAGAAATGAACTGTTCTGAATGGTCCGTGTTTGCTGAAACAGTTTTCAAGCCGAGCCAGCAACCAACTACGCCTCCGACCGCTCCTGCTATAGCAAACACAATTCGAGATGATTCAGGAAACAAAACGAGGCTTGATGCTGTCGCAAGCGATCCAGCGAGCGTTAAAGCACAAATTTTTGACCAGTAGAGAATCAAATGGGGGCCTTTTTGGTGGAGTTAGGCAAAGCCAATGCGGAAAAGTCTATTCCATCTATCCAACGCACCGCAAGCAGCTAGTTCAGTATCCGAAGTAGTTTCGAGGTGCACACCGACCCGCTCACGCATGACCTTTGCAACGTCAAAGGGATCCGTAATGGAAGCATGAACGGCGACAATGCTTGACGTAATCGCAGGCCAATGCGATTCGTATCGCCGCTTGAGTTCTCGAAAAGTCTCGCGTTGCTTTTGCGAGGGGCCAGTCTCATCACTCGACCAAATATGAACGGCAAAGTATTTGCTTGACGGATGCGGAAACTGAAAGTTGATTCGACAATCCCATGCACTAAAGCCATTGTATTTCATTGAGCCAAAGTCAGGATCGATGTTCGGCATCATGTTCTCGTAAGAGCTTGGTACGGGAGACCATCTTGACTGGAGTCGACAAGACCTTCGAGGCGAGATATGGATTGTCAGTTGTTGGCACTACGAGAATCCAAGACTTTTCAAATGAACAAATAGCAAATCCAACTAGCTTCCCGGTAGCCAGTCGCTTCAGTCTAACCGATCCTGCAGGCGTAGTCTAATCGGCTGAAGCGAACGTCCACAGTGGGGACGGTCTAAATTGTGGACGTGACTGCGATCCGGTTCCGGCTAAGTCCACATGTGGGTGGGAAGCCGAGGGATAGGGTTGGAACTTGGTTGATCGAGCATCCGAGTTTATCTACGTCGCCCCTTGCACTCCCCGGTGATAGAGCCGTTGCACTTCTTGCATGCAGCAGTGCCCGTCCGCGGCAAGAGTGGTACAGTTCGCTTCAACAGAATTCGACTTTGCGAGTAGCTCGCGAATTAATTCAGGCGACCGACGGCGAATGGACATGTCCAGATCATCTAGCGTGAACCCGAAACATGGACAGATCGGTGCAGCCATGCACTTTGGATAGACTGGATGCAGCAGTTCATTGACGAGAACAAATCGTTCCAAAAAGTCAAAGTACGCGGTATCGCACGCTGGAGAAGGGCAATACCATACCTCCGCTCCTAACTTCGAGCGTGAATCCGTGTGCATATAATGATCCAACGTCGATCGGCCGACAGCGACGCCGACCGCTCCGCAGTTTGGACAAAACGCTCGCGCGTCAGGCTCCGGTTCGCGAACGAGTGCTTTGTTTATGATGAAGTATCCTTGATCGGAAGCGGCTTTATCCCGGCCACGGCTATTTCCACGTGAGGATGGGAAGCTGGCGGCTAGGAAAGCGGTTGATTGCTGCTAGGCGGTCTTCATTTCGATGACAACATTTTTGGCAAGCGTCTTGAATCTCACTCCGCTCTCCTGCACCACCGTTCCTCCGCCTCTCACCGCTACAGTCTATCCGATGTACCAAGACTAGTCGAATTGACAGGAGCCAGCGCGAACGTCCACAGTTGTTATGCAACTAACCTGTGGAATGGCGGGTGTGGCTTCAAGGTTCGTATTATAATCCATTGGTCGGCATCAATTGGCCGAGACTAAGACTCCCTCTTACCAGTGCAAAAATGAGCCAATGCCACAATTTCGCTTTGGAATACGCTCGATCCTAGTCCTTGTGACTGTCGTGGCCGTCTTCATGTTCGGAATGAACGAGCGACAGCACTTGCATTCGCTGTCGAGGTCAGCCAGTTGTATCACGCGCCTTGGTTCGACGGCATCCGAAGCACGAAGCTAGTGGGCTGGTGCTAGGTTTTGGATTCTTGTGGACGGATCTAATTTGCTATGCCGTCGGAATAATTGCTGTTGCACTGATGGAACGCTCGGTCCTCTTCGCCGCAAATAGGGTGAAACTAAAATGTTCAAACATCAGCTAAATCTCGGGACTTCGTGCTGAAAGCATCTTGCCGATTTGATGATCAAGTGCGTGACGGTGCGAGAGCTAAAGGTTGAGAGTCTGAGAGTTGGACCGATTCGAGGTAGAAACCGGCTCAAACTCACCTTGCATCGGTTCAGTATTCTCGCGAGTTCTAATCGGCCATAGATTCCCCCGAGCACTAACCTCTTGAAAAGCGATATGCAATCCATATTCCAATTCCAACTACCGCTCCAGCAAAAACGCCTAGAACTGCGAGGGAGTAGAGCATCGGAAAGAGGTCCAGTGGATGCATCGGCGCAACCAGATGAGCGATGTATCCACCTCCGACTGCAATGGTTGGACCGATGAACAACGATGAAAGCGGCAACAAGAATCCACGCTTACGGACTTCTTTCGACTCCGTATTCGGCGAAGTCTTTGCATTGAAAATAGCCGAAAGAACAAAAACAGTGGCTACCGTGACGAGCGATACGACTAGTATCCACATGCCATTCTTCCGATAAATCAATGGGAGTCCAGCGGCAATTCCAAGCACAACGCTAAATGCCAAAATCCTCAGTGGTCGGAGATTAGAAATCTCGGGCGCGTCCATATTTGTGCTTTAGATCTTCCAATGGCACATAGAATCCTCGGGCGTCAAAATACGCTGGAGCTACGTAATTCTTATTGAGCGTTTCAGGGGTGAGATTTCGCCACTCATGTTTTTCGTCGATTTGACGTTGGCGCTTACATTCGGTTTGGGTGGCGTAATCGTCCATTGCATCTGCTTCACGAAGGCCAATTCCATTACCAAGCGATGTGTTTCGAAATGCGCTGTCGATCTGAAGCAATGCTGTCTCAAACTCTGGCATTTTCGTGAGCCAATCCTCCCAAAGTGAGATCGTCCAGACGTCGTAGCCTTTATCCCGAAGCTGCTGCAGTCTATCCTACCCAGGATTCCTGCGGAAAGCGACAAGTTTCAATGTCCAAAGTGGTTGAACTAGTTTGTGGGAAGCTGCGGGATCCCGGCTACGGCTACCTCCACATTTGAAGGAGAAGGTTGCGGCTAGGGAAGTTGTTGGCTGACCGTCTAGAATGCAAAAAGACTACCTTTTCTGCCAAGAATCCCTTTTTGCATTGAACAAGGCGTCCACGCTCTGATACTCCATGGACTTATCATCGAAAAGCTCAATCCGCGTTTCCATTGTTACATAATTCTCGTTTTTCCAGGGATTGTCGAACAGCTTTGACCGAACAACCAACGGCACTTTTTGATTCGCCATTTCTCTCCACTTGGTTTCAACAACGACTACACATTTTCCATCTTCACGATTAGGCACCAATTTCAGGTCAAGCTTATTGCTGGCCAAAAAGTACTCGTTCTTTACTGGCAACCCAGATTTAAATGTGCATATCTGGAAGCCACCGGGAGTCTCGTTGTCGGCTACAGTCCAATAGGACTCTATGACATCCGATTCAAGCTCAGTTGCGAAGAAGCACTTCTTACTTTTTCCAAATACAACTTCCGCCAAATTTGGCAGGCCCCCTTGTACTCTAAAGCACGCTCGGGAATGGAACGGCCAATCAAAGAGCAGAATACTTCTTCCACCGGGATGAACAAAGTTTTCACGGAAGTACTTCTCATCCAACAAAGCTAGGTCTCCGTCGGGCCGTTCGATAGCGGAGAGGTTCCCGATCCGAATCAGCTTCAAACTCACGATCGATGCGAATAGGTCGAGAGGTTTACTTAGCCTGTGGTCTGAGTGAATCGTTGGATACCACGAACTTTCCTCATAACTACCGTCGTCGTTTCGTAACAGTTTCATTTCTCCCTTACTGTTGAACTGCAGTGGGGAATCGGGCGAACTACGAGCAAGGATGTCGGCAATCATGAAGTACTTTGGCATCGCCGACGTCGAATACGCTATGTAATCGTTACCAAGTCGTTTAGCCTCTTCGAGCGCATTGCCCTCAGCAAAGGCATGTACATTTAAGGAAATCCACAAGGGGATGAACAACACCCATTCTTTCATTGTTCTGCTGCTAGGTCGATCCTGCAGGAGTACGCAAATTTCACAAGTGAGACGGCGGTCAAAATTGCCCAATATCAACTTGTTTCGAATTCCAAGTTCGTAAACGCTCGAAATCCCGACGATACTGCGACCATACTGCGGACAAATCTGAACGATCCTTCACGGGCATCAAACGGTATCTCTGTTCGTTGCACAACCTCCACCATACCTGCAACTGTCAATTTATTTTTTTCGACCAACGGAACCTCTGTCACCAATCGTTGGCCAAATGGACTCATTAGCCAAAGCGTCACACCTTGTGGCGAGAGGCCTTCAAAAAGCCCATCCACCAAATGAGCCGCCATTTCCATTTTGGATCGACTAAGACGTATTTTGTCTACAAACACAGGCACAATTTGTAAAACCTCAGCAGTTGGGAATTGTGCCTCAATCTTTTTTAATACGATCCAGGAATGGGATCCACAGGTTGGACAAACGGAGTCCCCCGGTGGATTTGATGATAGCACCAAGTGCTCCTTACCGCACACCACACACTTGAGCGGATCGCCTTCGGGCGTTCGGGTTGAGATCGTCATGGTTGTTTTTGAATCCAACGATTTGAAATTTGACCAACCGAATCGAAGAAGATAAGTCAAGAGCCCACTTCACGCCCACCCGCTTCCCCGCCGCTGTCCGCGTCAGTCTATCCGATCTAGCAGTCCTACAGCAAGCAGCCCGCACCAACGTCCACAGTGTTTGGGCTAGCTTGGGGAAGCGGCTGATTCCCGACTACGGCTACGTCCACATGTAGATGGGAAGCTTGCGGCCTAGGGAAGAGGAATGGCGACTGTTTCGATCCTGCAGGCGTAGTCGAATCGGCTGGAGCCCGAGTTCGGCCATCCTGTGGATAGCTAGTAAAAATGTTGGACCCATCCAGCGTCGGGGATCGTACTATCGAAGATCCAGTCGTCTGTTGCCCAAAGTTCATATTGCAATTGATACGAATCATCACCGGTTCGCCGGTAATTTATCGACGTGGGATACCCGTTGTCATGAACTTTCGGTAGCTTTCGACCGAGAATCGTTTCCAATTCCGATTGTGATTCTGGAACTCTTCCAAGCTTTGCACGGACTTCTTCAACGTCGGTTACTACTTGCTTTACCGTCTCAACATCTTGTTTCGCAAGGCGCGCAAGCTTGTCGCGCCACGCATTGCGTTGATTAACAACGCATGTGAATCCAGTCATTGGAATCGCAACCATTGCCGTGATTGCAAGAAGGAACCTGATCGAGAATTGCGGCGATTCAGATTTCAAGTCGCACCTCGTGTTAGATCAGTCGAAAAACATCAGACATAAAGAATCCATGTAAGTCCCGGCATTGGGGTGGGAGCCATTCGAAGCTTCCAACTCTGACTCTTTGGCTTGACAGCGGTAGGACTACCCCGCTGCTGTCAGCTTCAGTCTATCCGAATCATCAGTCCTACAGCAAGCAGCCAGCGCCGTAGCTGCCTGTCTGGCTTCGGCGTGCAGGATCTCGCCAGTAAGGCGGATCCAAAGCGTTTCGCAATACAAATCTCATTTCCAAATTTTCGGAGTCCATGAATCCAATCCAAATAGGATCGCCTGACTCTGTAGGTTTCCATCCTGTATCCAATGCAAATCGTATCGCGTCTGGTACTTCGTGGTCTCTAATTTGTCCAAAAGGATCTATCATCAGTTTGGAGCCTTCTTCGTCCGCATGCTGCACAGTTACGACACCGCGACCGTTGTCACCACGTGAGCCTTTTACCCAATGGTAATAAACTCCGTTGATGCAGGTGTTGGGACGATTTCGTTTTGGTAGCGTCATGACAGCGAAAGGCGGTGTGGCAATTCAGCCCCAGTAGTTGATCCAACGCAAATCAACGTGGCCGATTGAGCAGTCTTAAGTTTCGCACATCCAGCAAGTTAACAGCATCCATGTCCACAGTGGTTGGGCTAGCTCCTGGAAAGCGGCCGAGAGCTGGATCGAGCTACGTCCGCGTGTGGATGGGAAGCTAGAGGCGGCGGAAGACGCTAGTTGATGGCAGTTAGCCTCTGGTGCCCGGCAACGGGCATCCTTACCCGATTTCCTCTATCACTTATAATCTTTAGGTTTTTAGTCTCGAAAGCTTCATCTCAGTTTTAAGGTCCGACCATCCTAACGATTCGTGTAACTCATCTAAAGCAATCAGCGGAGAACCGTTTTCATCGATCGTGTAAATGCGGAAATCACAAGGCACCTCTGGAGTACCGGAAAAGCCTGCTCCATCCAAGACGCATCCAAGATTGCTCAAGTATTCCCTCTGCATCATTCGTGCGAAAATTGCAAGGTCTTTTGGCGCAGCGCCACTATGCAACAATCTTTTCAACAATTCCCCTTCATCGCCATCGCTTTTTGAACGCGCCCTTATCCATCCAGACGTATGAATACATGCGAGTACACTCTCGGCGACCATTTGAAAGCAGATAGTTTCGACTATCGGTTGCCCTTCCTCTACCGATTCAGCGGCTAGTTCTATCGCTTCATCGGCTGGCAGCCCATATTCGACGAGAAAGTTTTCAACGAACTTCAATTTCTCTTTGCGATTCATTTACCATTGCCTATGAGAGGAACTTGTTTTTATCCCGATTTGGGTCGGTTATCCATGAAGTCTGGGGAGTTAAGCATCCCCGCCGCTGTCCGCGTCAGTCTATCCGATCTAGCAGTCCCCGTGCCATCGAGCCAGTTCCAATTTCCACAGTTGTTGGGCTAGTTTGGGAATCGGTACTACGGACTACGCACCAACCTGTGGAAATGGCGCATGCAAGGTTCCTGCGGGATTCATAATTCGGCAAGCGACCAAACTGGCCTCGCGCTCGTCCTTAAAACAACGACGCAGAATCTAATCCTTTATATGTTCGCCGAAAATTTGTCGTGATGGCACGCTTACCACCACAATACACGATGTGGTCGCCCGTAGCCAATATTCGGAATATTGAGCATGTCTGCGACCGATTGAACGAAAGCGAGCAGTTTCTCCCGCTCGCCGTTTGGACCAACGCAAAACGATGTATATCGCCACCGAGTGCGTCCTCGATAGCAAACAACGATATGTTTTCCGTTTCCAGGTTCAATATAAATCCCGATTTGGTCACCATCACGCAGGCTTAAACTACGAGTCCACACGTGCCTACCAAACACGAAAATAGGTTGCCGCAATTGACGCCGATAAACGTCGATTTCACAGTCAACATGGCATGTTGTAAACGCAAACATGCCAGTGACCCAGACGAGAAGGAATGCGAACGTAGAAAAAAAGAAGCTCCATTGACCACCGCGTATGGCAGCTATGAGCGAAATTGTCAGTAAAACGGTAGGGAATCCAATCACGATACTGTTTAGCGCCCAGGACGAACCGTCCCGAATAGCTCGCCCGTAGACGTTGAAACGGTACAGTCCGTCGGCAACGCAGCGAAACTCAGGTATCAAGTCATTCTCATCGTGTTCGGTCATATGCCTAACGACTCTAACGCCATTCCAAGCTTTTCGTCGGCGAAAGAATCCATGTAAGTCCTGGGTTTGGGGCGGGAGTCATTCGAAGCATCCAACTCGGAACCGTTAGAATGACAGCGGTTGTACTTCCCCGGTGCTAGCTGCCCAAGTCTATCCGATCTAGCGGTCGTCTAGCAAGCAGCCAGCGCCAACGTCCACATTGTGGCATGGTCTAACTTGTGGCGATAGCAGGAATCTGGCTATCCGCGATGTCCACATTGTGGATGGGAAGCTTGGGGGCTAGGGAAGATGCTTGCTGTTGGCGGTTACCTGATTGCTTGTTCTTTGAGCTGGTTCGAAGAATGGGTCAGGCAATCTGTACAAACCGATGCCGTTAGTTTACCATGCGAATTGACTTGCGAGGAAGTTGGCTGATCACAAAGTAGGCAGAGTACGATACCGCAATCAATTGTAGGTGGACGATATGGGTTACCGTCATCGGGGTGCTGGACCAAACGGTGCGTCTCGAAATAGATGTTTGGGTCAATGCCGTCCGTTGCTGTGAATCGCTGAATGCAAGCGGCACACACCAAAGCGCCCGTCGATCCTTCTACAAATGGCTTAGCGTCGTTATATCGAGAATCGCAAACAGCGCAATGCGGCAACCGACGTCCGGTTCGTAGGTAGTCGCATAAGTCGAGAAACAGTTTGCGCATGACAATTTCAGGTAACAGCGGCGATGACCTAGTCGCGGTCTCAGAGTCTCCATCATTTATCGACCGACCCGCGACTTATGTCTATCGCTTGGTTCGTCCGTCTTCCAGTTTTGGCGGCGATCCTGTTGGTCGAAAAATTCCTGTTTGAATTTTCTTGGTATCTATACGCTCTCCGTCTCCGCGATCAATTGTATGGAGAAACACACTTACGACGAGTAGGGTTCCATCTTTATTCAACGTGAATCCCATCCAACCCATTGTTGAACGAGTGGCTCCGTCAAATCTAATACCGGTTCGAGGCCCCTCCGCTTTACCAAATATGCTTTCGAAATCACTAATGTTTTTAAGTTTTTTAATCGTGCCAGGAGAAGTAAGATCTTTGAGATGGAGAGTTGTTGCTCGAAATCGCTCCGGTTGCGAATTCTTTTCCCCGACAACCAACGCTTTTTGGGCAGTCCCGTCAATATTGTTTCGTGCAACAAGAACGTGGGTGAATTCAAAATGATCTAGGGAAGATTCCGTAGCATCGCTATCATCCTTTAGTGACCCGATAAAACCTTCACGTAGCAGAACCATGCCAACGGCTTGATCATCGTCCAATAGTTCTTGAAGCCCGCCCTTGTCTGCGGCAAAGCAGAAGCAGAATAATAGAAGAGCATTCATACGTCACCAGACCTCCATATGGATAAACTTGTCTTCACCCCGGTTTGGGAATGCTATCACCCGATTCTGGGAGATTGCGCTCCTTCTTCGCTATCCGCTCCAGTCTAACCAATACTGCAGGCGAAGTCGAATCCCCCCAATTCCTCGTTGCACATTGATTTGAACCAACTTGTGAAAACGCAGTCGCTGGCTATGGCTATGTCCACAGTTTGGATGGGAAGCTTGCGGCTACGGAAGAAGCAGCGACTGTTTCGATCCCGCAGGCTAGTCTAATTGGTAGGAGCCAACTTCGCACGTTACTAGAACAACGACGAACAATCAAATACTTTTAGTGTTCGTTGCAATTACAGAGGCCGCGTTGCCCATTCGGGTCCGGCTTCAGGATTGGGAGCAAAATTCGTGAAATCCGCGATCATCTTGTCCGATTTTTTGTCGCGACGGTAAAGCTGCCCAGAACGTGAAAACACAATCTGTCCGCCTTGATCTCGGCCACACCAGTCTGAATCCGGAACGTCATTTGATTTGACTTGCAAGGGAGCTTCACGGCGCAAAATGCGAAGTCCAGCAAGTGGAAAGTCTTCGAGAGTTGTACCGAACACTCCTCGCAATGTCAGCGTCTTACGGTCTAAGAACCGACCGCCTCCGCCATAGGTCGTCCCTTGCGGCCATAGAGCGAGGGCATGCATCCAAGGCGTGCGGCTAATGGCAGTCCAAGCATGCGTAAATTCAGTTCCGGCGCGCGATCCTTGCAGAACAAAATAGAGAAAGAGTTTTCCATCCGGGGAAAGGTCGCACTTGTCCTCGTAGATTCGTCCTTTGAACCAAGCACCATTGGTGAACACATCGCGGTTCGTATCCCATTGAATGACGTGATGCCACCGTGATGGTCCCCGTCGGATAATAACAGCGGTTGATTCGGACTTCGCGAATATAACGAATAGCTTTACCATAGCATTGAACGAAGGCTTGTAGCAATATATCTCAACAGCAGCGAAGCGGATCAAAAGGCCAAATACTTCGCCCCAACATGCTTCCCCGTCGCTTTCCGCTTCAGTCGATCCGATGTAGCAGTCCTACAGCAAGCGGACAGTTCCCTTGTCCACAGTGGGCGGCTATTTTGTGGGAAGCTGCTGGATCCCGGCTCCGGCTATGCCCACTTTGTGGATGGGAAGCTTGCGCCAGAGGACGACGCTGGACAGTGGGTGGGTTAGTTCGTTGGAATCGGTACTTCGCACCAACCTGTGGAAAGAGGCCGATGGCTGGCTTGAGCTAAGACCAGATGCGGGTGGGAAGCTTGCGGCAACGGAAGAGGCAGCGACTGTTTCGATCCTGCAGGAGTAGTCGAATCGGCCGGATGCCAACTTGTGGGCGTTTCCTTTCGCTGGCTTCGGCTCTGACCACATTGTGGATGGGAAGCTTACGGCTACTCGACCCGTGACAGGACATAGTCGCAAAACTCGCGCCAAGTGCCGTTCCGCCATTTCACCGCCACGAGACCTAAATTCACACAACCATTTTTTACCGCAAAACTGCTCGCCAAACCATCGTTGGACTTTTTGCACCATACGTGTCCAACGGTTGACGGAATGCGCAGCGCCTGGTGCAGCAGGTTGTTCCCAGTTTGCGACCCCGACGAGTTACGAGCTTCCCATTCCAGATTGGTGATGCGTTCATGTAGATGCCAACGCAATCGCATCAAGGAAATCACCGAGCATCAACGCAATCGGATGCACGGCCGTTAGCTACGCATGCAACGCCACATCGACCTCGCAAATCGACGCGAAGCGTGAAAACAGAAGTGAGTAACGACCAGGAAACCCCTAGTGCAACAACCTGTAATGACCTTATTGGGTGTCGTTAGAAAAGCGAAAACGGTTAAAAAATCTATGGAGAAAACGCAGGGGATACGCCGTTCCCGTGCAAGCTAGCCGATCGAAGCCACTGGTGCAGCACATTGCGTTTCTCATGGAATGCAGACCACCAGTTCGGATCTGCAAGCAAACTCATTGTGCGATTGTCCGAATCCTTCCAGACTTTTTGGAACTCCTGACCACGACGCATTTTCGTAGAAGACCAGGACGGGCCAATAGTCCCGTTTCCTAAGGACAGTCAGGTCCTCAAGTGGCCCAAAACCCGGTGTTCTTAGTTCAAACTCGGTCTGTTTGAAGGTTGCAGATTTCCCGTTTGTAGTTGTCACTCGAAGCTCCAATTCCCCTGAAGTTTCATTGGTTTGGACTAGAATCGACCCAGTTAACAACTTTCCTAATGGTGAAGCAAGACGACCAAGCATAATGCATTTCCCGCTTACTATGTCCTCAGCCGCAACGATAAGTTTTGGAGTTGAAGGGTTCGCGACCGGCAAAATGACTGCTTTTAGTCCAGGTAAAACGATACGCAAGGTTAGTTTGTGGCCAAAATACCCAGCCTTTGCCTGAATCCCATCCCCACTCGGAAAATTGATTGGCTTTCCGGGCGAGTGCATTCCCTCGTAGAACCAGTACTCCTCGCGTTCGTCGAGATCTAGTTGCAAGCAATCGACAATTTTAACGGTGCCATAAAGTGGGTCCACTTCGTAAGTAAACTTCCTGGACTCATCACCCAAATTCGCTACTACCGCTACTTCTTTGCCATCGTGTAGGTTACTCCCACTTACTCGAAACCTCCCCTTCATCGGTATACCAAGTCTAACCCCAAATTTACCATGAACTTCAACCTTTCCTGTCATTACATCATCAACGTAAATCACATTCTGCTCAACGGCGGTTGATTGAGCCCAACGAGGGCTCGCTTGAAAAATGGCGATCTGCAAAAACATGAATATAATTATCTCGCGATTCATCGACCAACTCCTTGTTGCCGAACAGTTGGTGGCGGAACAACTGGATACTCTGAAACACCCATGCATTTCTTTTTACACGTGTAGCACCACATCATATCCGGGTACTTTCCCCCACCGTCATAGGGAAGTGGACAAATAGTCACAATGGCATGTTCCTTTGCAGATTTGAAGTGATCCACCCAAATATACCAACCATTCACATACCAAATATAATTGTACACTCCGCTCTTGGGATGTGGTAATGTTGGTGCGCCACCTCAGTCAATCCGATCCCGCAGGCTCAGTCGAATCGGCCAGCGCCAACGTCCACATTGGGAATGAACCAACTTTTGAAAGCGGCTGGATCCCGGCTACGGCTGCGTTCACATGGGGATGGGAAGCTTTCGTCGGCGGAAGAGTAAAGCGACTGTTTCGATCCCGCATGCGTAGTCTAATCGACCGGAGCCAATGTCCACATGGGATCGGTCCAACTTGTGCAAGTGGCTGGATCCTGGCTCCGGCAACGTCCACATTTGGATGGGAAGCTGGCGGCCTAGGGAAGAGGCTAGATTGCTGCTAGACCGATCCTGCTGGCGTACGACGCTTTCCACAGTTGAGGAGCTAGCCGGAATCCCGCCTCACTCCAACCTGTGGAAGCGGCAGTCGCTAGGTTGCTGGCTAGGCCGATCCTGCAGGAGTACGACGCTTTCACAAGCCGGGCCAGTCGATGCGTATGTTCACAGGGGGCGGGCCAATTCGGTTGCGTATTCTCGCATCCTCCCCGACACCGACTCCTGTAATATATCGTTATCAAATCCTAATGGCAGCGTTTCGTCACTGATCGAACACTCGTACGAATCACGAATCCACTCTATCGCATGCTTTACATTGCTGTTTTCCATTTGGGCACGTACTCGCTTGAGAAATGCTTTGCGAAGGGGATACTCAATCGGATGGCACATAATGTCGGCATACGCATCCAGTTCAAGCAAGTCGACCGTCTGTTGTCCGGTTAGATTCCTTTCGCCCCCAATAGCAAACAACTCTTCAACCCGCTCCTCTACATGATTGATGGCTAATTGTTCCAGTAGCTTCAATGGGGCGGTTGTCAGAACCTTGTACTTCGTCTTAATCGAAGGTTGCACAATTGGTCGATTTGCGTTGGCCTCGCGATCGGCACAGCCAAGCCCGCTCAGTAGAATCGATGCAGCAAGTAAATGTCGGAATGGAAACATGTTCTCTGTTCAATCGAACGAATAGCAACCAATTCCGCGCCGCCAACCGCATCAGTCTATCCGATGTATCAGTCCTACAGCAAGCAGCCAGCGCCAACGCCCAGAGTTGTCATGCACCAATTTGTGGAAAGCGGCCGATGGCAGGATCGAGCGGAGTCAACATGTGGCTGGGAAGCTGGCGACGATTGTAGTTAGACGGAGGGGTCCGGCGAAATCCGGTCGCTATCCTGATCGCTTTGTTCCGTCAGTTCTTGTCTCTAATGGAGACGACGGTCTGCCCCTCGCCAGTGATTCGGACAAGGCCAGGCAGTGCATATTGTAGACGATTAGTAGCGTCAATTGAAACATTGCAAAGGTGCAGACTGAGAAGTCGGAGTTTCTTAAATTTTTCTATGTGTTCCATACACGCGTCGGTTACATTCGTTGAGTCTAACACTAGACACTCGATGTTGGGTAAGGTTGAAAGTACGCGAACGTCGTTGTCGGTCGCATTTGTTCCGGAAAGGTCGATCGTGACTAAAGATTGTTTTTTTGAGATTTCGAGAACGGACAACGCAAGAAACTTGATGTTTCGTGGCGGATGTATTACGAGTCCAAACTCGTGAACATACCGGACAGGTAAGCGTTTGTCGGCAAACGATTGAACATCGATTCCCTCGCGATTCGGCAGTGCCCAAAGTTGCACACTTTCCTCGCCGTTCTGGGATAAAACACATCCAAGTTTGTCGCCGGACACACTGTCAGATATGGTCGACTGTGCCAATTGTATCACAAGGAAGGGTAGAAGTAATGCTCGCAGCATATGGCATCCCTATAGTGTACTCATCCTGACGGAACTTGTTGTAATCCCGCTTCGGGACAGTTATCCCTGAAGCTCGGGGAGTTACGCTTCCCCGCCGCTAGCCACTTAAGTCTATCCGATCCAGCAGTCGTAGTCTAATCGGCCAGCGTTAATGTCCACATGGGGATGGTCCAACTTGTGGAAATAGTATCGGCAGTTTGTTGATCCCAATGATCCGGCAATCGACCGCAGTCCAGCCCACGCTCGTCCCTAGAACAACGACGCAGAATCCTTTCGCGCTATTCACGCAGTGGTTGAGTTTGGGATACAAGCCATTAGCCTACCCTATCTAACTCGGGAATTGTTTGAAGATTTCGAAACAGGAATCGTAGTCTCGTGGCCAATCCGATGCCAATCAGTGTTAGTCCGACCGTGAGCCCGTAAACCAGCGAATCTTCATTGCCAAAAACACTTGGTTTATTACGCGGTGGGAATCCTGCAATCCGCAAACAATAGAGGGCTAAAGTAATATAACCGAATGTCGTTAATCCAGTGAAGAACGTTTTCGATCTACCAAGCGTAATGAACGATTTTGGATCGCGACCCAGAATAGCTGAATTGCCAACTATAAACTGCCAAATCAACAGGTGTAGCAACGCGACGGAACCGAAAGTCATCAAGCACAGTCCGTATCTCGGTAGACCCACAAGTTGGGATGCAAAATCCTCGGACATTGATCCAGCGACGAGGCTAAGTGCCACGAATGCAACCAAGACTCTAAAAACGGTTTTCAGTACGTACATTTTTTTCTAGGCGAACTTGTAATTATCCCGGTTTTGGAATCTTATCAGTGAATTTTGGGGAGTTACGATTCTCCTTCAACTAGCAGTCGCCAGTCTAACCGATCCAGCAGGCGTAGTCTAATCGGCCAGCGCCTACGTCCACAGTATTGAATGAAGATGGCTCTGGGGTACTACGGACTACGCACCAACCTGTGGAAGGGGCGTAGGGCCAAGCTGGTTCGCGAGCGGGCAACGGGAATCCTTACCCGATTTCTGATCTTGCGTCATGTTAGGTTCCTTCCGCTGATAGACGCCGAAAATATTCAGTGAGTCCGCCAATTTCGGTGATGACCCAATACGAATCGGTTCCGTCAAAATGGATTTTCGAAAAGGTTGACATCTCCAGAATGTCCAGATCCGGATTTGGGGCTGAGTTGTCTCGAATTACAACGGAATGTTTATCCAGACCTAATACTGTGTACGGGAACGTTTCAATCTGTCCATCAAGTTCTGTTGTGTATTCAGTGGGAGTATAAGTGACTCGAAGTTTCCCGAACAGACTCGAAAGTTTTTCTTTCTGTGGTTCAGTCATATGTTCTGGAAAATGTTCCCGGGTTCGCTCTTTGTCCGATATCCAATTCCCAATCAAGCGAGGTTCGTACGGTCGCTTGTGTTCCAAAAACTGCTTGAAGAGTAAAAGAAGTAGTGCGACCGATGTCGCCGCGAAAACTAGCGTGAGGATTTTCCAAATCATCGGCGGCTCGGTACCTCAAGCTGAAAGAATCCATGTAAGTCCTGGGTTTGGGGCGGGAGTCATTCGAAGCTTCCAACTCGAACCCGTTAGCTTTCCAGCAGTTGATCTTACCCGCCGCTAGCAAGCTTCAGTCTAACCGCTATCCCAGTCGCCCAGCAAGCAGCCAACGTCCACAGTTGTCATGCAACCATCGTGTGGAAAGCGGCTACATCCCAGCTACGGCTATGTCCACATCTGGATGGGGCTGCTAGCGAGAGGGAAGGCGTCTGGCGAAATCCGTCCTAAATCCAGATCGGTTTGTTAAGTGCGTAATCCTGGAGCGAGCGTCTGGCAAAGGTCGCGGACCGTTCTCAATTCGCCGAAGCTCACAGCAGTAGGCTTTGTATGACGAGCAGTGTACCATGTCCACAGCCAACAAATACCGGCACCAAGCAAAAAGGGTATCCACAAGAATGGAACCCAATTGACCGCAACAAGCGACGCAAACAGTCCAAAAAAACAAATAATCAGTGCGCACAATGCGCGATCGTATTGTGGGTGGTCAATCCTGATCGCCGGAAGAAATCCGGGGGCAAGTTGTGAAATCGGTCCGGCAATCGCCCTAAAGTGATCGATTGAATACAATGTTAGTGGAGACGAGGGGCAAAGATCACGCACATTGGCACCGTCACGTTCAAGTAGTTCTCGGACCGCGAAAAAGATACCGGCGGGCACGCATTTGCGACCAAGGATAGTCGGAGCTACCACTATCTCCAACGTGGCATGTTCTGAAATTAACTTGCACACGTCCTCTAGACGTTGCTTCTTAGCAAGCTTAAGTAATGGTTTCCAATTGGAAAGCGGCACGTTGATGTTCCACTGTTCGTTCAACGCTGTTGCAAGCGGTTTCCATTCGACGAGATCAAATGCATTGCGCCATTCCTGGATGGTAGAGTCGAAGGTCAAGTTAATGTCTGGGTCGGCTTCTGGATCGCATTCGCACTGATGTCGATGCTGATCGCGCAGCACCGCGAGGACGTCAGTCGCAGTCGGCTTCGATTTACTGAGTGTGTTGAGAATCATGAGGTGCCCCATGCACGAACTAGTTCTTATCCCGGTTTGAAATCGTAATCCCTGAAGTTTGGAAAGTTGTCCTTGATTTGTCAAATCTATTATCCCTAACTCACCTCCAGGCTTACCCCTTCCAGAGGTCCAAGCGAATGAGCAAATCTCCAATTGTGGATTTGGCTTTTGGGCACCATGCCGAATAGCGTTTTGCCATGTACGACGATATTAGGACGCTCGCGACAATGTGCATAAAAATAAAAACAATGGAAACGACAAAAAAATCAGGAGTCTGCACCCCAGCATAGGCGTACCAAAGCGGAACACGCCCCCATGATTCACGAAGTTGAAATACCTCTACCGTGGGCACAATGAGCATCGGAATGAAAATTAAGACAAAGTAAAAAAATCGGCAGAATAGGCATCCAAAATGTCCATCGGAGTGAACGTCGCTGCTATTGATGACAGTGTCGGCTTGATATGGATTCTGCAATTCAGACTTGTCTCCTTCATTTACCCCGTGGTTTTACCCTAATCACTCCAAGCCATCCCAGCAGCATCAATGGGCCAACGTTGGACGCTAGGGATTCTTAAACTGTTTTGTGCGAACAATTTCTTGTCGATCCAACACGCCTTTTCTGGCACTCGTAGTTTAAGTCTATCCGATCTAACAGTCCTCCAGCAAGCGACCAGCGCCAACGTCTACAGTGTTTCGCTTAAGGAAATCGGTACTACGGACTACGCACCAACCTGTGGAAAGCGGCAAGACCAAGCTACGGCTACGTCCACGGTGGCCAGACTTAGCTGATTGCCAACGTCGGCTTGGAACCAACAGTTGGAAGCCGCAAGGCCGGTCTAGGACCACGTCCACAGTGTTGACCAGTGAAGCCTACCTAGCGCAGTTACTTTTCGTCGCCCTTCAGATCGCCATTCGAGTAGCGAAATGAAAGACTCTTCCTGTACCCCCGATCGAGATAGGAATGTGCGTAAAAGTTGGGGATTAACGAAACGTCTCCGTCTTGTGTTGTTGCGAACGCCCACTTTAGCGGATTGCCGCTATTACTTGGAGAGGGGCTCACTTGAAAGCAGAGAATGTTTCGCTCAAGCCGCCAAATGCCGCGTTCGACAAAGTCACATCCATGTGCGCATTCGGCGTAGAGGTTTAAGCAGTAGGTACCATCCAAACTAATGCTTAACCGTTCACTAGGCATGGCATATTCTCCAATCAAATCTTCCCTTTGGAAATTTCGCGACACCTTTGCGATCTGCTCGATTTCCTTGCGCAAGTCCCGAGGTCGAAAGGCAACTGCAATCGCAGATACGACTGCGACTGCAGCAGTAACGATGAAGATTGTTCTCAAAGAAAATCGATGCATCATCTGCTCAATGAACGCTAAACCTGATTCGCCTTACCGTGCCACAATGTCTGCAGTTTAACTGGAATCTCGGCACTTGTCGCCGCATTGCTAAAGGAATTGTCGGAGGCGAGCCAGCGCCAACGTCCACAGTGTAATGGATCAACTTGTGGAAGACGCTAGACGCTAACTCGGCTATGTCCACATTGTGGATGAGAAGCTTGCGGCGATGGAAGAGCAATGCGACTGATTCGATCTAGCAGGCGTAGGTTAATCGGCCGGATGCCAACTTGTGGGCGCTTCCTTTCTCTGGCTCCGCACGAATCAACTGTTATTGCACGCAACCTTGACTGTTGCAATAATCGATGGCAACAAGATCGTCGCCACTTAGTCTGCAGTTTATTGGACAGACATTGAAATGATGGATCACAACGCACTTCGCCACAATAGGAATTGCCATGTACCAAATCGTCATGTTAATTGTGCTGTCTACCGTATTTTCAATTCCGCGAGACCGGGTTTTGGATAAACGGTCTGAAATAACGAAACAGGTATACGAATTGACTCGGGACGTGGAACAGTTAACCCAAAAACTGAAGCAATTCAATCTCGAATTCCAGGAAAGAATGGACTTATTAACGTCAAAAGAGGCCGCTCCCTCTACTCGCAATCAATAGTTTTGCACACGGTTGCGTGTCAGACCGGCTACCCGACGCATTCATTCCACCGCAAGCGTCCAGCGCCGTAGCCCACGTAGCTTCTAGCCAACCTGTGGAAAGCGACTGTCGCTGGCTTCGACCACTTCCACATTGTTGCCCGCTGACGCTGAACTAGGTCCACAGTGGTTGGGCTAACTGCTGTCTACGCACCAACCTGTGGAAGGAACGCGAGTGCCAAGTGCATTCACTTTAGATGTTTCTATCTCGCCTCGATTCCACCACGCCGTGACCGACAATTCGCCCGCCTTCTCGCACGGTAAATGTGGCACCCGGTTGCACGGCCGAGTAGTCAACACGGGGAAAGTACATCAATGATAGTCTGTAGGAACCGGCAAGATTTGCGATAGGTGTTTCAGGCGCCTCGATGAACTGGCCCCCGAGATAGTGTTCACTATTTTGTGCGTTCGTGCCCGCTGTCGAATGACGGACACCGCGATCCTGCATGACGATGTGAGGACGATAAAATGTCGGGCCGCTAAATCCGGGAAGCGATTTTCGTCTACCTTCGTGCTCCGACAGGAAGACAACTTCGGCTTCAATGTCAGGTTTCAAATTCATGATTGAGCCGCGATTCGATTTACAGGATAGCTGCTTTAGTCTATCCGAAGCATCCCTCCTCCAGCAAGCATCCAGCACCGTAGCCCGAGCCGAATTGGTCTAAAGCCAAACTGGAAGGGGAAGTAGCTAGGCAGCCAGCGCAAACGCCCACAGTTGCTATGAACTGACTCTTGGAATCGACTACATCCCGGCTCCTGCTACGTCCACATGAGGATGGGAAGCTTGCGGACTAGGAAGGCGTCTATTGCTGCTAGGCCGATCCTGCAGGAGTACGACGCTTTCACAGTTGATGAGCTAACCGTGAATCCAGCCGAATTCGGGAATCTCGCTAACCGCACAATCTTGTGGAAATCTCAGAAGCGTGTCGGAGGGGAAGCGGACGTTGGAAATAATAGAGCGGGATTCGCAAGTCGAATCGGCCGGAGCCAATGTCCACATGGGGAATGGTCCAACCTGTGGAAACGGCTGGATCCCGGCTTCGGCTGCGACGATATTTGATGGTCTACCGGGACTAGTGCTACGCCGTCAAACTTGTGGAAGCGGCAAGACCGGGCTACGTCCGCATCGTTGACAGCGTAGCTGCTTGCCTACGTCGGTTTGGTATCAACATGTGGAGGTCAGGTACCTGCGATCAGCGGTTGATCTCCTACCTGACCTGCTTCAGTAATTTGGTACTGCATCAAAGTTGCTTCGGGAATTCAATCTCCCCTTCACTTTCGACGCCGGGTATCGAGTACGTGATCAGTCGACGGATTCCACTTTCGTTGCCAGCAATCAACAGTCTTGGTGTCTTGAGCCGTCCTTCAACTTCCAAAAAACAAATCATGTAGTTTGCGGGAGAAGCTGCCGGGTGAAAAGCGATCGAATTACATTTGAAGATGAATTCGAGACCTCCTGGTAGCGGTGGCGTAGATGAATTTAGCATGGAGAGATCGCCAGGCAACCGAAATACCAAGTAGTATTCTTGATTTTCGATACTTAAAGCTATCGCAAGCTGTTCGTCTTGATCAAAGTCTGTTAGTCGGTTGGCATGCATGAGATCGCAAGCACGATCGAATTCAATTTTGGTGAACAACAATGCGTCTCCTGTAAACTGCGTGGGCTTCGAGTTCATAAATGTAGGAATAGTACCTTTCCGCCTTTTTGCAAACATCGAATCTGTCTTCGAAAACGAATTGCACACTCCATTCTTCTCCATCACTCATCACGATTTGCGAGCCATCGGCTACGCCCAAGTTGTTTGGTCCGATACTCTTAACGCGCATCGACTTTTTAATCGAGCTTAATTCCACTTCGCTTTTCAGGTCCAGTGTCCGTGCGATTCGACGGCCACCGAGGTCTTCAATGACAAGTACCGAAACTTAGCGGAGGTCCACGCCAATTTTTCAAAGTTTGGATTGTTGCGAGGACCGAAAATGTGGCTTCGGGTTGAAACCATAAGTACAATACCGGTAAGCAAAAAGCAAACGAGGAAAGAACAAACAACAATTGCGTTAGGCTTCTTTGCTGCGTTGATCCTCAAAGCACAAATACGATTTTGTAGTCGACCTTAAGTCTATCCGACGCATCCATCCTCCAGCAAGCAGCCCGCGCCGTAACCATAGCCGAATTGGTCTAAAGCCAAACTCTGGAAGGGACGAAGCTAGGCAGCTAGCGCCAACGTCCACAGTGTTATCAACCAACTTGTGGAAGCGGTTGATGGAGGGGTCCCGGCAGCGGGCATCCTTAACCGATTTACGCACTATTCCGGTCTCTGTTGTGAATCCTGTTTGCCTCCGCAGTGCCTACAGAATCGCGAGTCCGTCGAAATGGATTGCCCACAATGCTTGCAATGCACACCATAGACGATATCCACAATCTCCGTGCCACCAATTCGATCTTCTGGCTTTGCGGAAGCATTGTGAATGCCAACAAGTATACCTCCGATAGCAATGCAACAGAAGACAACGCCAAATAGTCCGAAAGGAATCGGTGCCCCCATCGACATCGCACCAATCGTCCAAAAAATCCCGAACACAAGCGCAACTAATCCACCGACAATTCGACCAACTGCTCCTGCTGCGGAGTCCGTTACTCTGCGTCGCAATATAAACCTTTCAATGCATAACTACTAATTCTCTGGCGTCCGCGCCTGTAAACGAAGTCTTATCGTACCCCAATTAGCTGGTCGAGTGGGCTGTGAACAGGTTAATTTGCGCCTCATCCTCTAAGATGTAGAGCTTGTGGAAGACGCTGGATCCCGGCTACGGCTATGACCATATTGTGGATGGGAAACTTATGGCGATGGAAGAAGCAGCGACTGATTCGATCCGGCAGGCGTAGTCGAATCGGTGGAAGCCAACGTCCATCCGTATGCATCCTGCCAACCAATTCAAGAATCTCGCTGCAGGTTAAGGTGGGAAACTAGCAAGTGGTCCATGCTTTTAACTTACTAATCCCGATGATTCGGCAATCAACCAAGGCCAGGCGACGCTCGTCCCTAGAACAACGACGCAGAAGCTAATCCTTTATATCTATATGTATACGGGAATGAAGGACGGTGCCCGTACGGTTTTCGATAAACCGGACGCTAGCACGTTGCGACGGAATTAGACAGATAAACGGACGCTCCTTTTCTGTCCTCTCCCATTTACGATTGTGATCTAGTTAACTATACTGAATTTTCTTGCTAACGATTAAGGTTGTTTTGTTTGTCAGAGTTTTTCCGAGCTAGGTAACGAAGCCAAAATCTATAAAGGTGTTTGCAATATGAGCTTGTTTGCCGACGTCAAGAAACATCGGAAGTCTGGCTTCGAAACTTTGGAGACTCGAAGCATGTTGGCAGTAGGAGATCTGGACGTTTCGTTTGCCTATTCTGGAGTGCTTCGCGACACCCTTGTCCAGACTCGGACGTCGAGCGAAATGGCCACGGATATTGTCGCTCGACCGGGTGGTGGGTTTTATGTTGCAGGCAATTTAAATAATGGTCGAGGAAATACTGGCGTCGTACTGAGCTACCAAAACAACGGGACTCTTCAATCGAGTTTTGGAGAAAACGGCTACGCACGAGTGCCGTTGGCAAGTGGTTACGAGAGACTTACCGCAATGGATTTGCAGGCTGACGGTAAAATTGTGGCTGCGGGATTCGCGCGGGATTCGCGGCCGCAGGCGACGAGTACTGTCGTTGTGAGTCGTCTTAACGCTAATGGCACGATAGATACAAGTTTTGGCAGCAATGGGCTTGTTTACACCCCGTTCACTTTCCATGCTGGCGCAAACGCTGTCAAGACTCGCCAAACGGGTGAAATACTGGTGGTTGCAAGCGAGTTCAATAAGCTGCATCTAGTCCAATATTTACCAAGTGGTTTGCTCGATTCGAAATTTGCGGTCGATGGCATCGCGGACTATTCAATCGATAATTTCAACTGTTTCGATGCGTTGCTTCTCGCAGATGGCAGCTCGATTGTGGCTCTTGTTCAAAGCACCTCGGACGGCAACGTAATGGCAAAGCTTATTAAGTTTTTGCCTAACGGTGTTCTAGATACCCAATTTGGAGATAGGGGAGTCGTGGCGTTCCCTGTGGCATCGCAATTACAGGGCCGTTCGTACGACACTCCATTGCGGTTGGAAGAGACTTTCAATGGAAATATTCTTGTGGCTGGCACGCAACGAGTGGATTCAACCCACGATTATTTTGTTCGAATGTTTTCCATGTTGGGTATTCCTGACGCTAATTTCGGCGTGAACGGTCGTGTAAACATTCCGATCCAGGGCACGTTTGGAACCATGGTGAACGATATCGAGTCGAAACCGACTGGCTCTATCGTGCTTACTGGTGCCGTGGTTATTGAAGGTTCTTCGCAAAACAGAACGATTAACGTGTACTTGAATGGCAACGGATCGTTCAATGAGAACTTCGGCATTCAAGGGTCGGTCTCTTTGGCTAATCCGTTATCCGGCGGCAGAACCGCGATTGTTGGCGATCGATTGATCTACGCTGCGACTTCCCCTGAATGGTTTCCTCCAAATGATATTGTCATTTTGGGTGTGTCCATGTCCGGTGAATTGGACAGCACTTTTGGCGTAGGTGGCCGGATTGAGTCGAACGTCGATACCAGTTGGGCTCAATCGAATGCTCAAACTGTCATTGAGCTTTCGGATGGGAAGCTCTTGGCAGCGATGGGAAACTACACAGCAGGTCAGTCACAATTGGTACTCACGAGATATAACAAAAATGGATCGCTCGACACAAGTTATGGCATAGCCGGGAAAACGCCGGTAGGCGATTTTCTTTACAATTTCAGTGGGTTCAGTCCACGAATGATGCGCACATCGACCGGCATTTATTTAGCATTTCAGCAATTCAATACGGTCCGCTTATCAAAACTAACTGCAACGGGTGAAATTGATTTTTCATTTGGGGCTTTGGGTTGGCTAAAGTTAGAATCCAATGACTTTCAACTAGTGCAGGACCTTGTGATCGCAGAGGATGCGATGTATCTCGCAGGGCGTGGAAATTATGGTTTCCAGAATGGAATTCTGGTGCAGTCGAATTTAATCAAAAAACTAGATTGGACGGGAATCCCAGACCCAAGTTTTGGGAATGACGGAATAACGGAATTACCATTGGTGTTCCAAAACTCAAGCTCCGGAATCAATATCGAGACTCAGGGAGACCATCTCCTGGTACTTCTCGATAATCATCCAGACGACCAACCGTTTCAAGTGAGCCTCACTCGGCTTAACGCTCTCGGCTTGGTAGATGCGTCGTTTGGTAATGCTGGGAGAAAACTAACTCAGTACGAATCCGGCAATTCGATCGACGAGCATCGATGGTTGCAAGTAGCGGCGGACGGTAGCTTCCTAGTATACGGTAGTCGCCCTGCTATCGTTGGGAGGCTTGGTGTTTTCATTCGAATGGAAAAATACAGTCAGAACGGTGATGTCGTCCCTGAGTTTGGGACTGCTGGATCGGTGGAAATACCCGTTGGCTCGACCGACGTAGTACCCAATGCAATGGCGATCGACAGCCTAGGTCGAATCCTTGTATCCGCGGGAATTATCGATAACCAGACGACCACTTTGATGGTCGCACGATACATGCCAAACGGGACTTTGGATGCGTCCTTTAGTCAGGAGGGCATAAATACTTTTCCATTCGGAAAGTTTAGTGAAGCATTTCCGAACATGATTGTTGCTCAAAACGACAATATCATCATTTCTGGAACAGAAACAGGTCCAAAGGATTCGCACGGGATATTGGCGCGGATCATTGGAAGTCGCCCTCCCCAAGAACGATGGAACAATTCGATCATCGCAGAAGACGTCGATGGCGACTTCATAATTTCACCTATCGATGTTCTTTTGGTAATCAATCATCTGAACACGCTTGGAAGCGGGAAGTTGCCTGCAATCAAGTTCGGTTCGAGCTTCCTCGACGTTGATGGAGACGGCTTCGTAACGCCACTTGATGCCCTTCAAATCATCAACAAACTGAATAGTCTCAACAGAACTGTCGCTGAAGGCGAAGGGGAAATCGGAGCAGAAGGCGAAGGCACCACCTATGCGGGAACATCAAAGCCGATCATCACACTCTACCCAGGATTCGAGACGGAGATCGAGTATCGGCGAATTCAAGCCCGTGATCGCTTTTTTGTACGTCTCGGGGACCGATCAAAGGGATAAATTGGTTGTGAACTGAGCACTTGCTGCCAAGGAATCATCAGAAATGCGGTTAGAGATTTTGCATTGGCGATCATTGCGACAACGTTAGTTCGAATGATTTGAATCGAAATAGAAAAACGGACCCATTTCGCGAGCAGGCCGTGCCGACGTTATGTGAGACCGCACATATAAAAGTGTCGTGTCCCCATGTTCCATAAACCGGACGCTAACGCGCTGCGGCTGATTAGGACAGAGCACGAGCAACAGTCCTGACTAATCAAGCTCTGGAAACGAATCGCGACTTGCCAAGCGGTTTCTCAACGTCTTGGTTCTTAATACAAAATCCGATTTGTAATTTGCACAGTGCCGGACTCGAATCGCCCACCGCCGGCGCAAAATCCCAATTGATGGCTCTGTACGCTTACGGTTAACAGCTTTGTGCGATATTTGAATCGGTCCGCTTTCGATCGATTGAAATGCCGACCAACTTCAAGCTGAACACCAGTCCGATGAACAATCCGAGCGCCGTTCCGCCCACGCGCATCGT
>JANMLD010000299.1:0-1744 GCA_031372345.1 Pirellula sp.
TACCATTCAAACAACTGGCCCGGCTAAAGATCGAGGCCGCTTCTTGCCTTTGTTCGGTGCCTTCTTCTTGCCATCCGGCTTGTCCTTCGACTGAGCTTCTCGTTGCGATTTCAATTGCAATTGCCACTCAGTCACCTCGGCTGTCCGCTTTTCTAGCAGCGTCAACACTTCTTTGTTGGCTGCGTCCGCTTGCTCGATTCGTTTCTTCCATTCGACTTGCATTTGCTCCAACTGGTTCTTCAAGTTCGCTCGTTCTTTTGCAATCTCTTGTTCCAAACGCATCGCCCTGTTCTTTTCCAGTACCGCCACTTCTTCGGCAGCGGCTTGCTTCTTGACCAAAGCAGCCGTTTGTGCTTCCAATTGTCGTTGAAGCTGCTCCGTTGCTAGCTTGAGCTGAACGAGCTCGTTAGCAGAATCAGTCTGCGTCAAATTCGCCGCAATCGGTTCGGAAGGAATCGGGGCCGCCTTCTCTGCTGACGGCTTTGGCTGCGGTTTGGTTTGGATCGACACGTCCGCGGCTGCGGCTTCCAAGACTGTTTCGATCCCCGGAGCACCTAGCGAGCGAGGATCGCCAACCTTTGGACTCTCACTTTGGTTGGCTGAGTTGTTTCCAATATTCTGAGCAATGACGGTCTCTGAACTTTCGACTTTCACGACGCCTGTTTTTTGGCTCCGGATCTCTGCCGACATGACCCGAGCCCCAAACGGTAACTCCAGGCTGCGCATGAATTGCTGACGAACTTCAGGCGGTAATTCGCCAAGTTGTATCGCATCTGGTTGGGGTTGTGGAGGTTTGAATTCTTCGACGACAATTCCTTGCAAGGCCATCTGTTCCGCAGTCACGGAAGAAATCATGCCGGGTGAACCCAGCATCCTAACCGTTGCCGCTCGGGGCGCAAGCGATGGAACTAACGTTTCAGGCACGCGAGTCGGTGTTGCCAGTTTTGGCCCGATGACTTTGTCCGACCGACCCAACGCAGCGGTCGAAACTGGAAGCGGTGGCAACCCCAATCGTTGGCGACACACTTGGCAATTTAAAATATCGGCTGACAAATTGTTCATATCAATCGGCCCGCTCCCAAGATGCTGCGGTGCAGCCGCAGCATCTTGGGACCTGACGCTTATCTGTCCGAACGAAGTAGAGGCGAAAATCATACCGCAACTAAATGCAATTCCTGCTACCAATTCACTTCGGCGAATCTTGATCATTTTGGGAAAACTCAGAGGCGAGGGAAACCGGACCAAACACTCGATAGTATAGTTGGCCTCCTTTACGAAAACGACCGACAACTACCTTTTGTGGGGCTTTTGGGTGAACTCCAGACAGGAGTACACCCATTGAACTTTTCGCGACCGAAATTCGGCGGTTTCAACGTCGCACGATCAACTTGGTCGATGATTCGCCAACGAATCGCAAGAAAACTGATATTTTAGGCTTGAATTTGCAGTTCTGACGCAGCCCATGCGTGGACATGTGGATTGCGACATGGACCTTCCAACTACAAACAACGGCGAGGCCAGTTGCCAGATTTTTGCTGATTGGTCGAAGCGACCAAAAATGGAGCACCTAAATCGCCGCGATTACCCGAAACCGGATCACGGAATCCGAATCTGCCCCAACGCTCCGGCGTGTCAAACCGGAGCGAGTTGGCTTTTTGCGAACAACTCAAGAACTTATCATGAATGACCGTGCACCGCGAGAGATTGGAAGACCGCGGAGAATTGCACTTCAAAAAGTTCTCTG
>JANMLD010000192.1:0-20810 GCA_031372345.1 Pirellula sp.
GCTTGAAGCTCCTTTTGAATGAATTTTTAGGCTCACTCCATTGGAGCTTTAAGCTGGGCTTCTCAACAAACGAATTTCCAGAATTTGCCAACAAGTGAGAAGCTAGCATTCAGATGTCGGCCCGGCTAAAGATCGAGGCCCCGGAATCTCTGATCAGATCGTCAATACGTCCGATTGGAAAAACAAAAGTGATTCAGTTAATAACTCGGCGGATACTCCGCGTAGAGCTCTAATCGAGAATTCGGATGGCGCATTTGCTCGAAACGAAGTTGCAGACGCACTCTTGAACAACGGGTTACCACGGGAGTCTTTGACTTACTACAAATCCCAGCTCAACTCACTTGCGGCCGCTATTCGACGTGAGCAGATTGATCGCGTAGGAATGGTGGAACCGCGCGCAATGCTCTTCCCTTACCGAGGGTTTTTGGCATTTCGCGAGGAGGATGCAGACTTCGTTTTCGGCCGTCACAAATACACCGATGATCTCTGCATGCTGTTACATCAACATTCCATAGTTGACCTTGCAGGCGCATCCGGCAGCGGCAAGTTTTCGATCATTCAAGCTGGATTTGCCGACATCCTGTCGCAATTGATTGTGCCAGAGTTGTCGCGATATGACTCGATCCGCAAACGCATTACTTTGGCAGAGGACCTGGAACATTCACGCGTTTCTTTAAGGGATCTCGCGAATGAATGCCTTCGACAACAAAAAAGTACAAATCGATTGCTGTTGTTCGTCGATCAATGGGAAGATCTGTATACGAACTTCAAGAGCGATGTTCAGTGGACTCGCATTATAAATGAAATACTGGATACAACGTTGCGGAAAGATTCGCCATTGAACTTAGTTTTCAATCTTCGCTGGGACTTCTATGAGCAAATACTGAAAAATCGACCGATTTCGGATAGGCTTAACACCAGCCAGCTGGGCCTTGGGCCGATGAATTGTGAGGAACTGCAAAGCGAGTTTGTCTATCCTGCAAACGCGGTTGTATTGACCTTTCAAGATGGATTGGTCGACCGCATTCTGGACGATGCGGGAGACGAGCCAGGTAAGTTGCGGACACCTTTTGCGCCGCTCCCGGAACCGCCAATTATGTCTGGGCTCCGGTTGCGAGTACTCGTCATTGCGGATCCATGCGAGGAGTCCCCGTTGCCGGGCGCTCAACAGGAAGGGGAAGCCGTGGCTCAGCTCTTCGAGCAATTTAAAGAATCCGGTGCCAATGTCGAGCTAGTGCGGCTCTTCGGACCGTGTGAAGCCACACGAGTCGCCGTGCTAGACCATCTCATCAACCAGCGTTTCGATCTCGTCCATTATGCGGGGCACTGTTTTTTCAAAGCGGATGATCCACCGCGATCGGGCTGGCTATTCAGTGGCAATCAGGTGCTCAGCGCGTACGAATTAAGCCGGGTGGATCGCATACCGCGTTTCGTTTTTTCGAACGCTTGCGAGTCAGGCATCACCTCGGATCGCGCCGATCAACGCAATCCTGGACTCGCGCCTAGCTTTGCGGAGTCCTTTTTTGCCTGTGGTGTCTGCAATTTCATCTGCACCGCATGGCCGGTGGACGATGCGGCTGCCCTAGCGTTTGCCTCGCGATTCTACAACGGTCTGCTAGGTTTGGGCAGGAATGCAGAAGCCATACATGAAGCCATCAACGCTGCTCGCATCGAAATCGCAGCCTTAGGTCAAGGTGTCCGCACGACATGGGGAGCTTACCAACATTTCGGTGATCCCAATTTCCGCATTGTGCTTCCCCAACCGAAACCGCCATCTGGGGCGCCGAAGCTCGCACGCCCCAACACGCCGCGGCCAAGACCGGCGAAAAAGTCGAAATCTAAGCGAAAGTAGACGGTATGCTTTAACAGAAAAGGCAATGTGGCCCTTGCATTGTCGCACGCCACTCAATCGATCACCAACACAAACCTATCATTTTCGCGCTCGACCTCGCTAAGTTCAATACCATGTTTTACCCTTTTGACTCCGGTGGCGTTGATTGCGAACGGCACCGTTCCTCGCAGTCGTTTTACATATTTTATATTTTTCAATATCGGTTGAAAGCCAACCTCTGATTATCGAGTTCTTTTAAAAGAACCCAATCATTCGAAATTTTGGTTTGGAAACCGGGGACACATGAAGGCGACTGGATTAACCGGATCGGATTTTGGAATGAAAGATTCCTACAAAGAAGATTTATCCAGCACTTTGCCCTCGAGTTGTACGCATATCGTGGTAACGTCATAGGCGTAGCCAAAACAGAGGTATACGCGGCAAGATAGTTCGCTCCGAGTCTCCCATCTTGGAAATGGCAGCCAAAAAGGGAGCCTGCGCGGCAGCTGACAAAAAGAGAGTTTTGACAGTCAGAATGAGCGAGACTAGGGGCAAACTATCAATCGCAACTAAGAAACAGCCAGTTTCCCAGGGTGGCTGGGGTGATTGCGATTGACATGAACCCTGGAGCATGTCATTGCCTCAGGTACTGTACCTGAGGAAAGCATGTTTTTCCAATCTTCGAGCGATTCGCGAGAGTGTTCTCAATCTTCAACTCTTCAAAAACAAATCCGGTACGTATCGGAGTCTGCTCCATGCCCATTTTGGCAATCGGTTGCGAAGCGACTCAATTCGATCGATGTGAAATTGAATGAAAGGTTCAAGTTCTTCGAAATCGTCTCTTCGAAATAGAGACTGAATTGCAGACGGGCTATCTCCAATGATCGCACTACAGATTACCGCGAACACAATTCTAAGTCGATGCTCTTTTTGTTCCGTAAAGTTGAGCCAGGATGCCAACAAATGAGGCACTGCATTGAACCACACTTTGTGTCGGTGTTGCTGCTGAACGGAAACAACGATGTCGATAAGGTCTCCCAACTGTATTAGACTAAGCGAATTGATAATCAAACGTGCCTTTGACGAATCATCAAGTCCACGCAATAGAGACTCTGTGTTTAGGCTCCGATTCCAGTTCGCAATGCGAAGCAAGTGGAGGCAATCATCCTTTGTGTCCGGGTCGGGTTCCGCGAGTCTAGACAGCATGCCGTCAACTGCATCGGCTTCATTTAAACCGCTTACGCGTTGCGAACTCTGTAGAAACCTATCCCTGACTTGGTCAGATGATTCAAAGCCGGACAAAAACGTCTCCATAATCGTGACTAGTTGGTCAGGGTAGTTGCGAAACAATACGCTTGACGTCTGATTAATACCTGTCGGGTTGAACAATCCCTGTACGACAATCCAGTTGTAAATCCGTTCGCATGCTTCGGAATTAAGCGTCTGCATAACTTCAAGTATTCGGTTCCCGCTTTGTGCAATTAACGAAGCAAGAAAAGGCCCACCAATCCCCTGTAGTTTTCCAAATAACGCAAAGGGAGAGTGATTATCACCAAAGCGAAAGTACTGGTTTACGTCCGAGCTAAATTCCACGCTTGGTAGTATGGTACGGTCTAAACGAAACTCGAAGTTCTTGGCTGGATCGTCATGTGCCTCAACCTCCCTCATTAGTATCTTCGTGGTTCGATAAGCAAGCCACCAAGAGAGACTGGCCGTATTGTCGTCTCCAACTTCGGGACCAAAGAGAGGCATCCACGCTACATAATGGTTCGCCAACTGATTTACACAGTGCTTGAATCGTCTTCGGGGCGTATCCCGATTGCTTGTCATGGAATCAGTGACAAAAGCCGACAGAACTTCGCCTACCATCACGTTCTGCTCTATCGAAAGTCGATCCCAAATATGCACTAACGAGACATTCGCGTGATAAGCTCTGATGTAGTCCGAAACCTTAGCGGTACTTAGTAAGAACGAAATGCAAGTTGGCTCTTCAATGATTTCGTCACGTAGGATGGTCCAAATGGAATAGTCTGAGTCTAGTGGCATGTGTCCGAGTAAATCAATATAGGAGTCGAATGCTCTTGAGATGGATTTGTGGACTTTCCATTCCTTCTTAATCGAGCCCAGAGATTTTTTGAGCTCTTTATCGTCGGTACACAATTGAAAGGCACTTCGAGGTGTGTAGTTTGCCGGATGTACGTTGGGCATGATGCAACGATTCCAGAACATATTTAGCAATCCACCTAATGAGTTCGGTGAATCTGCCCGCAAGCACTGAGCAAAGCCCGCCAGATTCAGCATCCAATCATTCTTAAACTCGGTTAGCAGGTCTTCAGCTGCGGGATACCAGTTAGCCGCATTGCTTTGCACTGCCTTGTAGCCAAAGTGCGAAATCGCTCTTTGCGATCGAGGCGACAACACTTTACGGTCTTTGAGTTGACGAAAATAGGCGATTGCAGATTTTCGGGCCTCGACATTCGGATAGATGAGAAGGTCATACTTGCGATAACCCAATACAGACGACTTGTTAGGGAACAGTAGAAAGCAGTATTTGCTTTCATCCGTGTCCGACGCTATTTCGCCCGACCGAATGGACAGACCGGTTCACTTTGCTTCGTCGGCGTGGTATACGTGCCAAGAAATTATCCGAGGAAATAGCCTAGTCTCGAGGTGGCCCGTTTCCACTACATTCGATTTCAGAAAGTCGCAAACCATTAAGCCATTGGCAGCGGACCTCGAGGGCAATAATCACGACGCTACCCGCCCCAAAAACAAAAAAAGAAAATTCTCAAAAAGCTTGTTGGGGAAGTGGGGCTAGCCGCTGCTCAATGCGATAGCCGAAAACCGAGCGGGAGTGCCTCGCCAACAATCGAATCCTCGCTGGCTTGGTCCAGGCCGCCCCCGCGGAGAATCAAATCAATGTGCAATGCGGGCGAACTCAACTGTGTTAATCGGGCGGCAACCCGCTCTCGCAACATCGACGGAACATCGCGGTATCGATCGTCGGTCCGGCGTGTCATCTGCATCAAGCAGAGCGAAACCATGCCTGCATTTTTTGCAATCCAAGCCCCCTCCAGTTTCAACAGCTTTTCCACCCAGGACTGGACTCGCGAGGCGCTGACCACTTGCTGTAGCGTTGCATAGACGGGGGTCCGACTTCCCAGTCTTCCCAGTGTCCAAAGCAACGGCCCATGGACCGATTCGAGCTTCTTCCTGCCGAACGACTGCAGTATCTGTTCTGCGACCGTCGACTTCTCGTCCGATGATAGCCATTCCAACGACCCTATCAATCGCATCAATTCGATCGCCACATTGGTGTTAGATGACTGCGATTGAGTGCCCCCCGCCAGTACCGGCCGGACTCTGGCCCAGCAATCCTGGAACAGGGCTCGTTGCTGGCCCGGGGTGAATCCGCCAGCGATGCGCCGCCAGAGCACAATCGTTTCTGAAGCATTCGTGATAGTGCGGTGCAACAATTTGTTATGCACACTCCGCCAAGTGGAATTCACACGCCAATCATCAGCGGCTAAGCCAAAGCCTGGCCGCAAGCACCAACCGACCATATTGAGCCAACGCGATTCATGCTCCGCCGAGATCTTGCGGTACGCTTGATGGTCAATCAAGTATCGCCACATCTCCCTCAAAAGCGTGGGGTTCCAATCTCGCCTCGCAATGCCTATCTTGTCGGTGAGGTAAGTAACTCCAAGCTTCGGAAGAATGGAAGGCGAATCGCCAAATACCTGCTCCATGGCTTCGATGGCGGCCTCAACTTGTGTCGACTGGGCGGTTTCGATCCATCCCGTTTGCTGACCACTTGACGACGCATTTGCGGAAGTGGACATCCGAACGTCAAACTCTAGCTTCCAGCTTGTTTTCGGATCCTGGTTCTTGGTCACCGGCTCCGATTCAGGCGGCTGGGCCACGACCAAGTTCATGGCGAGAGTTCCGATTTCACTCAATTCGGATTCGAGGACGACCGGGACCGACTGCTGCAGTCTTCGATTACCCATTTCCAGCACGGTCCGAATGGGTGGCATGGCTGTCATCGACTCGATATCGACCGGAACAATCTGTCCGATTTCATGAATCAGCTTCGTACTGCTATGAAACAACGGGAACTGCACCGGTTGACCAACCATCAAGTGAAAAGGATGATCGTCCAATCGAAAACGGTCGAGCGGCATCGCGTTCGCAGGCATGACGCACATGGCTCTCGGGGGCGATTGTTCGATGAGCAGGTAGTACGCTCGAGCCAGTCTCGCGTCGATGCGAACCCCCTCACCGCGACGCACTTGTCCGAAATACGCTGCCCCCTGGGCCACTGCCAAATCCAACCGATTTCCTTCTAGCAAGCCTGGTTTCCATGCGTCTTCGACTCCTTGATTGGAACCGGCTGGAGCTCCGGATTGAAACCAGGTGGCAATTTGATCGAGAATGGCTTGTCGAATTTGTGTGGACTCGAGCACGCCGCCGTTAAAGAGAAGCCAGTCGGGCCTCGCCGCTTGCTGATCCGTTAGTTGCTCATGAGCTTGCTCATCACGACCCGCCCAGCGGTGCTCCCACAAGAATGCCGCCAAGTGTTTGTTGACGTTGGGGTCGG
Source organism: Pirellula sp. (assembly GCA_031372345.1). Lineage (GTDB taxonomy): Bacteria > Planctomycetota > Planctomycetia > Pirellulales > Pirellulaceae > JBKCUI01. The sequence continues at coordinate 6,432 of JANMLD010000192.1, forward strand.
CGGCGTATGGCAGTCCGAACTCCTGAAACCCTTCGCCCGCTTTGTCTGGGCGTTCATGTAGACTGACTCTACCAAAAAAACCATCGACAAGCAGTTTCCGAGCCCACTCCAGTTCGATCGATAGAGTACGCGTGTTTTCGATCAGTTTGGAACCGCTCCCCGGCAACGACATCTTGTATACTGCTGGCGGTTTTTGGCCCAGCAGCGTCTCTTTGGCAGCTCGGCACTGGGCTTTGAGCGCATCCCACTGCCTGGGCCGCAATCGATCTTGGCCAGGCGAGTCGGCCAGCAGTTGCTGCTCAAGCGAGCGTGCCAGAGCCAAGTCCAGATTATCGCCACCCAGCATCAAGTGCTCTCCCACGGCAACGCGATGCAAGCCAAAAGTTGCTTGCAACGATTCACCCACCGACTGGCTCAAGTCGATCGCTTCCGACGATTCTCCCGTGTTCGGATCCAGGTTTGGCGATGTTGCATGCGATGTTGGAGCCGACGGTTTGGTTTCAACCACTCGAATCAGGGTGAAGTCGGTGGTACCTCCACCGATATCGCAGACGAGGATGCTCTGCCCCGGATGCATGCATTGTGTCCAAGTGTCTTGATGGCGTACCAGCCAAGCATAGAACGCCGCTTGCGGTTCTTCGATCAAGATGACGTTGGGCAATCCCGCTTCCGCTGCGGCTTGGATGGTCAGTCGCCTCGCAACTTCATCGAACGAAGCCGGCAAAGTTACGATAACATCTTGCTGTGCCAATGGTTCGCCGGGATGATCGCGGTCCCACATGCGGCGGATATGTTCTAAGTAACGGCGACTGGCTTGCACTGGCGAGAGCATTTGCACTCCGTCATCGGCACTCCATGGGAGAAGGTCCGATGTTCGGTCCACCAGCGAATGGCAAAGCCAACTTTTCGCAGACGCAATACAGCGGCCCGGCATTTGAACACCCCGTTGCCGAGCAAAGGCGCCGACAACGCTTACGTGTTCGCCATCCAAGAACTGGAATCGGGAGTTGATTTGCGACGATTCGGAGGTGGTCAATTCATAGTGAAAAGAAGGCAGGGTATCGGAGAACTGACTCGTTTGGAAATCGACCATTTGCTCAATGCGAAAGATTTCCAATAGCGGTTTGCTGCTGTGCGTATCCATGAACGCAACGGCGCAGTTGGTGGTTCCGAGGTCGATGCCAACAACGTAACGACTGATACGTCGTTCAAAGGCGGCATCCAGTTGCGAGAGTTCTTCCTGGTGGTCGTCGGTCACTATTTGAAAATTCACGAAAGAGGAGTGGTCGGTTTGCGAGCGAGAGTCATGGCGGCGGGCAGCAGTTCATTCAGGAGAACAGGGCCGATGAGGTCTGTGTTGTTTAGGTAGCCACTCCACACTCGAAGCTGCGGAGCAAACTCATGCACGAATTGCCGGCAGACTCCGCACATGGAAACTCGCTCGGGCGAGACAACTACCATCGAATCCCATTCGAAGTCGCGATGAAGGACGGCTTGCGAAGCGGCGACACGTTCGGCGCAGATGGATACGGAGTACGAAGCGTTTTCGACATTGCATCCGCAGTAGATCTTGCCGCTTTTCGACAGGATCGCACAGCCGACGGCGAAGTTGCTGTAAGGGATGTAGGCAGACAGCGCGGCGTTTCGTGCGGCCGTTACGAGTTCCTGCAGTTTCGCGTTGTCGAGCGGTCCTGAGTTCAGAGGTTGTTTCATCATGGGTATGCTTTCGATCGTAAATAGCGAAGAGATATGAAGTTTTTAGGTGTCTTAGGTCCGCATGTACTTCTTCAAAATCCAATCGGCCAAGCTTGGCCAGACATTGCCTATCGCGGCCAACCATGCGGCTTTGTTTGGATGGACGAGTTCTTTTTTGCGTCGATGGGCCGCTTCGAGGATTTTTGGGCACAGGATCTTGGGGTCGATCGTTCGGAGTTTGACTCCGCCACCCGGTGCTGTTGCGGACGCATTTGCGAGCCCTCGCTGCTCCGAGAGCTTTTGGTAACGCGACCCGCTGTCTTCCCTCGCGATGGGGCCTGGGCAAACAAGCAACACATGAACGCCGAAGCTTGCCAGTTCGACCCGTAACTGGCGAGACATAGCGGTTAGTGCCGACTTGGCGATGGAGTAGCCCCCCATGCCAGGCGCAGGGACGAGGCCCGCCAGCGACCCGATATTGACAATCGTTCCGCTTGCCCGCTTGAGCGAATCGAGCGCCATGCGAGTCATGTTCCATGAGCAAATGAGATTGTCGTTGAGCATGGAGGCAAGTTCGAAATCGCTCAACTGTTCCAACGGTCCACGGTCCGATCGACCGACAGCATTGATGAGCAAGTCGATTTTGTTGATGGCAAACCATTCCTGCAATTGGGTCTCGTCGCTAGTTTCGGGATTGGGTGGCGACTTCAAGCTCAGGTCAATGGAATAGACGGACGCAGAATTTGCCCCCTGTTCCAATGCGATCGTTCTTGCGTTTTCAAGTCGGGCCGCATCTCGACCAACAATGATAAGATTTGCCTTTTGCTGAGCGGCAGCGATGACCAACTGCAGTCCCAGCCCGGACGTACCGCCGCAGACCACGATCCAACGTCCAGTCCACGGCCCAACTTTTTCCATTCAAAAAATTCCAATTGGAGCAATAAGTACGGTTCAATTCGGTTCCAAACTCGCAATTTTCGGCCTTGCGGCGAGCGGCGGCTGGAGTTTCACAACCCGAGGCGTAAGCGAGGGACAATTTCGCAGGTCCCTCACTTACGTATCGGGTTATGATTGGTAGTTTACGTATCGGGTTATGATTGGTAGTTTTCACATCGCCGCTCGCCCAAATAAGCGAACCTGCGAGCAAATCGTGCATTCGGTTGAGTTGCAGTCCCTAGTTTACCATCCCTCGCCATAAATCAAATCGCCAACCTGCCATAGCCAAAAGGACACGAAATCTAGACAATACTCCAAAAGTCTGCGAATGGATCGCGGTACTAACACTCTTTTTCAATCTTCGATTCCAAATGCCAAGAAACACGTTAAGTGAAGCTCGAACCAAGATTGTCGCCACGGTTGGCCCAGCTTGCGAGGACGAAGCGATTCTGGCCGAGCTCGTTACCCATGGGGTCGACATCTTTCGAATCAATGCGGCCCACGGAACACAAACCGACTTTGCGCGAGTCATGGGCAAGATCCAACGCGTCCGCGAAGTCACGGGATTCCCTGTTGGGGTCCTGTTGGATTTGGCTGGCCCCAAGATCCGACTAGGCAAACTCCTTCAGGACCCACTTGAAGTGGACGTTGGCGGCGAACTGACCTTTATTCGCGGCGACGTGTCTAGTTCACCGACGGAACTGACAAGCAACTACGCGAAATTGGTGGACGAACTGAAGATTGGCGATCCTGTCATGTTGGCAGACGGCATGATCTCCATGCAAGTGGTGGACAAGCAACGCGACAGGGTGCGATGCTTGGTCTCAGTCCGTGGCACCATCCGGTCCAAGCAAGGAATCAATTTACCAGGCACGTCCCTTTCGGTTTCCTCCATGCGTCCAGAGGATGTTTCCAACGCGTTGTGGGCGGCGAAGAATGAGGTCGACTTCATCAGTTTGTCTTTTGTCCGTTCGGCTCAAGACGTTTCGTCGCTCAAGAATCTGTTGGCATCGATGGACGCTCAAGCGTTGGTGATTGCCAAGATCGAGAAACGCGAAGCCTTAGAATGTTTGGAAGACATTGTCGATGCCGCCGACGGCGTAATGGTTGCGCGTGGAGACTTGGGGGTTGAAATTGATGTGGCGGACACACCCGTAGCCCAAAAGCGAATCATCCAAGTCTGCCGCGAACGATTGAAACCCGTTATCGTGGCGACTCAAATGCTAGAGAGCATGCATCACAATCGACGCCCAACGCGTGCCGAAGCCAGCGACGTAGCCAATGCGATTCTAGATGGGGCGGATGCTTGCATGCTCAGTGGCGAGACGGCCATCGGTGATTTCCCGGTGATTACTGTCGACACGATGAATCGGATCATGCTCAGCACAGAAAAGATGCTTAAAACGCAACCGCAGGACCCCAAGACTCGCTTCTTCTCACGAGTCCACCCCATCACGGCGGCAGTCACGCACAACGCCGCCAACATTGCCGAAGCCATCGATGCGAGGCTGGTCGTCGTTGCCAGCCGAACAGGCGGGACGGCATGGGTCAAATCGAAACAACGCAATTACATTCCTACGCTTGGCGTCAGCGACTCCGACCACACACTTCGGCGCATGTGCTTGTTTTGGGGCATCATGCCGCACAAGGTAACAAACCTGGACAATCCCGAAGCGCTGTTTGATGAAGTGACGAAATGGGCCGTCGAACGCGGTATGCTCGAAGCGGGCGACCGAGTCGTCTATGTCACAGGAACAGGGCTAATCAACAACACGCACAATCTGCTGGTCGTTCACGAAGTCCCGAAAGCGGTGTAGGGCTTGAACGACGTGCGTTACGGAAACGATGGGTGGTTGGAAGGAAGCATGAAGTGGACGCTTAGTCAACACCCTCTGGGAGGGTTGCTAATCCAAGGCTGAGATAAGAAGTGCTTTCTCAATCGCAAGTGTTAGGCTTGCAGGTGAAGTCGCCGGGGCAAAACGACCAAGCACGGCTCCATCTCGTCCTACTAAAAACTTGGTGAAATTCCATTTGATACTTTGGCTTCCAAGAATGCCTTTCGCCTTGGATTTCAAGAGTGCAAAGATCGGATGCGTGTGGTTGCCATTGACCTCGATCTTGGCAAACATTGGAAACGAAACGTCGTACTTCAAGGAACAAAAATCCTTGATCGATTTCTCGGATTTGGACTCTTGAGATCCAAACTGATTGCAGGGAAATCCTAGGACGATCAAGCCGCGACTGTGGTATTTTTCATAGAGCAATTGCAGTTGCGCGTATTGACCTGTGAAGACGCATTGGCTAGCTACATTCACGATCAAGAGAACCGAACCGCGGAACTGCGAGAACGGCACCAACTCCCCATCAATGGATTGGGCTGTCAGATCGTATAGTGGGGATGAAATGGGTATCGTGTTCAAAGCTGCCTGAAATAGAAGGGCGCCCGGTCGTTCAGTGTTACACTAGGGCCGGTTCTGATTCGAGTAAGGGTGCAATCGCGTGGATGAACTTAGCGGACAACCCGATGTCTGGAAGGAGTTGTTTGCAAGTAATTCGAGAGGACTCGTAAATCACGGGAAGCCCACTGCCAGGATGCGTGCCTCCACCTACCAAATACACGCCGTCCAGCTCTTCAAACTTGTTGTGAGGTCGCAAGTGGAGCATTTGGCCGAGATTGTGGGCTAGATTAAAGGTGGCACCGCGGTATACGGAGAAATCATCGCGCCAATTGGCCGGTGTAACAATTTGTTCGTATTCGATCCTGCTTCGAAGGTCGCTCATTCCCAACTCCGCTAGCTTCTTGAAAGTGAGTTCCCGGAAGGCTTGTGTTTGGGCTTCGTCCCATGGGGTGTTCGGGTTTAAATGCGGAACGGGAACAAGGATGTAAATCGTGCTCTTGCCCTCGGGGGCCAATGACGAATCCGTGACGCTTGGGTTTTGAATGTAGATCGACGGGTCGTCCGGCAACACCAACTCCTTCTCGATTTGCCTCAGGTTGCGATCGTAGTCTTTGGAAATATGAATCGTATGGTGTTTAAGGTTTTCGTATCGCCCTTTGATACCCAGATACAACATGAAAGTGGAACACGAAAATCGCTTTTTGGCTATCTTGCGATTGGACCAGCGTTTTCTAAGTTTATCGGGGACTAGTTTTTGCATGGAGTGCGCGAAGTCGGCGTTGATCACGAACGCATCCGCTTCGTAGCGCCCTTGGTCGGTGACCACCGCCGTAACACGCTTGCCTTGAAACTCCAAACTTTCGACCGGCTCGTCCGTTCGGATTTCGCATCCCATTTCGGTTGCGATTTCAGCCATTCTCTCGCTCACTTGGCCGCAACCCCCGATCGGATGGAACACTCCGTATTCGTATTCAAGAAAGGAAAGGATGGAAAAAAGGCTTGGGCACTTGAATGGGGACATTCCCAGGTATTTGGCCTGGAAGGAAAAAGCGATAACTAGCCTGGGGTCTAGGAAGTAACTTTGCAATTCCCTGCCTAGCGTTTTCCAGGGCTTAACCAGAGACGCAGCCGCAAGAACCGACGGCCGCAACAAATCGAGCATGCTGTTGAAGGGAGATTCCAGGATGGGCCGAAATTTCTCCAATTTCACACGGTTGTGATCGAGATATCGTTTCAAGGCTCCGACGTCCCGAGGCGACAGTTCCTCAATCTGACGGTCCATTTCAACGAGATCGTTGGTGCAATCCAAATGACCACCAGCACCAAACGAAACGCGATATTGTGGATCCAGTCGCTTCATCGGGATCTCAACCTCGATGTCGCGACCAACAGACTGGAAAATCTCCCTTAGAATCCGGGGATAAAGATAAAAAGTCGGCCCGGTGTCGAATCTAAAGCCGTCCGCATAAATGCTTGCGCAACGTCCGCCGACTTGAGAACGAGACTCCAGGATGGTGACATCCGCTCCGCCATGAGCCAATTGAAGCGCGGAGGCCAAGCCACCTGGTCCTGCACCAATTACCACGACTCGCCGTTTCGTCATGTATTTGAACTATCCTAATGACAGGGTTCCCGACGTTCAAAGTCAGGTGAAAAATGAAACGGATCCTCGTTTCCCGTTTGCATGTTATAGCAGATGGGCAAGTCTTGGAAGAACGGCGGAATTGTCAAAAGTCAACCAAAACACATCTTGTTTGAATCCGCGTTCGCGATTCAGATTAAGGCGGGCGGTAGAGTGGAGTATCCCAACCCGAAGCGTAAGCCAGGGACAATTTCGCAGATCCCTCACTTACGTATCGGGTTATGATAGGAACGTATCGGGTTATGATAGGAACGTATCGGGTTATGATAGGAACGTATCGGGTTAAGATAGGAACGTATCGGGTTATGACAGGAACTGGACAAACTTTATGAAACTTGGTTTTGGCCCTTTGGCACTCGCGGCTCTCTTTGGTTTTGTAACCCCTGTCGCTCAAGCAGAGGACTTCCGAGTCGGAGCGTGGAACATCGAATGGTTCGGCTTCCCGAGCATGCGAGGTAAACCGGGCAAGGACGTCGAGCAGTCGCCAACGGATCTTGCGGCTTATATCGCTGAAGCCAAATTGGATGTCCTGGCATTGGAAGAAATCGGCGTCGAAAAGAATGAAGCTCCCTTTACCAGTAAACCATTGCAGCGAACCTTGGACGAACTAAGGAATGTCCACGGTCAAACATGGCAATATCTTTTGTTTCCTAAGACAAATTATCCAAAAGATACCGAGGATTTCATTACTCGCGGTCAGCATCTTGGCATCGCATGGCGAAGTGACCGAGCCAAAATGATCGGCGAGCCATACTCCATACCCGTCGGCGAAAACCAGACCTTCGGAGACAAGTTTTGGGAACGCCGTGCCAATGCGGTCAAGTTTTCATTTGGTGAAGGAAAGACCGATATTGTTGTCGTCCCAGTCCATCTCAAATCCAACCGCAATGACGCGAGCGCTTCGGATCCTCTATTCACGCAAAAACAACGCCAGGCGGAAGTCAAAGTCTTCGTTGCTCAGTTGAAAGCACTCAAAGAAAAATTTAAGGACGAAGATATCGTCTTCCTCGGCGATACGAATATTCTTGCTCCCGACGATGAAACGCCCAAAATCCTGGTGGATGCAGGCTTTGTCGATTTGAACGCAAAAGAAATGGGCACAACCGCGGCGTGGGGGTCAGGTTATTCGAGTGCTCCGTTCGATCGGATCTTTGTCCCCAAGAACCAGCCAGAGTTTAAAAGCTCCGTTCAAAAAATACATTCGACCAAGAACGGAACCGATGACGAGATTAAGGATTTCAAAAAACGTTACTCCGATCACTATCTCGTATCTTGCGTGATCGAAGTGGGCAACGACGACGATTGATTTAGGTCGATTGTGATTTATGTCGCCTTTTGCTCCGCAAAAGTGGGCGCCGCTAACGCACTTTTGCGGAGCAAAAGGCGACAATGTTGACGAGCGACAATGTGGACGAGCGAGGCCCTTCGCTCGTTGCGTTTCCTTGATGCGCCGATTGGGAGCGATCTAAAAGCTGGGATGAATCCCAGCACTCCAAATATGGATTATCGGGTCCGCAACTGAACAGACTTGTCTGCTTCTCCATCTCGAATAATCATTTTGATCATCCCGGTCTTGCCCGCAACTTCCATCGATTCAGCGAATTCAACGGGCGTTCCAATTTTTTTGCCGTTGATCGATAGGATGACAACTCCCGGCGGAATAATGGCAGCCAGCGGGCTGTTTCGATTGACTTTCTTGACCTCAACGCCTTCTCCTGGCTTGAGTCCCAACTCGTCGCGCGTCTCGTCAGAAACCATCCCAACCGTAACACCGAAAACATCGACTGTCTCCATGCTGGCTGCGGCAAGAGCTTCTTCGTCCAATTCATCCACGGTGATGGTGACTTCCGACCGTTTTCCGCCGCGTAAATAATCAACCTTCACCTTTGTCCCAGGTTTTGTTTCGCCGATAGCCCGTCGCATGCCGGAATCAGAGATGATAGCCATACCGTTGATGGCCGTAATAACATCCCCCTCTTTGAGTCCCGCCTTGGCAGCTGGTAAGCCCTTAGTAACCGAAGCGACTAACGCGCCGCGCGTGCCTGCAGGCAACGAGAGTTTTTCGACCATTTCCGATCGCAATGTTTCGGGTCTGATTCCTATGACGCCGCGCGTGACCCTGCCTTTGTTAATCAAATCATCGAGTACCCGTTTGGCCGTATCGCTCGGAACGGCAAAGCAAATTCCGTTGTAACCGCCACTCCGTGATGCGATCGCCGTGTTGATGCCGATAACTTCGCCGCGCAGATTGAGCAGTGGTCCACCACTGTTTCCCGGATTGATGGCCGCGTCGGTTTGTATGAAATTGTCATACATGGTGATACCTTGGTCGCTTCGATTGGTGGCACTCACAATCCCCGCGGTCACGGATTGAGACAAGCCAAACGGACTACCAATTGCGATAACCCAGTCACCAACCTCCATGTCCCCGGAGTTTCCAAGTGAAGCTGCCACGAGGCCTTTCGCTTCGATTTTCAGAACGGCCAAATCGGTACGGTAGTCGGTTCCGATCACTTTAGCATCGAACTTCCTATCGTCGCTGAGTTCTACTTCGAGGATGCTTGCACCTTCCACCACATGATTATTGGTCAAAATGTAGCCATCATTTCGTACGATGACGCCAGAACCCAGGCCGTTCTGTACTCGGCCTTTGGGTAGGTCTAGTCCGTCAGCACCATCATTGTTATTGAGTCCGTCAAACTGCTTTCCAAACAGCTGTTCTAACTCAGGGGGCAAACCGAGCGACCGCGAACCGCGCGACTTGGTCGCCGATCGTTCAACTACGTTTTTTATGCTCACAACCGATGGTTTGAGCGATTTGGAAACATCGCGAAACACTTTCGAAAGCTGGTCTGCACTAGCGATGCCGTTGGAACTGCCGAGTCCACCGCGAGCTTGCTGGGCATCGACTGCTTGCTGAGCATAAACCGCAGCCGGAGGGGTCGGCGGGTTGGAAAAGAGCCAATATCCGGTCGGTATCCCGAGAACCAACGTCAATATTAGCGGCTTCCAAGTTCCAAGAGATCGGTTCATTTGCATTGCTCCAACAAGTAACAGATAGCGACAACACGCCTTTTGCCAAATTGACTTACGTGCAAAAGACGGCATTGGATTAGTAACAAATCCCGTACCAATGAATCAAAACCCGTACCAATGAACTTCGAATTGTGGGCTCAGTGGGATGGTTTCTTGTTTTGCCAGTATTCATTGTCGCTCGAAAAGCGATTTGCCCTGAGAATTCAAGAGTAGCTCGGCACTCCGTGCCGAGAAAAACGGCACGGAGTGCCGTTCTACACTGTCCTGAGGCAACTACCGACACAAAAAATGTTAGCTGTCACTAGTGGCAGACTAACTCGCCTTGGATTAAATTAGCGACCGCTAGTAGTAGCATTCCGTAAACCCCCACAATGTGTGAGTCCGCTCACCCCTTCCCCAATTCTCTTTCACACCAAGTTGCAATTTCATGAGCAATTCCTCCACTTCAGCCGTTGTTCCCAATGCATCGCGATTGCTTTGGGCAGGCTTTATGGCGATTTTAGCCGCGGGCGTCGGATTCGCATTGCGAAACGGAATTCTTGATAATTGGGGTAAAGAGTTTAATTTTACCGCGACCCAATTAGGCGCAATTGGCGGAGCAGGATTTTCTGGTTTTTGCTTCGGCATCATTCTTGGTGGCGTGGTCGTGGACAAAATTGGGTACGGCAAGTTGGTCATGGTCGCCCTCCTTGGCCACATCCTTTCGGCATTTGTAACTTTTTGTGCGTCGACCCCGGAAAATGCTTATACGTTCTTGTTCTGGGGAATGTTTATTTTCGCTTATGCGAATGGGACACTGGAAGCTGTGGCAAACCCACTTGTTGCGACCATATACCCTCAAAACCGAACGCACTATTTGAACATACTTCACGCGAGTTGGCCGGCCGGAATGATTCTTGGCACAGCCGCCGGATGGTTACTGGACGATGTATTAAAATGGCCTTGGAAATTTCAATTGGCATTGTATTTGGTTCCAACTGTTTTGTACGCACTGATGTTTTTTGGACAAAAGTTTCCGAAATCCGAGGCAGCAGCCAAGGGTGCCAGCTTTGTAGAAATGTTCAAGTCCGTTGGAATTCTCGGCTCTATAGTTGCCTGTTATCTTTTGGCGTTGTTCTTTGGCGATATTTTCAAAGGCAACGAGTTGGTCGGTAAATACTCCGCTTATATTGGCTATGGCATCGGTGGAGTGCTATTACTCGCGGTTGCCGTGATGACCAAATTCTCTATTGGTTCTTTTATGCTTTTCGTGCTCTTTGTCACCCATGCGATGGTTGGGGCAGTCGAGCTTGGGACGGATGGATGGATATCCAACATTACTGGTAATTTGTTTTCCTCCGAACAAGGGAAATATTTGTTTATCTGGACATCGGTAATCATGTTTACCCTTAGATTTTGTGCTCACTGGATTGAATCAACACTCAAATTGTCACCGGTCGGTCTATTGTTAGTTTGTTCGATTACCGCATGCATCGGTTTGAACCTTACCAGCATGATTCAAAGCAGTACTACGCTTAGTTTCGTATTGGCATTTGTGGCATTAGGAATTTACGCTGTGGGAAAAACTTTCTTCTGGCCAACTATGTTGGCGATCGTGGGAGATCGGTACCCTAAGTCGGGTGCCGTCGCAATGTCCATCATGGGAGGGATTGGAATGCTATCCGCTGGACTCATTGGCGGTCCCGGTTTGGGTTATAGCAAGGACCGATTTGCAGGGGCTGAGTTGCAAAAAGTTAGCCCTGAATTGTTTCAGACCTACAAAGCTACTAAGTCCAGTAAGTTTTTGAATCTGGATGCGACGGAAACTTTTGGTTTGGATGGGACGAAGCTAGGCGAAGCACGAGATGCAAAAGAAAATCGCAGTCCAGATCAAGCTATTGTGATTGCGGCGGACCAGACTGGCGATCGAAACACACTGAAAGCGGATTCGTTCATTCCAGCTACAATGGCAGTTATCTATTTGATGTTGTTGATGTATTTCAAATCGATTGGTGGCTATAAGCCGTTACGAGTTGAAGAGCAACGTGAGTAGGCAAGTTTCGAATTTAACTAGAAATCTCTGAACCATGATCTACGAATTCCACAAGCGTCTGGCCGTTTGCTTGACGCTTGTTTTTTGCTTTGAACTCGCCTTACTCGAGTCTTCGCCTGCCCAGGAAAAAAGCGTTCGGCCGGGCATTAATGCTCCTTTCGAAAAGCCGACTCCCTCTGAGTTCCTGGAAAAATTCGAGGTCGAAAGCCGCGAAGTCTTTGCCAATCGCAATGAGATCGTCTCGGCATCGAAAATTGTCCCTGGGATGACGATCGCGGATATCGGGGCGGGCACCGGCCTGTTCACGCGATTGTTTGCAAAAACCGCTGGCCCGAATGGCAAGGTCATTGCAGTCGATATCGCCCAGAGTTTTTTGGATCATATTCTCGAAACTTGCAAGCCGGAAAAGCTTACCAACGTTACGACCCAGCTTTGCAATCAAGAATCCTGCTTGCTGGCCCCTAACAGTATCGACATGGCATTCGTTTGCGATACCTACCACCATTTCGAGTTTCCATTCAAGACCACAGCCTCCATCTTCAAAGCCTTGAAACCTGACGGTAGGTTGATCCTCATCGACATGAATCGGATCCCTGGCGTGAGTAGCGACTGGGCCATGAATCACGTCCGGGCCGATCGAGAAACGGTCGAAAAGGAAATTGCTTCTTGTGGCTTTGTTCGTGCGGAAACGCCAGAACTCGGGCTCAAAGAAAACTACTTCATCGTTTACCGCAAAGGCAAGCTCGACTCAGACACACCATCGCAGTCCTCCATCAAACAAGCGATGGACGGCTTTGTCGCGAAAAACGATGTGGCTGGAGTGGTCACGATGGTAGTAACCCCTAACAAAACACTTCATCTCGAAGCCACTGGCTTCTCGGACCTTGCCAGCCAAGCACCCATGAAGACCGATTCGATCCATTGGATCGCTTCGATGTCCAAGCCGGTTACCGCCACATGCGTGATGATGCTGGTGGACGAGGGCAAACTTGCGTTGTCGGATCCGATTGCAAAATACTTGCCAGAGATGGCTGGTCTTAAGTCTTCTACAGGCGAAACAGCCACCGTCACGATCGAGCAATTGCTCAATCACACCTCGGGGATGCGTGAGCTTCCCGGTGGAGAAGCCTACACGTCACCGACCCTAGCGGTGGCTGCTGAGAAGTACGCAAAGCTGCCGTTGCAATTCGAACCGGGTAGCAAATGGCAATACAGCCAAACCAGTATCAACACCGCCGCAAGAATCGTCGAAGTCGTCTCTGGAAAGAGTTTCGATGTGTTTGTGAGCGAACGGGTGTGCAAGCCGCTCGGCATGCGAGACACGACTTTCTATTTGAGCGATGCCCAAATGCCTCGACTGGCCAAAAGCTATACGAAGGGGGCCGATGGTATGTTGAACGAGTCCCCGATTGGTCTATTGTCGGGCAAGAAACCAACCGATCGAGATCGAATGCCGGCCGCCAACGGTGGTCTTTTTTCAACGATCAATGACTACGCAACCTTTTGCCAGATGCTACTCAACGACGGTAAGTGGAATGGACAACAAATCCTTACAGAAAAATCGGTTGTACGTTTAAGAACGCCGACCACGGGGGATTTAAAGACGGGATTCACCACAGGAAACGCTTGGGGAGTTGGATGCTGTGTCGTTCGCGAACCGCAAGGCGTTTCGCAAGCCCTTTCGGCCGGTTCTTTCGGTCATGGTGGGGCTTACGGCACGCAAGCGTGGATCGACCCAGTCCGAAAACGCGCTTACTTGATCATGGTGCAACGAGCGAATTTCCCGAACGCGGACGATTCCGATTTGAGGAAACAGTTTCAGCAGTTGGCGGCTGAGTTGCCGAACTAGGCAGAGGTTGTCCAGCTTAGCCATCCTCCCGCTGGAGATTGTCTGGTTTCATTACGCTACCACTGGCTTCATGCCAGTGGGGCGATAATTGGCAGCTACAAGCAACCCGTGAGCGGCGAGGCTCTCCTCCGGTTTCATACCGGTGGAAGCAGCGTTTCTCGCATCCAATCGTTGCTCCCACCGAGTAAACTCGGTGGAGAGCTCGAACCGAATGATAATGCCTGTAGCCGCCAATTGCTGCCTCCGTCGGGGCGAGCCCGAACGGAAGGCGTATATTCAAATAGCGTGCCATTTCATTGATCAAAATGCTTCACAGCGTTGCCGAGGGAGGGTGACTTGCTTTGAAAAACCTTGCACAATCAGCTGGACAATCTTCACCCCTCACCCCCTCACCCCTCACCCCTCACCCCTCACCCTCACCCCTCACCCCTCAACCCTCAACCCTCAACCCTCAACCCTGAACCCTGAACACTGAACACTGAACACTGAACACTGAACACTGAACACTGAACACTGAACACTGAACCCTGAACACTGAACACTGAACACTGAACACTGAACACTGAACCCTGAACCCTGATCCCTGAACCCTGAACCCTGAACCCTGAACACTGAACACTGAACACTGAACACTGAACCCTGAACCCTGAACCCTGAACCCTGAACCCTGAACCCTGAACCCTGAACACTGAACACTGAACACTGAACCCTGAACACTGAACCCTGAACACTGAACACTGAACACTGAACACTCCCGGTTTCGGTCCACGATTTGCATTTAAGGCAATTC
>JANMLD010000216.1:0-2413 GCA_031372345.1 Pirellula sp.
ATTGCCTGCCGCGGAACTCGTTTGCACCGTTGCTGAAGCGTTCAAGAAGGTTGGCTGGCCGTAGGCTGTGTATGCGTAGCGTTCGCTTACGTTGCCACTGGAATCGGTTAGGGCGAGGATGGAGTATTGTTGGTTGCGGTGAAAGTAAAGGATAGTTCCGCTGGAGCCAGTTGTCTTTCGCACAACTGGTTCGTCAATGTAGCTGGCAAACACGTAACGATAAGTGGCTGTGGATGCCGCTCCACCACGTGGGTAATCAGCAATCGTCTGCTGGTCGGCTTGGAAGTAGACCACCGCGTTGGAGCCCTCTGTTCTCGCAACTCGTCTGCCAAGCGCATCGTATTCAAACGTCACGTCGGCCGATCCATTGTTGTCGATGTCCGAAGATTTCAGCTTGTTGTCGAAATCCCAAGTGAGGGACAGGCTTGAGGCTTGAGACGTGAGACTGGAGGGGAGAACCGTTTGATTGCCTTTTACGTCTGTCGTTACACTTTGGCCACCTGAGGTTAGGAGTTCGTGGGTTGGACCATGTGTGCGGGTGACTGCCGTCCCATTGGTGGTGACACTCGACCAGTCTCCGACGGATGTTAGTGCCCAGGCTTGAGCAAGAAGGGCTGAGCCAGTTGTCGCGGCTCGCTGATAGCCAGTGAGTCGGTCTTCGTCATCATAAGCCGTTCCGGTCGATGTGAAGCCATAACCACTCATGACTCCACCGATCGTTTCCGCTGTCTTGTTCTTGTTGGCATCCCACGAGTAGCCCAGGTTGCCAATATTCGTGTTCGAATAGCTGATTCCCGAAAGCAAATTGTCATTTCGGTAGCTGCGCGTTTCGGTGATGCCATTCCCAAGAACCTCGCTCGTCATGCGACCTCCATCGTCATAACTGCGCGTGTCGATCACCGAACTGTCAAGTTTCAGTTCGCTCAAACCACCTCGAGCATTGTAGGCTCGGTTGGCAATGGAACCGTCTGGATACGTGTATTTCACAGGTTCATTGCGAGCATTGAACTCGCTGCCAACCGTGTAGGTCTGGCTTGCAATCGTGAGCGACTCAGAGGCTTTGCGACCGACTGGGTCGAACGCGTAGCCGACTGTGTTGTTGTACCGACCAGAGACGGCAGTTAGCATTCTCCCGCTGCGATCGAAAGTGAACGTGTCGCTATCGGCAATCGTGCCCGAGGGACTATTGGCAACCGAACGGTAGTCACGCTGTGTCATTCTTCCAGCGAGATCGTAATCGTAAGTGCAAGTGTCTCCCGCTTGATCTTGCTTCCGTAAGACTCGTCCTGCTTTGTCGTAAACGAACGTCACAATGCCGTAGCCGGGTTGACCGACGGTCGAACCGGACGAATGATCCGGATATTGTTCCGTGAGTTTCGAGCCACGTGAATCGTACGTGTAAGCGGTGGTTTGACTCTCAGCATCGGTCAGCGATGCAAGCTGGCCAGTAGCTAGATACGTAAACGTCGTTGGAGCCGAGATTCGGTCGGTCGTCGATTTGCGACGGTTGCGAGAATCGAACGAGATGAGAGTGTATTTGTTCTTGGCGTCGGTTTGTTTCACCGCGTTCCCAGCTCGGTCGTAGTCCGTCTTGGTAACATCGCCGAACGTATCCGTTCGTTGCGTGTTTCTGCCAAGAGAGTCGTAAACCATATCCGCACCGACGTTGTTTGGATCCCGAACGGTCAACTGATTTCCTCCTGCATCATACGATACGGTGGTAACTTTGTCCAATTGGTCAATCGAACGGAGCGTTCTAACCACCGATCTCACGAATACCGCAGATAATGACGCGAAGTTGCATCAATACCGAAGACTCGCCAAAAACACAAACTAGTCAATCGACGGTTGAAGTGGTTTAGGTCGTTTCGCATCTTGCGGTTTTTATTCTGCCTGCCATTATTCTGTCTGGAACTGTGCGATCTTGAATCTACGATGTGCGGTCTCGAAGTCGCTTTTGCAATTGCGCCACCATCGACTCCAGTGCTTCTATCGACCGATCGCTCAGGTCGCTGTCTGAAGTGACCGGGTCTCCAAGAAGATCCTCATAAATCTGGATACTTGCTTTTAGCTTACCACGCTGCTCGCCGCGCTGCTCGCCGCGCTGCTCGCCGCGTTGCTCGCCTATTTCAATGCCCTCTTGTCGCGCGTCAATCAAATTGGACTGGATGTCCAAACTGGCTTTCTCTCTTGCATCGTACATTTGCTTTTCCTCCGTTATCTCTCGAATCGCATTTAATTCACCAGTCGCCCGAAGAAACTCCAAACCTGGAAGCAACTCGCGAAGTTCTTCGACAGTATGTTCACTCGAATTCTTAATCCAATAGGCCCACTGTTCCAGGACACTCGCACTGCGAACGTCACTCGGACCTCCATTGTACTTGGCAAGCTCGACCGTGTGAATCTCGATCGA
>JANMLD010000220.1:0-14682 GCA_031372345.1 Pirellula sp.
CGCAGTTGCCTTCACCTCGTACTGGTGCTTTCATGGGATTTTCATTTGGTATACTGACTCCTAGTGAAAGTTTCCGGAACTAAGTACAGGGGACTTGCACCCCACAAGATCACGCCCCTGTTGGGCGTACTGGACACGAAGGGCTCGATCGTCGGGCTCTGACTTGTGTTGAGTTTACTACTCGCCCTCGGTCAATTTATACGTTCCTCCAGGTAGCTGACAGCGTCGTATAATTGTTGTGGTTGGAGTGCAAACGGCCCAGGACGCAAAAAGGTAACATTCAGTTCAGATGACCGCAGATTCACTGATCGATTTTCGCAGAAACGCTCTTGCGCCTTGAGCCTTATTAGCGCAACAGGTTTGGCGTGCTACGATGCTTGAGAAGCGCGAAGCGGCTTTGTCCGAGCATGCCGCTGGCTTTATGCCAGGGGTGCTGACCACCGTTTCTAACTAGAGAGCTGGTAACCATCCCCCGAGTAAAACTCGGCGGCATTGTATAGACACAATCTCAATACAGCGATTTGCTGGAATGCAACAGAATTGGGCACTTGGGCCCCGTGGTCTCATTTAGCCAGCCTCTACGTGTTGTGATCCAATCGTGTGTTTCGAGTTGAGTACCCCCTTATCTCAAGGGCGGGCCGATTGGAAACTCCAGTTTGCTGTCGCTCGAGGTTGGCCGAGCGACGTTCCGGTATCGTATCGGGACGCATGAGGGAGGGGACGGCAAGGCGAGAGACTCGATGCATGCCAACTTTTTTGGCATTGAACTCTCACGCAACTCGCTAACTGCGGCGTCGACGCAACGAAAGCCCTTCTTCTTCGATCTGCATGTAGGCTGCTAGCCAGTTGGCATCGACCGACGTTACTTCACTCGGAACTGGAGGCAGCTGCACAGCCTCACCTTCGCCATTGGCTTTGAGATTGATGAAGTTGACGATGGCGAGAACATCTAGCGGGTTGATGGTACCGTCACCATCCACATCGTAGTCCGGCAAACCGAGAGTGCTGGCTGGTCTTGGGAATGGCAAGAATCCTTCACCTGCGTTAAGAGCATTAATAATGGCTAATGCATCAAGCGGATCGACACCGTCGACACGGTTCACATCGAGTGCGTTCAGCCGATTTTGCCAAGGCTTCGGGTTTGGAATTCGGTTTAAGCCAATATTCATGTTATAGGACTTGCCGTCGGCACCAATCTCAGTCGCAATAATTGGGACCGTCAATCCCAGTGGATCTGTCTCTTTCAGGCTGGTTCCAGGGGCCACGAAAAGCTTCCCGTCGACAATAGTAAATCGATTGTCGCTCGAAAGGATGGTGTAGAGCTGACCTGGGTCCTGATCTACGATCGATATCTTGCCAAGATCCAAACCAGTTACGTTGGACAAGACATTCGATGTGGGGACAGTGACTGCAGTAGGTGCATCGTTCGCATCCTGAATCAATAGCGTCAAGGTGCGCTCAACACTGCGAGACGGCGTTCCATTGTCCGTGGCTATGACCACGATGGAGTCGCTGGCGCTTCTCTCGAAGTCAAAGATTCCGGCGCGAAGCAATGAGAGTTCGCCAGTAGTGGAATTTACGGAAAAACGGGTCTCGTTGCTTGGCAGGAGGAAACGAACCGATTGGCTTGTGTCACCATCCGTGGCGGTCAGTTTTGCGAACGGAACTTGCGTGATCTGACCTTCCGAAATCGAAATGGCACTATTGGTAATCTGCGGATCAAACTCGTTGGAATCGGTCACGGTGACATTGACGGAAGCGGTTGTTCCAAGTTCTGGAAGTCCGTCGTCAAACGCTTCCACGAAAAACTGGAAGGAAGCTATCGACTCGTGATCTAGCGAAGCACCCGCTTTGAGTGCGATTCGCCCCGTTGTGCCGTCGAGCGAAAATTGAGTGGGCGGCGTTCCCTTAAATCGGAAACGCACTTTGTTATTCGTATCGCCGTCGGGGGCTACCAAAAAACCGAGGTCCGTCGGCGACGGTGTCGATTCACTGACGCTGAAGCGTGTCGCCTTTAAAGCAGGTGAAAACTCATTCACGTCGAGCACGTTAATCGTCTTTCGCAACGTGAGCGATAACGGTGGCGTACCGTTATCCGTCACCTGAATATCCAGATCGATGCGAGGAGTCAATTCATAGTCAAGTTTGATTCCTGGAGCCAGGTAAAGTACATTACCTTGGGTAGCAAATCGTGGATCGAACACTTGCCAAGTAAATTGATCGCTTCTGTCGATATCGGTTCCAAAGAGCGTCCCGATGAATTCGCCTAATTCATTCTCGCGAACGGACGTGCCAACCAGTTCGATGTTCGTTGGCCGATCATTTACATTGATCACGGACAGATGCAGCAGCAATGTCGTGAACAATCCTCCAGCGTCAGTGGCCTTAATAACGAAATCGTAGTCTCCTACGTTCTCGTTGGTCGGAGTACCCCTTAGTTGCCTAGTCTGTAGGTTCAGGGATAGCCAAGCTGGGAGACTGTCACCATTGGCTGACGCTATGCTCAGCGGTAGCGTTGCGTTGTCTACGTCCGTAAACCAGCTAACTGGGATCGGAAAAATCAACGGCTGGTCTTGGTTGACGCTGGTAGCTTGATTGGGAACCGTCGTTATGGGCGCATCGTTTACTGGCAAGATTTGAATGTCGATGCTCGTATCCGCCAGGGAGACTGGCCCGGTAGGGCTGGAGTTCGAAACATCGAGAAGCACAGGTGTTGTCGTCGTAAATCCTCCTGTGTAGGTATCGTCGAGAGCCCGATACGTTAGCGAAGTGGGTCGCCCAAAGTAGTCCTTCGCGGATAAAAAGCGGATCCGAGTTGAGGACAAAAGAACTAAGCTGGCAACAGGCGAGACAGCACCAACCGGGAGCCATGTGACGGCATCGAGAGAATATTGCCACTGTCCACTTGTGTTCAAAGCTGCATTGGAAGTAATCGCTATTCCCGACAATGCGCTGCCGCGATCAGGATCTTGAAACGATGGCCCAACCAAAAGTGCGATAGAGCCACCGACCGGATTCTTGGTGTCTTCATCAATGGACGGGAGGGAGAAACTGCTTGAACTTGGTGCGTCGTTGACGGGGATGACATCGATGAGAACGGTCGTTCGTTTGCTTGCGCCATTCAGGCCGTTGTCAAGAAACGCACTCACGACGCGAGTAAGAGGCGAAGGATCGTCAGTCGTATGAACGAACGTGGCTCGCGACAGTAGTTTTTCAATGGCAGGCTGATTCGCGGCCGCATTCAACGTCACATTGATCGTCTGCCCGGGTCCCGAATAGGTACCAATCAGCGTTCCAACGAAAGAAACCTGATTGCCAACGATGGAAATCTCTCCCGCGCCGGTTCCTTGACTTGCAAGGTCAAGGAGATCGCCGACTTGGTAATTGGTTGAGACGGTCAGTGAAAGCACCCCACCCGCGTAGGTTGGGATGTTTTGATCCGTGACCTTGGGTGCCGTCGCGACAAAAATTGGAGGGCTGTTCTCGAGGTAGACAACGCTATTGCCTAACGCAATATCGATCTTCTTGGTGATGGTTTCCAGGACCACACTTGTGTTGGCCAAACTCCACGCACCGCGGCCCATGGTCCCTACAACCAGAATGTCGTCTGTCGTATCGTAGTCCATGTCGAAGGCAAGTGCATTCGGGAAAAGGCTGCCGAGCTTATTCCAAGTTCCGATCGCATTGGTCGCCGATGCGAACACACCAAGATTGGTTCCAACAATGACGGAACTGGTCAGCGGACCCACCACAAAAGCGACGGAGAGCAAATCATCTGCTAAGGTCAGTAAGTTGCCGGTGATATCGGCCCAGGTAGTTCCGGAGTTGGTCGTTTGATAAACGCGACTGCCGTCGACGACAAACGCGTTATCCGAGTCGCCTGAGTTCACTGCCAGATCGCGAATCAATTGCGATGTTGGGTCGCCGACCGTCTTGGTAACGTTGCCAGTACCGGTGGTCCTCAGGTAGACATCGCTCCCGGTTGCCGCCCAAACGAGATCTGGGTTTGCCACGTTATTTTTCGTTCCGCCATACCAAATCGCGTTAGAAAAAATGCCGCTGTTGCTGACCCCAAGACCGGCTCCAATGGCAGTCACGGTGGTTCCAGCGTTCAAGGATTCATACAAGCCGTTTGCACCTTGAATCAGCAATCTTCCTCCAGCAACCGTGTTGGTTTCCACCGGCGTTCGGAAGGCACCCGCAATGGCAGTGCTGCCCGACGCAGCAGTAAGTGCAGGAAAACTCGTTGAAACCAATGCGCCAGACGCATCCCAAACAGTACTTCGCAACGCACCTAGATTCTGAAAGCTCGAATAGCGAATGGATTGATTGCTGCCTGCTAGCTGAATGTTGTCGATAGCGATGTCCCCGCCGTCCCCGGTCGAGATGGAGACCCATTGCGGAGCGTCTGCTTTGGGCTGGTAGGTAGAGCCTCCATCCTGATTGCCGGTCATCGCAACGTTGCTCAACGAATCCCACCCAACGTCGTGTGCCTCCGTGATTTGCAAGTCACCAATGACCGAGAACCAATCGCCCGTGTTGTTCTTTGGAGAAGTGCGACGATAAACTCCACCGTCGTCAACTTCGATCAAGTTACCGTTGGCGTCAAAGGTCATGTCCCGAGAGTCTGCATGGGGTGCGCTGTTGCTTGCAGTACCACCGCCGACGGCCCCCAAGTTGTTGCGGTGCGTCAAGTGAACAAATTGGCTTCCCGATGCCTTGCTTGCATCGCCTCGAAAAAGGCGACCGCTGAAGTCACTCGCACCAATTGCATTCGGGAAGGAACCAGCATCGTTGAATCCGCGTGGTTGCCTATCGCCTCCAACATAGACGATGTTTGCGTTATTGGGGTCGGCCACAATCGAAAAGTGAATGTCCCCTTGGCCACCTGCAATAAACTCAGGAGGTCCCGATGTTGGCCCTTTGCCACCACCAGGGTTGAGCCCGACATTCCCGCCGGTTTCATTGGTTTGGGGCAGGTCCATGCTAGCCCATGTCAGTCCATTGTCGGGAGACCGAAATAAACCTACAACAACGCCGCGATTGATAATTGCGGCGTAGACTTCGTTGTTGCGTCCGGCGGACATCTCCAAGTTGCTGGTGTTGTTAACGATCAAAGCTTCCATCGCAGGCGTACTGACTTTCGTCCAAGTCGCGCCGGCATCGGATGACTTGTAGACCCCGTTCCCTCCAGCCGTCGGCGAGAAAACTATGGACGTATACAGAACGCTAGAATTCAGCGGGTCGGCAACTAGATCGTAACTCACACCAGCCGGAAGCCCGGTAGCAGACCCATTACCAATTGAGATCTGCGTAAAGCTCGCTCCAACGTCCGTGCTACGAAAGATTCCAATGTTCGAATTGTTGAAGGTATCTGCGACGTTCACGGAAACGACAATCGTGCTGCCGTTGGCAAAAACTCCAGAGATGTTTTTTCCCTTCAAAACACCTCCGCCGTCGACCACTTGCCATTTCTGACCTGCATTGGTCGATCGCATGAGTCCGATTCGTTGGTTACCAAGTTGAGCGTAGCTACTGTAACGCCCAACTCCGGCGTATACGGTATTCGTGGTCGAATCGCCGACGTCAAATGCCAAAGCGCCGATGGATTGCGAAGGCATGTTGTCCGTCAGAGGCGTCCATTTAGGTTGCGAAGCGGTTGCGTCGATGGTCTTCCAGACACCGCCGTTTACGGAACCGATATAAAGAGTATTGGGATTTGTAGGATGCGCCAAAGCCGTCTGGATCGCGCCGACGACGGGTTTATTGGCAATGTTTTCGACTTGGCCATTCGTGGAAGAAAACGGTCCTAGGGGATTCCATTCGCCAGGCAAGACCGTAAGCAAAATCCGTTGCTCCAAACTTTCAAACCGAGGACGCAGTCGATCAGTTCTGAGAGATGGTCGGTTTGGGAATGTCAAGTGATGTTTTTTTGGTTTCATGGTGAAGTCTCAAGGACAAGGTCGTTTCCGAGTCTGATTCTAATGATGGTGGGTGTAAAAACGCAACCATAACCCTAACATTTTCCAGAAATCGGCTGTATTTAGACTTGCGGCAGAATGCGGTCGCCCTGGCAACAATTTTCCGATGGTTCTCAAAGACACTTGTGTTCCGTACTAAGCATCTACACAGACGTTTCTTCGTTTAACCGCATACGCATCGGGCCGCGAGCACAGTAAAACGCGGGGCGATGCTCACGCGGTTAAACGAAACAGCACGCAGATATTTCTGCCGAGGTGCTTAGTGTTACGAAACCCATGCCTCCTGTTACAATTAAACTCGAACTCATACGTTACTAATCTATTGAGCACACGTCCAATCATACCAACCCCGATGAACGAACCGCCAGCGATCCGACTCGATACCATCGGTCGCCTTCCAGCCCAAGCAGACAATGTCGCAATTGCGATTCGGCGTCTGGAACCCGGAAACGTCATCGTCCATGAAGGCGTGTCCTTCACGCTGACTCACACGGTTCTCGACGGGCATCGTTTTGCTATTTCGCCGATTTTGGTTGGGGCCGAGCTGACATCGTGGGGGTTGCCGTTCGGTCGCGCGATTCGTCCGCTTCGGGCCGGCGACTACGTCTGCAATACGACGATGCTCGCCGCGCTCGGTTCGCGGCATGTGAGATTCGCCGTGCCCGAGGCACCGAACTTTGAGGATTACTTCCAGCCCTATCAGCTCAATGAGTTGACCTTTCGACCCGCGGAACAGTTGCCTATGTATACCTCGCTGCGCACGTTCGAAGGGTATCCTCGCCGAGGTGATCGAGGGGCGGGCACCCGAAATCATGTGGTCGTCCTGGGAACGAGCTCATTGACTGGAAGCATGGCGCGAATGGTGGCGGCAGGGTCTGCCAGCGCACGCTCGAGATTTCCCAATGTGGATGCCGTTGTCGCCATCGCACACACCGAAGGGGGCGAGCAAGGCGTGCCGAACAATCTGGAACTCACGTTGCGCACGCTGGCGGGATTCATCACCAACCCGAACGTGGGCGCGGTGCTGGCGCTCGACTTCGGATCCGAGCCCGTGAACAACGACGCGCTGGCCGAGTGGATGCGATCCCACGGCGCTCCGTTGGATGCCGTTCCGCACCGCTTCCTGCGCCTCGGTGGCGATCACTTCGAGAACTTGACCCACGCCCGCGCTGCAGTGGAAGAACTGCTCGCCGTCGCCAATCAAACGCCGCGCTCGACGCAACCCATCCGCCATCTCAAGATCGGCATGCAGTGTGGCGGATCAGATGCCTTCAGCGGTGTCTCGGCTAACCCTCTGGTTGGTATCATCGCTCGAGAAACCGTGCGACACGGAGGCGCGGCCAATCTGGCTGAAACCGATGAGCTGATGGGCGCAGAGCCATGGGTGCTCTCCAAGGTACGTGACCTCGCCACCGCAAGAAAGTTCCTCAATACCCTCGCGAGCTTCGAGGAAAAGCTCAACTGGCACGGCGTGAGCGGCCAGACCAATCCCAGCGGCGGCAACATCTTTCGAGGCCTCTACAACATCGCCATAAAATCCATCGGTGCGGCCAGAAAAAAGGACCCGCAAATGCGCCTCGACTGGGTCATCGACTACGCCGAGCCAATGCACGAGCCAGGCTTCTACTTCATGAACAGCCCCGGCAACGATCTGGAGAGCATCGCTGGGCAAGTCGCGGCAGGGTGCAATTTGATCGTCTTCAGCACAGGCAATGGCTCCATCACCAACCATCCGTTTGTCCCGACGATCAAGATCATGACTAACACAGACCGGTTCCAACTGTTGAGTCGCGATATGGATCTCAACGCAGGCCGCTATCTCGAAGGCGAACCGCTGGAGACGCTCGGCGAGGAAGCCTTCGACTACGCCATCGAGATCGCCTCCGGTCGCCGCAGCGTGGGTGAACGCGCAGGCCACTCGCAGGCGCAACTCTGGCGCGAGTGGCGACAGACCGGAAACACGGCGACAACGCGGAAACAGGAACAGTGTCAGGGGCAGGAACCCGTTAAGCCTGATGGATTTCCCCTCGCTTACAAGCCCATGCCGACCGCACCTTCTCTGCCGCTGGAGCTGTGTCAACCCGCCGCTACGGCGAATCGCATCCGACTGATTATCCCGACCAGTCTCTGCGCCGGACAAATCGCTCGTATGATCGCTGACAAGCTGAACGCAAACCTTCCTGCCGCGGCGTCACGCTACGTGGCACTGCCGCATACGGAGGGTTGCGGCGTGTCCGGTGAAGCGATCGGCATTCTGGAGCAAACCATCGCGGGCTATGCTGTACATCCCCTTTCCGATCGGGTCCTCCTGCTCGAGCATGGCTGCGAAAAAACCCACAACGATGCTATTCGAAACTTTCTTAGGACCCTCGCGATCGACCACTCCGCCATGGGCTTCGCAAGCATCCAGCTGGATGGCGGTATTGAGCGCGTGTCGGAAAAGGTGATGAACTGGTTTGCGTCCTCACCGGTCGAATCTGCCCTAGGCGCCGCGCGGCAATTTGAGCCCGGCGCTATCTCGCTTTGTCTCGGCATGACTGCGCAAGGTGAGTTGCCTGAAGAAACCCTATCCTCTCTGGCCGCGGTGGCCGCGTCCATCCTCGATGGCGGCGGATCCGTAGTCATCCCGGAGACATCGCCATTGCTTCGCCGCCCCGAGTTCACCTCGGCGCTGTTCATTGCCACGTCCCACACCTCGCTGTCCTACGGAGAGATCATCCAGCAACGCGGTCTACACATCATGGCGATGAGCGGCGATCACCTCATCGAATCCTTGACCGGCATGGGCTCCTCGGGCGCGAATCTGTTCCTGGTTCACCAGGGCACTATGCCCGCCCAAGGCCATCCCTTTATCCCATCGGTTCAAATCACGTCCCATAAACCCATCAGCCAAAGCGACCATTGCCTAGTAAACGTCCCCCTGGACGAACGTGCCGCATCAATCCTCGCCGCGCTGTCCCGAGTTTGGACAGGCCAGCAACGCCCGTTAACGCAAGCCTCGGGCAACGTGGATTTTCAAGTCAGCCGCGGCTGGTTCGGTGTTTCGACCTAGGCAAATCGGAACCCGCCGCTCGCCTAATGACCAATGGAAATGAGTTATGAACGAAAATACTGCCGCGGCAGCAAGGGTGCAGGCTCAGTTTGACGAAGCCTGTGCATTACACCAGCAAGGTCGGCTAAAAGAAGCACAAGCCCTCTTCGAATCCATTCTCAAGACCGACCCCAAGCAATTCGACGCACTGCATCTGCTTGGGATTATTGCAGTGCAATCAAATAATTACCAACTTGCTGCGGACCTGATTGCCAGAGCAATAGCAACGAATCCAAACAATTCTTCTTATTACTCGAACCGTGGCCTGGCGTTGCACAAACTCAACCAGTTCGACGCTGCAGTTGCCTGTTATGACCAGGCCATCGCGATCAAGCCCGATTACGCGGAAGCCTACTTAAATCGCGGCCTTGCTTTGCAAGAACTCAAGCAGCTGGACGCCGCAGTCGGTAGTTATGATCGTGCGATTGCGATCAAACCCAACTTGGCTGCCGCTTATTACAACCGTGGCAATGCTCTTCATGAACTCCGGCAACTGGATGAAGCAGTTGCCTGTTATGACCAGGCCATCCGGATTAAGCCAGGCTACGCTGCCGCCTACTCCAATCGTGGTCTTGCGTTGCAAGAACTCAATCAACTTGACGCAGCAGTTGCCAGTTATGACCAAATTATCACGATCAAACCTGACTTTGCAGAAGCTCACTATAACCGTGGGATTGCGTTGAAGGAACTAAAACAATTGGCCGCAGCCGTTGCCAGTTATGACCGAGCGATCGCGATCAAGCCAGACTACGCGGAAGCCTACTACAACCGTGGCAATGCGTTACGAGATCTCAAGCAACTGGACGCAGCAGTCGCCAGTTACGATTGTGCTATCACGATCAAGCCAGACTACGCGGAAGCACATTGGAACAAAAGTCTAGTTTACCTGTTAGGTGGTAACTTTGAAGCTGGATGGGGGTTGTATGAGTGGCGATGGAAAAAAGGAGACATGCAAAAGCGTCAACGCAGCTTCACTCAACCCCTTTGGTTGGGGAGCGAATCGCTGAAGGGCAAATCGATATTGGTGCATAGTGAGCAAGGCTTGGGCGACACCATCCAGTTTTGTCGCTATGTCGCCCGCTTGAATGAAATAGGTGCCAAGGTTTTTTTTGCGCCTCAACAATCCCTTCGTGGATTGATGAAGACCCTTGGCTTGAATGTTATCATCGTCGACGAGACCGATGCGTCGTTGAAATTCGATTTTCACACGCCTTTGCAAAGTTTGCCCTTAGCATTTAAGACCAACTTAACGAATATTCCTTCATCGGCTCCATACCTTTTCGCAGATCCAGCGAGGATCGGACGTTGGAAGGAAAAGATCGGTGCTGACGGTTTCAAGATTGGCGTTTGTTGGCACGGTGGCGCAGCCAAAACGGAATCGGGTCGATACTTTCCAGCCAAACATTTCTATGCCCTTTCAAGACTCGAAAATGTTCGATTGCTCAGTCTTCATAAAGGAGAAGGGGGTGCTCAGCTGCATGACTTACCCATGGACATGAAAATAGAAACTCTTGGGGAGGAGTTCGATTCGGGGCCAGCCGCATTTGTGGATACAGCGGCCGTCATGAAGCAATGTGATCTCGTCATTTCTTGCGATACAGCAGTGGCACATTTGGCTGGTGCTCTTGGAGTTCCGGTTTGGGTCGCTCTGCAATTCGTCCCTGATTGGCGATGGATGCTCGATCGGAATGACAGCCCTTGGTATCCGACCATGCGACTATTTCGCCAAAAGTCAGATGGGGATTGGAAGTCTCTTTTTTCCGAGATTCAGAAGTCCGTTATCCAACAAATGGGCGCGAGCGGACAGCAGAGTTGGGAAAAGTGAAACATCAGTGTCATTTTTTCCTAAATTTTCATGTCGGCACATGTTGACGTTTGCGATGCACACGACATTAGCTTGGTGGAGATTCATAAACTGTGATGAGTATCGATCGAAATCTAGTCGTCCAAGAAATCGCCCGTCATCAATCGAGGCTTAGGGCCTTCGTCCGATGTTTGCTGGTGCGGCCTAGCGACGTAGACGACCTTCTTCAGGAGACCAATGCTGTATTGTGGCAAAAGGCGGATGAATTCGATCCCGGGACCGATTTTTGGGCCTGGGCTAGCCAAATCGCACGCTTCAAAGTGCTCAATCAAATTCGAACGTACGGTCGCGAACGACTTGTCTTTGACTTGGACACGTTACAACGACTAGCAGAAGTCGCTGAGCGAAAGGTGCAAGATCTCGACAAACGACGGGACGCGCTCGACCATTGCTTGACGAAACTGCCGCCTGCCCAAAGGCAGCTTATTGACTTGCGATACACCAGCGATCATTCCATCGAAAAAATCGCCGAGACCATAGGACGGCCTGAAGGTTCGATTCGACAGACGCTCTACCGAATTCGGATGGCTTTGATGGCTTGTATCGAAGGGCAGCTTGCGACCGAGGCTAATTCATGAACCACGAACAGAACCTAGAGCGGTTCAAAACTTTGATGTCGCAGGTCGTTGACGGCGGCATGTCAGCTTCTGAATCGACTGAATTGCAAGCTATTGTTGAATCCAATCCGGAGCTGCTTGAGCATATGGCCGATCAGTTGATCCTGGATTCACTGCTTGCAGAAGAGCTTGGAACAGATTCCATGGTCGCGTTGGTCGATCTTGTTGCGAATTCGCAAATGGAAGTGAAATCGAACGCAGCCATGCGAATAGCGCAGGTGCGATCGTCGTCGCAATCCACGGGCTGGTTACAGCAGTCCCCGATTCGGTTGCATAAGACTGCCTTTTGGTTTGTTGCGGCCTCAGTCCTAGCGATAGCGGCCTTCTTCGTAGGACGTTGGGACACGAGCGCCTATGCCAACGCTGCATCGATTGTGAGGGCTGCATTGGCAACCCATTCTGAGCTTATCGAACGGGTATACGTCGTTGACGTCCAACGAGATCAGCCCGGTGTGCCAGGCTTCACGCCTCCACGAGATGTGCACGTCATGACGCAAGGAGACCGCTTTTGGGTCGAGATGAATCGTGGTGACCGAAGCTGGTGCTGGGGACGCGACGCCGATGGTGCTACTTGGTTGACGCTTGGACCGAGACGTGCGATTCGGATTGATTCGGAAGAGGCTGGAACTCCTTTGCAAACCATCAGCGATATTTACAGTCTCAACTTAGAGACATTGTTAGATAATGTTCTTCGTCACGGCGAAGTGCGATATTCAGCTAACGCTGGCCCAACGCATGTCATATCCGTCACACCCTCTCGACAATCGCTTGGATGGCTACGTGAAATGACAATTGAAGTCGACAAAGAAACCAAGACTGTTCGGCGGCTCGTCATCCAACGTAGTTTGAACCAACTAGGTAAGTCCACTGTGACTTTTACGCTAGTGGACTCGCGAGTGCCTGACGAGTCAAAGTACCGAGCCGAAGGGCACCTAACCGAACCCTTCCGTGTTCTTACACGGGATTCAACACCAGATAAGCGACGTGAGCTGCTGACGGGCTGGCTTGGCTCGATGGCGGATCGATGGATGAAAACCAAGGAGTAGTCAAAACATGCGAATGAAAACCAAGTTGTTACTGCCAATCGTATTGATGTCCGCTGTTATCACCCTCGGACTCGGTATGACAGCCCTGGGACAAGAGCCGGTGAGTTCACCTGTCCGCCAGGGACCCAAGGTACTCATTCCCGGCGAACACGGCATTGGCGGCATGGTCGCCGATTTTGAATTCAAAGACCTCAGCGGCAAAACACATCGCCTAGGGGATTTTTCGAATCAAAAAGCGATCGTTATCGCCATGACGAGCACAAGTTGTCCGCTCAGCAAGAAATACTTGCCAACGCTTGCAGGACTAGCCAAGACGTATTCCGCTCGCGATGTTTCTTTCGTCCTGGTGAATACCGTCGAAACGGATAAGGCCAGCGAAATGCAGTCCGCAGTTGAAGCGTTGGGTGGCAATGCGATTTATGCGACTGATACGGATGGTAAGATTGCTCGAGCGGTGAAGGCGCGGTCCACAACCGATGTGATCGTGCTTGATCCTGCACGTACAGTGGTTTATCACGGTGCGATCGATGACCAGTACGGATTTGGCTATGCGATTGATGCGCCGCGGAATCGCTACTTGGCGGAAGCAATCAGCGCCGTGCTAAATAATGAACAGCCTGTCATTTCGGCTACGGCTGCACCGGGTTGCGTTCTGTCTGTGAAAGTAGAAGCCACGAAGGCTGAGCAACTGACGTACCATGCGAATATCTCCAGGCTCGTGCAAAGGCACTGCATCGAGTGCCATCGCGACGGCGGCGTGGCTCCGTTTTCTTTGGACTCCTACAAGGACCTGCTTGCCCACGCACCGATGATCCAGGATGTCGTCGAACGTGGCGTCATGCCCCCTTGGTTTGCTGCGCGCATGCCTGATGGCCCAGTAAGTCCATGGGCCAACGATCGATCGTTAGCCGCTACTGAGAAAAAAGAACTATTGACTTGGCTCTCAAGTGATCGGGCTATGGGGGATCCCAAGGATGCTCCGAAGCCACGCAAGTTTGCTGGTGAATGGACCATCGGCAAGCCTGACTTGATCGTTCAGTTGCCCAAGCCGATGGCAATCAAAGCAACCGGCACGATGCCTTATCAGTTTGTTACCGCCCAGACAACGTTGACAGAAGACCGTTGGGTTCAAGCGTATGAAATCGTTCCAACGGACCGGAGCGTCGTGCACCACGTCCTTGTGAACGTACATGCAAAAGGATCTAGTCGGATTCGAGACCTCGAGGAAGGGATCGGCGGCTACTGGGCAGCTTATGTGCCAGGGAACACGTTGCAAGTCTACCCACCGGGATTCGCTAGGAAGTTACCAGCAGGAGCGACTGTCAGTTTTCAGATCCACTACACCCCCAACGGTAAAGCGACTCAGGATCAAATGCGCATGGGTTTGATCTTTACAAAAGAGCCACCCAAGTATGCGGTCGAAACACTGGCAATCGCGGATCGAAATCTCAACATTCGACCGGGCGAAGCGAACCACGTCGAATCGGTTTCACGACGCATCCCCCGCGACATCAACGTGTTGGCCTACATGGCGCACATGCACGTTCGAGGAAAAGCGTTCAAGTTTGAGCTGTCGACTTCGGATGGAAAGCCGGAGACCCTGCTCGATATTCCCAATTATGACTTCAATTGGCAATTGCGCTATGACTATGCCAAGCCGCGCGTCATTCCAGCCGGTTCGACGGTCAAGGTCACAGGCGTCTTTGACAATAGCACCAATAATCCTGCCAACCCCGATTCGACCAAAACGGTTCGATGGGGACCACAAACATTCGATGAAATGATGATTGGCTATGTTGAAACCTATCGTGCGTTGAGTGATCCAGCCGAGACTAACGATTCTGAGTCTTCGGAAGCACATGCTGGCTCGGGTGGCTTAGCTCTCGGAGCTCTCTTCAAACGCATGGACCGCAATGGCGATGGCAAGCTGACCGGCGACGAAATGCCTGAAGCTCAAAGACAACTCCTGATGCGGCTCGACGCCAACAAGGATGGCTCGATCTCACTCGATGTAGCCGAACGACTGAAGAATTTTCGAAACCGTAACCAATAGCCATGTCTGAAAAAAGTTGGAATGATAATC
>JANMLD010000240.1:0-2486 GCA_031372345.1 Pirellula sp.
CAGCCCTTTTTATTAGCAGTTGTTCATCCGTTGCTGTCGCGTTGTTATTTTAAACGGTTTCTAACAATTTAGTTTGGTCGCAAACGCCAGCGAACCCGGCTAGCCAAACCAAACCCTTGACTACCGGACCGGCGACTGGCCCCCAGTCTGGTCAAAGTGCCGTCACGCAAAACGATCTTGAACATGCTGCTTTGATGCAATTGATTGAATCGATCGAGCCGTATCACAAGAGAAAGGAAATCAAAGGTTCGGCCGTTCTCTCCGGTTCAACGACCATGTTGACGATCGGCAAGCTGTGGGCGGATCGTTTCAGAAAATTTCACCCTGAGGTTGTTTTTACTCGCGGTGCGGATGGAACCGACGTGGGCATCAAAGCGTTGGCCGAAGACCCAACGGTCATCGCAGGTTCGAGCCGGCCACTCACCGCTGAGGATTTGGCCTTTTTGAAAAAAGGAAAATGCAAAGATCCACTAAGTGTGATCGTAGCCCTTGATCCATTAGCTCTCTACGTTCATAAGGACAATCCCGTTTCTGGCGTCACGCCGGAGCAGTTGGAATCCATTTTTCGCGCAGCTGGAGGTGCGGGAAAGCATGTATCTACCTGGGGCGAACTCGGGGTCACCGGTGAGATCGCGAAGAAGCCAATTCGAATTCACTCTCGCAGCGAAATTAGTGGAACAACTTCCTTCATCAAGCAACTCGTTCTCCGCGGCGGAGAAATGGCCAAAGAAGCTCAGTCGCACCGAAGTAGCGATGAAGTTTGTGCTGCGATCGGCGAGGACCTGGCCGGAGTTGGGATTTGTGGCTTCGGCGAAGCCAATGAAAAAGTCCGACCGGTTGCGCTGATTCTCAACGGAGCAAAAGTGCCAGCCACCGAACAGAGTTTTCTCTCTGGCCAGTATCCCTTTGTGCGTCCGCTGTTGCTCGTCGTCGACAAGTCACAAATGACTTCCGACGGAGGATTGAGAGAAGCCATGCTTCGCTATGTATTAAGCCGGGACGGCCAGTTAGAAGCCGTTCGCGAAGGATTTTTCCCTCTCGATCCTGCCTTCATTCGAAAGCAGCTCGACCAAATTAGCGGCCCTCAAATGCGATAGGTCTTTTTGACTCCCTTACCCCTGTAACCATGTCGTTATCGACTTTGTCCAGCCAATTCATTACTCGGGAGGGTGAGGCTCCTGCCGAACCACGGCGGCGCCAGCTCGGCAGGAGCCTCGCTCTCCCGTTGTTTTCCAATCGAATAGGCATTGCAAAGATGTTTACAGGGGTGCTCCTATACCAATCACTTCTTCCAGTAAAGAACTCAAGCATGAAACGCATGAAAATTTTCTTTTTTTTGGCCGTCGCAGCTATCTCGGGTCCAACTGCTTGTTTTGGACAAGCGAATTGGCTTGATTTTACGAGCGCCATTCCCAAAGTGTTAATGCCAGGCGGAGCCGCCAATTACGGTTCTCCGGGAATCGGCTTCCCGTCCACCTCGGGTTATACCTCGACACCCTATTCTCCGCTCAATACTGCCGGTACTGGCGGGTTTAGCCCTAGCGGGTATGGAGGGGCCGGGCCAATGTTGGCTCCTGCCCGTAAGGATTGGAAATTGGGCGTTTATGTCGAGAATACGGATGTCGGAGCGGTCATTACTCAGATTGCACCGGGTAGCGCAGGACAGCAAGCTGGCTTGCAACCCAACGACATCATCATGGCCGTTGGCGGTACACGGATCGGCAGCTTTGATAACCGAATCGTTGAACTTGCGGATGAGATTCGGAGAAATACGGATGCACTGGGACGTGTGTCGTTGCTTGTATTCAATTCTCGCCAGCAAAGGATTGCCTCCTTACCGGTCTCAATGAATTCTTCTTCGAGTACATTGACCGGCACGGTCACCACACGAGACCGAACGCAGCTTCCCTACGGCTCGACACTGATGGTTCAATTGCAGAATGTATCCAAACCCTACTATGAGATTGCGGGTGGCAAATCCGTTACGCGAGCGGATGGGATTGGACCGTTTGGATTTGAACTCCATTTCGATCCACGGTACATCGATCCGAGAGATCAATATCAATTGACAGCCTCCATTTTCGTAGGTAATCAACTCATGTATGGCCTTCCTCAGCCAATCGGTGTGGATGTAAATAACTTAGGGCAATCGTTTAATTTCACGTTGGAGCAAGCGAGCGGACAGTCCTTTGGCAATGCCGGTCAAACAACCTTTTCGCCAGGTATTCCAGGCAACGTGGTCAACGCAGGGTATCCTGGAACGTTTGGTCCCAACGCGTTGAATGAGTTGTTCCTTCAGTTGCTTGGTCGAGCCCCAAGTGCTCGCGAAGTAGTTGCATGGCAGTCCTATTTGCAACAAGGTAATTCGATCAATGATCTTAAAGTCAAACTGATGTCGAGTTCCCAATTTCGCGAACGATTCTCAAATGATGCTGCTTACGTACAACAACTTATTACATCCCTGATGAATCGAGCCCCGAATCAAC
>JANMLD010000256.1:0-34032 GCA_031372345.1 Pirellula sp.
GGTGGGGGCAACCAGCAATCCAATTATCATTTCCGGGCTCATTCGGACAGGACGGTTTGACGAATCCATCGTGAACTACGTGGATGGCGGCCATGACGATTTGGCCGTCTGCTGGAGCATGACCGATGACTTGGTGAAGGAAGCTCAGAAAGAGTTTCACCCAGTTTGGACGAGAACGAAAGGGAATGCCGGTTGGGTAAGCTTCGAACTCGACCCGCTTCTCGAAGATCCGGCGGTGAATATGCCGCATGCCGAACGCGTTGCCAACTACATTTCGCTGGGCAAGAAATGGGCCGCCGGGCATGACAATCGAATGATTAAGGTGCCGGCCACACCGGCCGGACTGGATGCATTGGAGGAACTCTCTGCGGCTGGCGTTACACTGAATGTCACGTTGATCTTTACGATGCGTCAATATGAACTTGCTCGGGATGCAGTCTGGCGAGGAGCAAAACGTCGCAAATCGCTCGACTCCTTCAAGAGCGTCTATAGTATTTTCGTTTCGCGAATCGACCAGTACACTGCCGATCATTGCAAGCAACTTTCGGCCGAGGCTCAAGGTCAATACGGAATCCTCAATGCCAAGCGGATTTGGTTGGCCAACCAAAAGTTTTGGAAGGAGCACGCAACACCCTTGCAACAGGAGATCATCTTCGCAAGCACCGGCACTAAAAACGCCGCAGACGCACCGTGGAAGTATGTATCCGCCCTGGCCGGTTCGGACATCCAAACCAATCCACCCGATACGAATGCTGCGGTTGCAACGAGCAATCAAATCTTCACCCGCAAAGTGGACGAAATGATCAGCGACTCGATCGCGAAAGAGTTGGATGCGGCGGTCGATGTTCCACACATGGAAAAGACGCTCATGGAACAAGGTGTTGCCAAGTTCGTTGCTCCGCAAAAGCAACTGATTCAGACAATCCAGGAAAAGCGAGGAGCGCTGTCCCGTTCCTAGCAAGTGTGGCACGGTTGGCACGTGTGGCACGGTTGGCAAGTGTGGCACGTGTGGCACGTCCCTGAGTTTACGAAGGGCGTGGGAATCGCTAGAAACATCGCCCTCACTTCCCACGCCCACGCATCGCTTTTGGCGTGCCACACGCCTGTTCCCAGGGTTAAGTGGGCAATCGGACGAATACGCTTCACGGCGTTGCGTTTCGACCTAGTACATAGTGTGTCGTTGCGCCCAAACAGATGCCTCCGCACGCGGCCCAAGTTAATTTCTCCGGCATCGAATAAGGTAAAACCAGAAATCCATTGGCATTTGGAAAGGCTATCGCTGAGAGGAACGTGTAAACGACTCCCGATAGAACGCCGGCAAGAACGCCAACGAGAATGCCTTTTCCAATCGATCCAGTTGTGGTTGCGACAAATCCCCAGCCGACTCCAATGCCAACGACCGCCCAAATAAAACTGTGCATCAGTGTGGTCTGCACGATGGGCTCAATGGAGAGCCCCAGAATTGGAATTGCCTCGCCACTGTTTTTAATGGCGCCGGCCACCGTTAGACCAGATAAAAACCCGCCGAGAGCCCCAAATACAATTCCACCAAAGCAGGTGGCGATCATGGCTGCACCTCTCTTGGTACCACCCGAAACGGCCCCCATTGTCAGGCCCATTAAGCCGCCCAACGTCGCAAAATAGATCGCGTAGTTGTTCGATAGCATGAAGCGGTGGGCTGCATGGTATCGGACCATGTACTCAACGGACGGCTGGACGGGATAGTTGGCAAACTCCCCGGGCATTGCAAAGATTGGATCCAATTGACTCACAATGACGATTCCCAGCATCGCTCCCACCATTGGCCCAGCCATCAGGCCGATTAAGACAGATTTCCCATGTCCAGTGTCAGCGTTTGCTTCTTGCATTTTGAATATGAACTTTCCTTCGAAGAATTGATCTTATCGAGATTAATAAAGGGAGGGAACTGGGGAAATCTGCTTGGTTAATCTCTTTATTGTATTCCAAGTTGAATCCCATTGCGAAACCGAACCTCCAATTGCAAGACTGGTTTGCTCCCGTCATACTCAGTGTGATGACGATTCGGTACTGGCACTCTCCAGAACCTGGGATTTTTAGTCTACCGGCTCCCATGTCTGACCGACAAGCTTAAGGAATTAATGCTTCCTTTATTTTTTAATTTGTTCCCACCTCTATAAGAATTCCGTGTCTCTATTCTTGAGCGACAATCATGCCCTCCCTAAACGACTTGATACGTTCCGCTCAAAGCGGCGATTCGATTGCAGTGGAGGCGTTGGTTAAACAATACAGCGGCTTGGTTCGGCAAGAGTGTGCAAAGTTTGGATTGAAAAACCATGCGGACATGAGCCATTCGGACTTGGTGCAAGAAGTTCTACTCCAAGTCTGGACGAAAATCTATCAGTTTAAAGGAGGTGATGACGACGAGCAAACAACCCGCACGTTCCAGGTTTGGCTCCAGAAGAACGCTCGGTCAACTTTAATTAATTTGTTTCGCAATCGTCGCGCGCAGAAACGAATGCCCGAGGGTGGCGTGCAGCTGTTTGACGAAGCAGCCCAGGAATATGATAAGAATCGCGTTCATCAAAGCGGACCAAGTTCGATCTTTTCTAAGGCTGAGGAAGATTCTAGGTTGCGTGAGGCGATCCATCAATGCTTGGATAAGCAGTCGCGCGAGATTGTGCAACGGCACATAGTCGAGGGACAATCCTTCAAGGAGATCGCAGAGCAAATGTCACTGACATACGACCAAGTAAGGTATGCGTATCATACGGCGCGCACCGAACTGGCAAAATGGATTACCTAAGCTACAAACCAACATTACGAGGATCCTATGCGTCACCTTCGCAGACTATATTTTGACAACCTACCTGCTGCCCATGCCAGCGATAAATTTATCTCGGTCGTCGATCAAGGAGCTGATTCCCTCGGTAATCAGCGATACAACATCCGAGTTGGAGACTTGTCGGTTCCCGCAGACGTGGCTGTTTCTGCCAGCTATCTGATGTTTACCTCCTGTTTCTTCAAGCTACCCGTCGGCGCTACGGCGATTGTCGATATCTACATACCGGACCTTGATGGCAGCAACGACCCAAAGACATTCGACTATCAGGTCTTCAAAGCCAAAAATCCCAGCCCACCGTCGAGTGGTAAAGAAAAAGCATTGGCTGCATTTAGAAAGCAGATGAGCAAGATTCCCGTCGAACTCTTCAAAATGCCAGTTGGCTACCACGAGCCCGTCCAGGCAGGTGGTACATCCGAAGTGCAGGTACCTGATGTCGATCTGGGCTCGGTTAGTAAGTGTGCCGTGGACGCGCCCTGTGGCGGGCAAACGGAGGTGGCCTGTGGTGAAGACGACGAACCATTGTTTATGATAGCTAGGTGCAAGGACAATCTCTCGCTCGAATGCGTACGTCGTGAACCTCCTGCGGCAGCCCCGCAGAAAAAGAAATGAACTCAGCCGATGCATGCTGGGATGTGCGTGTTGTTCGACCGCGGATCGTGTTAAATAGGAAGGGAGTCCATGCTTATGGACGCAGATGAACCCGTCAATGACGATGGCGCATCCGACAATGCACAGTCGCAAAATGAAGTGGAACGAGCCGTTGAAGTGCTGGCTGAGGGCTACCTCAGCCGTCTACGGCGGGGCGAGTCCGAGAACTTTGATCAACTGGTCAAGCAGTATCCAAACCTCGCTCCGCATCTTGAAGAACGTCTGAAAATCTATTTGGCCATTTTTCGAGCGACGAGGCTACCCGAAACCTCAATTGAAGAACAGCCCGCGGATATGACGGCGGACTTCTCTTATGCGGCTTCTCCAACGACGCGACTGCAACGTGAATTTGCCTATCGCATTCGCTGTCCTCACTGTGGAAACCAAGTGCAGGTTGTGGGTGACGGAGTGCAGGAGCTGACGTGCGGAAGTTGCGGAAGTTCCGTACGCGTGAAATCGAAGTCTCGAAAAAGTAGCTCTGATAGTACTCCGCTACCCATGCCCGAAAAACTGGGCCATTTTCGAATTGTGCGAGTCCTTGGGGAAGGCGGTTTCGGCATAGTCTACCTAGCTGAAGACGAGAATCTAGCCAACCGCCAAGTCGCGATTAAGATCCCGCGGCATGGATTCTTCGCCACCGTCGATGAGGAGCAGAGATTCTTCCGTGAAGCCCGAAACGTTGCACGTCTCAAACACGCCAATATTGCTCAAGTGCACGAGATCTCCGAAGATCGAAACACGCCATTTATCGTTAGCGAATTCATTGATGGCTTGACTCTCAGAGATGTGATTCGCAACGGCAACCTTCAACGTCAAGACTGGGTCAAACTGCTGATTCAAGTAGCAGAAGCGGTTCAGTTCGCGCACAACAACAGAATTATCCACCGCGATCTAAAGACTAGTAACATTCTCATTGATCATGATCAAAACGCGTTTGTGGTCGATTTTGGATTGTCGCGTCGTGAGGACGCTGAAATCACTATGACAATGGAAGGGGCCGTTGTCGGTACCGTCCAGTATATGTCACCCGAGCAGGCCGCCGGTAAACAGTCGGAAGTGGGCCCGCACAGTGACATCTATTCGCTGGGCGTCATCCTCTATGAAATGCTCTGCAAAGAGCTGCCATTCAATGGCAGCAATCGCATGGTCCTTGATCAGGTCATCCATGACGAACCTCGCAGTCCTCATCGCTTAAATGAAACCGTACCCAAGGATCTGGAAACCATTACGCTCAAGGCGATGGCTAAGATGCCGAGCCAGCGTTACGCGTCGGCACAAGACTTTGCCGATGATCTAAAGCGATGGTTACGAGGTGAACCGATCCTGGCTCGACCGGTTAGTACCTTCGCCCGCTGTTGGAGCTGGTGTCGACGGCACCCTACTACGACTACGCTCAGTGCTACTATCGCGGCATTGCTGCTGACGAGTAGCGTTATTTCGCTGGGCTGGGCTCTTGAGCAATCGCGTCTGACCGGGCTTGCTCTTGCAGCAAGTCGCGAAAGCGAAAATCGGCAATACCAGTTGCTCATGCAGAATGGTACGACGGCTCTAGCGGATAACGATCTAGCTAACTCGATGCTCTGGTTTTCGGAAGCGTTAACCATCAAGGACAACGCCATCAATCGCACTCGCATTGGACTGATTCAGGATCGTTTACCGAAACTGAATCACCTGTGGTCAACTGGTTCGGGAGTTAATGCCATCGAATTCAACGAGTCGGGCACGCGATTAGCCGTGGCTGCGTTTAGCGGGCAAATCGAAGTCTTCGACACACTTTCCAGAAAGGGAGTCTTTGAACAAAAGCTCCATCCGTTCTCGATGTTCCAGTTCTCCGCTGCTGGCAGCCATTTGGTTACGTGTGGACAAGAGAATCATGCTCAACTTTGGGATGTAGATCGCAGTCGACTGGTGAAATTGCTGGCACATACCGATTTTGTCGTTTCGGCCAGTTTCCATAAGACGAACCCATTGCTGGCCACCGGCAGCTTTGATTCCTTTGCTCGCGTATGGAACGCATCTGATGGTACGCTGCAAAAGGAGCATCAGTTTGAAGGTTTACGTGTCAATCGAGTTGTATTCGTGCCGGGAACCGATTGGCTGGTCGTTGTTACCAGCCAAGACCATCAATCGCAAGAACAGCTCCACATCTGGGACTACCTGAACGACAAACTGGTCGCTAGCGGTTTGGAACATACCGATCATGTAATTACCATCGATTTTGCAGACGCTAGTAGCAAAATGTGTAGTGCGTCGCGCGATGGTCAAATTCAAGTATGGGAGTTACCGTCTGGCGAACGCGTTGGAAGTGCATTGCAACTTCCCTTTTCGCCTCGTCGAGTATTCTTCGGTGGCTCCGCCCAAGAAGTCGTGTCC
Organism: Pirellula sp.; assembly: GCA_031372345.1. Lineage (GTDB taxonomy): Bacteria > Planctomycetota > Planctomycetia > Pirellulales > Pirellulaceae > JBKCUI01. The sequence continues at coordinate 5,846 of JANMLD010000256.1, forward strand.
ATTTCTTTTGACTTTGAAGTTGAGGTGTGGAATATGACCAGTGGGAAGCGAGAACGACCGCAAATCCGAGGTCCGGCCAAATATGAATCGGCTCAACTGGATCCATCCAATCGATTATTGGCACTGGGTGGAGGCGATGGCACTGTTTCTATCTTCTGGCGAAACAATGGAGCCCAAGCCTGCAGCATTTTGCGAAACGGAGAAAGCGCCACGGCAATCGCCTTTCATCCCGACGGTCGGCGCTTGGCGGTTGGAGGTCGAGATGGAGTGCTTCAGCTTTGGGATTTGGCCGGGGCATCGCCCAAATCGCAAGTCTTTCAGCATGCTGGTGCCGTCCGCAACGCCCTATTCTCGCCCGACGGAAGTCGTTGCTTTACAATCGGTAACGATGGAAGGGCATTCATCTGGAATGTGGAATCCGGTCAGCATTTAGATTCGGCTCTTACACACACACGCGCTATCTCGGAGTGCGCGCTTAGCCGCGATGGAAAGTTGTTTGCGACCGCCAGCATAGACGAAACGGTGAAACTCTGGGATGGATATACGGGAAGCCAAGTCGGTAGTCCTTTGGAACATCATTCCCCAGTGCTCACGATAGCCATCAGTCCGACCGGCGAACAGTTGGTGACTGGATGCCTAGACGGCTCGGTAACCTGCTGGGCGATCAAGCCTCAACTCAATGGCGTTTCGACGCCAGCATTTGTCGGTAAACACGAGCGTCGCATTTTCGCCGTCGCGTATAGCCCAAAGGGTGACTTAATTGCCTCTGCCAGCATGGATGGCACGCTTCGCTGCTGGGATTCCGTTTCGGGGCAACAGAAGTATGGACCATTTGTACACCCGTCCAGTGCTAACGACTGTTCCTTCATGCCCGACGGCATGCATCTGATTTCAAGTGGTTCTAACGGGCAGGTCTACGTTTGGGATCTGGCCACGGGGGAAATTCTCCAACGGCTCCAGTGTGCGGGGGATGTCATCAGCGTTAGCCTTTTTGCTGACGGCGGCCGCTTAAGCACCAGCGAAAGCAAGGGACGAACGCGCCTTTGGCGGCTGCAAAATGATCAGAGCCAGTTTGAATATGACATTCTACATTCGTCCATTGAAGCGGTTGATTACTCCGAATCCAATCGAGACGCGTCCGTACTGGCTTTCGCTGGAGGATCGCTCGCCCATGGAATCAACATGCCGCAGTCAGGTGCTGCGTTGCTTTGGGATCTGGCCGAGCATCGTCCGTTAGGCCCACCACTGCATCATTTGGCTTCTGTGCGTCGCATTCATTTTGATACGACAGGAAAAAAGGTAGTGACGGCCTCGGATGATCACACCGCGAGATTATGGTCCATAGTTGGTACAGATCTGCCGGTAGCGGACGCGGTTAGGCTTGCACAAGTCTACGCGCAAATGACGCATGACTCCAATGGACTTCTAAGGAAATCCTCTCCTACACAGCAACTAAAGGAGTTTGCAATACTCTCTGAAAAGTACCCGCAATTCTCTCGATGCGACGCAGATGAAATCAAATTATGGAACGATGACGCACGGCGACAGCATGAACTCAAATCGACTGAACCCTAGCAACCAACTACTATCATCAGTGAGATTGAAATGGGAAATGGGAAAGCAACGTTCGATAGCACACAGAAACGCTATTTTGTGGATTTGGCCGTTACGGCTCAGTACGACGCGGTAACCGCGTTGCATAAAAGTCGATGGGTTAAGTCGTTCCAACACGCATCCAAGATCTTATTCGAGGCCACGAACGGCCACATGCAACTAGGAACGATTCACTTTTTGAACAATGGCACAGGCTCGGCGGACGACGATGTTGTCTTGCACAATGCGGGCACGGAATCCGGAACTCCTGGCGGTACCTCCCCCTTTGACCATCAGATCACCTTGGTGCCACACGTAATGAACGAACCTGTCGTCATCTTGCATGAACTTGGGCATTACATCGCTTTGCTGGGCGACGAGTACCTAAAATACGGTGGGATATTCAGGCTTTGTCAAAATAACGCAGCTACGCATGAGTGCATCATGGAGTTCGGCCAGGGTTTCGGGTTGCGCCTAGATAATGCAGGCAATCCCTCAACCATCCAGCCAACCCATACAGTGAACCAGTTCTGCTTCGTGAATCATCATCCAAATATTGGCAGTGTACAGTCATGCTGGAGTAAGCTCAAACACCTTTACAGCCAACTCACACTGCCCGGTGATAAAGCATCGCACAGTACTCACAAGGAGATTGAATGGATCGATCGCGCAGGGACCTCCAAGTATGCCCTGGTGATTCCCCCTTGGGATGCTTTCTCGCAACCGCAAGTCGAACTGGCTATTAAGACTGCAGCCAAGCAGTTGGTACAACGCGTGGCATTCTCAGGAGATCAACTGGCAATCATCATCGGCTCACAAGGTCTAGTCCATCAAATGAGCTACGTTGCGCAGACAGACATTGATACAATCCTAGAGAAGATTGACAACGCTGATCTGTCAGAGGGCCAAGCAAAGCGATGGACTGTTGCTAGCGCTACCGATCAGTTTCGTAACCCACAGGGCGCCTATCAACGCATGATTTTGCTGGCTGCCGGTAACGCAACTTTAGATCTCACGACACTCCGTAATACTCTGGCCGAAAAACGCATTAGCCTTGTTGCCCGATCCTACGGACGTGGTGAACTCTCCAGCCAACTTGAGAGACTCGACGAATCCAGTAAGTGGATCTCGCATGAGAGCTTCCCCATCCTTCCGCAAGAGTTCGATGCTTATGAGTTTGGGCTGCAGAATGAAATGATCCAGCTGTACTTCGCCAATACTCCGGGCTACGGAATTGTCGACATGCAGTCAGGGCGTCTGCCTGCCATCCATAAGGCATCCGTTTTAAACCTGGTGCAATCGTCCGAAGCGGAGAAAATTGCGGTGGTGCAGGAGATCAACCTCGAGCATCGCGACAGAGGTGTCGATCTTCCTGTCTGGATCGACGAAGAAGCGGAGTCCGTAACGTTTCTGATGAGCGAGCCGGTAGCTGGTGGAATCGAATTTACCTTGGTCGCTCCCACCGGAAACGAGATTGTCCAACCGAAAACTGCACCGACGGGGCCTTCTAATGTCGTTTGGTTCGACTTGACTGAAAAAATCACTGGCCGCTGGCTATTGCGACTAAGGCGAAAAAAAGGTGGCGATGAGCTCCCTTTTTTTCTGTTGACGGCTGTGAGAAATCGTCACATTAGAACTTCTGCTGAAGTAAAGGTTAGCGAGAACAACATCGTGAAGTTGCGGTGCCAAACCGTTTATCGCTTTCCTCTTGATTCAATTCAGACGGTGGTCGACATAGTTCGGTTGCTGCCAGACACGGAAACTCCTAGCGAGACAGTTGCCAGCATTGTGCTAAAACGCGAAAGAAAAATGGACGGGCAAACAAAGCGTTATGTGGATGTCTCTACGGGGATGTATGTGGGTGAAATTTCGCTGGTGCCTGGGGCCTATATAGCGAAGTTTCAAGTACAGCATCACGGGCAGGCGATCTATGCTTCCAACCCTGGTGGGAATATCAATGGAAACGTTATGGAGTATGTTCAACGGCCAATTCCGCCATTCGCACGCCAAGAAAGCCATCGATTTGAAGTATGGTAGGGTAATCCGTTTTGCGTAACTAAATTTGATGCGTCTTGTCGGACCTCCAATGAAAAAAGGCCTGTACGCAGTTGATGCGAACAGGCCTTTTTGAAATCCTTCCAACTCGTTTATTTGGATGACAAGCTGATGCTAAGCGGCTGCATCCCAGACGTAATGTCGAACTGCAGGCCAGAAGTCGCCGGGTTTCCATACTTTTCTGGAACACCCGCCTTTGGCTGCGCAATCTTTTTGACTTGTTCCGGAGTCCCCATCAGCATGTCCTCTTCCTTTTTCGGTTGAGCCAAAGCTGCAGCCGCGGCGGCAGGATCCACTTTGCTAATTGAGACTTTGTTGATACCTAGCGCTACCTTGACCCTAAACAAACCTTCTTTGTCCGTCGTGGCCGTTGCGAGTGCACCACCTCCGCCGCCAACAAATGCAATACTTGCACCGTCAAGCGGCTTTCCGTCTAGATCGATTGTACCTGAAACCGCCACCCGCCCAGCAGCGTCGGAACCGCATCCTAACGAGACACCGAGCAATCCCATACCTATCCAAAGAACCAATCGCGTTGTTGTCATGGTATTCCTAATTGTCAATAGTTGCGACAGTGCCTTCGTTTCGACTTCCGAGTCGATTGTAGTTGATCATGTCGATGGACTGACTCAACAATCGAACCGAACCATCTCCAAAGACGAACTGCGCACCACCGGTGTGCCGAGACTTAAAGCCAACTTCACTGTTCCAAGTGCACCTGGCGTTGCAAGCGGTTTTGCCTTTGGCTATGGCAGTTGCGACGTCAGGCTCGCTCGTGTCGAAATTAATTGGGATCTGAGTGAAGATGCCCCACTTGTTTGAGTGACTCCAGCCAGCTCGGACGTGTCCCGATGAGTCTGCCCGAACTTCTCCGACGAAAATAGTATTCGACAGCCCGTCAGTCACGAAGGCAAAATTTCCAGCGTAGTCGTATCCATACCGCGAAAATGGGCCAGCGGGATTTGCATTCGTATTTGTCCCAGCTTGGCTAAACGATTGAAACGTCGAAAACAGCGGACAAGAACAAGCAGCATTGTTTGAAATCTGGGCCGATGGCCCAAAACTTGGATGATAATTCGATGGCTGAATTTGGTCATTGCCCGGACTGATCGGTTCGTTAATATCCGACGGACAAATGTAGGAAGGAACCCGCACCCCTTTGAGGAACATGCCGCCAGTTGCAATGGTTGGATGGGGTAGACGAGTTTCGTTCACCGGCATTGTGAAATCAAACTGAGCGTAAAGCGATTGTTGTTCGACATACGGCAAAATAAAGGCGAGCATAGAGCCTCGCTGATTATTGATACCGTGGAATCGACCGATGTCCACCTGCGTTCCACCATAAAAAACAGCTCCAGGCGGGATCTTTTTCGTAGCGCTTTCATAATTATGAATCGCTAAACCAATCTGCTTCAAGTTATTGCTGCACTGCATGCGCCGAGCAGCCTCGCGGGCCGCTTGAACCGCAGGAAGCAGAAGCCCCACCAGAATTCCAATAATCGCGATCACCACCAACAACTCGACAAGCGTAAAAGCCTGTTTCGAGATTCGATATTTCGACATCATCCATCTCCTCGAAAAATTCAAAAACGGCAAAATGAAAGGCTCCAGAAAGCCTGGCTCAATGCAAAATCCTACCTTATCCCCGCCGTTCGAGCAACCTTTTGAGGTTCGCGATTGCTTTTTACGTGCAAATAAAGGCAAGGAATACCGCATTAGCTCGAAAGGGTTCGAATGGGAGAGCGAGGACAACCCTGTAAACATCTTTGCAATGCTTAATTGATTGAAAAACCACGGGAGAGCGAGGCTCCTGCCGAGCTGGCGCCGCAATGGTTCGGCAGGAGCCTCACCCGCCTCACCCTCCCGAGCAATGAATTGGTTGGACAAAGTCGATGAAGATATGTTTACAGGGGTGGCCTCTCCCTCCCGGCATAAACAATGCTGCCACTCGCTTTAGGTAGCTTCACGACGCTCGATCGATTACCATTTCACATCTGCACAGACGCTCCTTCGTCTTTCCTCCCCACCTTCCTTTGCGTATTTCATCGCAACAAAACTGCAAAAGACGGACTCTTATGCCTCGCTTCATTCGGCTTTTCCTACTGTTTTTGATGATTTATTGTGACTCGATTGCTTCTGCCGCAGATCGACTGGTTTTTGAGCCATCCAACGGCAAGGCATTGAAACACATCGTATTCGTGGCGGGCGATGAGGAGTATCGGACCGAGGAAACCATGCCCATGTTGGCAAAGATCCTCAGCCAAAAACATGGATTTAAGTGCACGGTGCTTTTCTCACTAGGACCTGATGGTGCGGATTACATCGATCCAAACCATTCTGCCGGCCTGCGTGGCATGGAAGCTCTGGCCGATGCCGACCTGATGATCATTGGTACTCGATTCCGTACTCCAGTAGCTGACCAAGCCAAACACGTCGCAGATTTTTTGAAAGCTGGTAAACCCGTTATCGGAATCCGTACCGCGACGCATGCATTCAAAGGAAGCGGAAACTTCGACGGACTCTCGTTCAATGACTTTGGTTTAAAGGTCCTCGGCGAGACGTGGGTTAATCATCATGGCAAACACAAAAAAGAAGGGGCCCGCGGTGTTATCGAATCCGCTCAATCCTCGCATCCAATCCTGCGTGGCGTCAAGGATGTGTTCGGACCGTCGGATGTTTATAGCGTTACCCACTTAACCCCCGCCGATACGATCCTGATGCGAGGTGCCGTAACAGAATCCTTGGATCCGACTTCACTCAATGTCGAGAGCGAAAAGAACAAGCCAATGCAACCGCTGGCTTGGTTGCACACTTACACACGCCCAAACGGTCAAGGGATGGGCAAGTCGTTCTGCACAACGGCCGGTGCCTCTGTCGACTTCGTCAACGAAGATCTGCGTCGGATGCTTGTCAATGCGGCCTATTTCTTAACCGACCGCGAAGTGCCAACATCGGCCGATGTCGCCTTGATCGATCCGTTCTACCCGAGCTTCTATGGTTTCATCAACGAACCATCGTATTGGAAAAATGCCAATCTGCATCCCGAAGATTTTGGCATGGGAAAGACGCCAAATCTACCTGACCCAAAAGGTTCACCCGAATGGCCATTTCGCGATAAGCCAAAACAAAAAACGACGTTCTTGTTCCAACCGAATGAACGAATCGCTTTGGTCGGTGGCTCTCTAGCCGAACGCATGAATTTGTTCGGCGACTTTGAAAGCCTTTTGCATACACGCTTTCCAGAACTGCACTTGCAGGTCCGCAATTTCGGTTGGCCAGCCGACGAAGTTGGGCTTCAGCAACGGCCTGACAATTACACCAAGATCGATGACCCAATGGATGTCTTCGGTCCGCAACTCTTTATCTGTTTCTGGGGTTTCAACGAGCATTTCAAAGGAAACACCCCCGAAGCCTTGACCGAGTTTCGTGACAAGTACAAGACTTGGATCGCAAACACCAAGAAGCGATTTGCAAAGGATGGCCGCGAACCTCGCTTTATTTTTGTCAGTCCGATTGCATTTGAAAAAACCACCGGTCCTCATTTGCCAGACGGCGTAGCGGACAACCAGTCGCTTGCCGCTTATACCCAAGTGATCAAGCAGTTGGCTAGCGACGAAGCCGTTCCCTACATCGAATTGTTCGCCCCATCGAGAACGGCTTTTGACGCGCAAGCAGGGGCTCAATACACGATCAATGGCATTCATATTAATGAGCAAGGGGACCGATTGGTCGCAGACCAACTCGACCAGCAACTTTTTGGTACGCCTCATCCACTGGGTATGGACGTTTCGAAATTCCAGCGAATCCGTGAAGTGGTCAACGACAAGTCTTGGCTCCACCTGCAAGACTATCGCATGCTGAACGGCTGGTATGTCTACGGTGGGCGACGGACGTGGGATACACAAACATTCCCGGGTGAGTACCAGAAGATCCGAAAGATGGTTGCCGTTCGTGATCAATACATTTGGGACCTAGCGGCGGGCAAGCCGGTCTCAGAAAAGCCTGATGACTCCAAGACCGGAGAAGTTTTTATCCCGGAAACGATGTTCGGGACCCGCGACGAAAAATTCCGGGACAAACGCGAACCCAAAACACTGGTCTATCCAACGCCGGAAGAATCGATTGCACAGATGAGAGTGCCGGATGGATTCGAGGTTCAACTCTTTGCATCCGAACGCGAATTTCCTGAGCTGGCCAATCCATGTCAGATCGCTTTCGATAGCAAGGGCAGGCTTTGGGTCGCGTGCATGGTCAACTACCCACAGTGGTTGCCTGGGTCAGCTAGGCCAGGGGACAGGTTGTTGATTCTCGAAGATACCGACAACGACGGCCGAGCCGATGTCTGCAAGACTTTTTACGACAAGCTTATTTGCCCAACTGGCTTTGAGTTCTTTCAAGATGGGGTGTTGGTCGTTGACGAACCACGCATCGTCTTTCTGCGAGACACCGACGGTGACGACAAAGCCGATGAGGTAACGCATGTGGTGGATGGTATCGCTACGGACGACACCCACCACGCCATGGGAGCCTTTGAGTTCTCGCATGGTGGATTGCTGCATATGTTGGAGGGGGTTTCCATGTCGACCACGCTTGAAACTCCTTGGGGACCGTTCCGAAGCAACGGACCCTCGGGCGCGTACGTGCTCGATCCGTTGTCTTGGAAATTTCAACATTTCCGAACGCCAGGCTACGGCAATCCATGGTGCATGGTTTTTGACGACTGGGGGCAAGGAATCGTCGGCGATGGAACCAATGCGCAGCAGCATTGGGCGAGTCCTCTGTCCGGCTTTCCCGTTCCGCAGCGCCGAACCCTCAATGCTAATTTTGACAACCAGGGCATGCGGCCAGCAGTCGGCAGCCAATTCCTAACCTCGCGTCATTTGCCAGACGACATGCAAGGGCAATTCATTTATGCCTGCGTCATCAACATGCACGGTATGCCCCGCTTCACACTCGGTGATGAGCCTGGCACGGCTGGCTACACGGGCAAGCGAATCGACGATTTGCTGGATTCGACGGATAATTTCTTTCGTCCGGTCGACCCGCAGATCGGCCCCGATGGTGCTCTGTGGTTTGGCGATTGGTGCGCCGCGTTGATTGGACACATGCAGTACTCACAACGCGATCCAAACCGCGATCATGAGCATGGTCGCATGTACCGCTTGGTCAACAAAAATAAACCGCTGCTAAAGCCCGTTACCCAATATGGCAAGTCCATTCCTGAATTGCTGGAACAATTGACCGAGTACGAACCACGCACGCGTTATCGAGCCAGAACGGAGCTTCGAAGCCGAAAAGCGGATGAGGTTCTTGCGGCTTTAGATCGATGGATCGCCGGCAAAGCATCACCCAACAAGCTCTGCGAAGCCATGTGGATGCAGGAGAGCTTTAGGAAACTCGATCCCGTCTTAATCGATCGCATTATGAGTTGCGATGATTTTCATGCGAGGGCAGCAGCCGTGCATAGCGTCTCGAATGAAATGGACCGGTTCGCCAAATTGATGCCATTGTTCGCTCGAGCGATCGTCGATGAGCATCCTCGGGTGCGTCTAGAAGCAGTACGCGGATTGAGCTACGTCAAAACCGCTGAGGCAGCCGAAATGGCGATCGGCGTGGCGGACAGACCGATGGACTACTGGATCGATTACACCTTAGAGCACGCCCTTCAAGCCTTCAAGCCGGTTACCGATGAGGCAGAGAAGCTCGGCACGTTCCTAGCCAAAGCCTCGCCAAAGGTTAAGGAGCACTTCCAGAAATACAAGCTCTCGACGGGACCTGGCGGCAAGGCTGTCGCACCACTCAAGATTGCCGAGGACACGGCCGAGTCGCAAGGGAATCGCGAAAAGGCCGTTCGTACGCTCTCAGAAATCAAAGGGGGCAAAGCCGAACGTGGGCAAGTCGTCTTCAGTCGCGTCTGCGCCGCATGCCATCAAATAGGCGAAACCGGAAAAGAGTTTGGACCAAAGCTCGACAATGTCGGAGGTCTCTACAAACGCGATGAGATCATCAAGCATATCCTTTGGCCGAACGAAAAGATCGCCAAAGGTTATCAAACCGTACAAGTGCTAACCACCGATGGGGACACCTTTACTGGGTTTATCCTTAAAGAAACCGATCAAGCTCTGTTGCTTGGAACCTCCCTCGGAAAGACGGAAGAGATCCTCAAAAAGGACATCGACATTCGCAAGGAGATGAATGCGAGCTCCATGCCGGAAGGCTTGATCAAAACAATCGCACCAAGTGAATTTCTGGATTTGCTGGAATACATGGTTATCCAGCGGAAAGAGACTCCGAACCCGTAATGAATGTTATTTCGTTTAACCGCGTGGGCATCGCCCCGCGTTTAGCAGCGATCGCGGCCCGATGGGCACGCGGTTAAACTAAGAGCATACCTAAGTAGCTACGGCGCTCCATCTCGAATAAGTGAAGCATTTTACCGACCTCTTGGATGTCCTGCTGCGCAAGTTCGATCTCCGAACTGTCCATCACGATTCGCTCGATTTCGGCAAAGTAACCGAGCGTCGCCACTTGATCAAGCGTGATCGTCAGGTTGCGAGTGCAATGCTCAAAACGATACACCTCGCGCGACTTGGGAACGGCTAAAGCGACTTCAAATCCAAGATGCCCCCAAATTTTCAACCAGTCTTCCGTTGTGCCCGAAACCATGGGCAACTCAATTTCAGGGCGTATTTTTATCGGCCCCGCCAATCTCGGCCCCTTGTACGTAATAAACGGTTCGCCATCGATTTCTCGAATCCGAAGCGCCTCGTCCGTCGTTCGGAAGTCGCGCGACGGATGTCTCAAATAAATATCGCGATGGTCTTCAATTTTCAGAAAGACTGCGCCAATTTCCTGCAAATGCATCCGAGTTTCGTCAGGGCTGTGCACTCGAAATTTGCATTCGGCTTCCATCGGCGTTGACGTCATGGCAATCGTTGTTTTCTATGTTGGCAAAATAAGCGAACCACCCTTGTTCAAGTTCGCAGCCAACTTCCTGGCTTTGATTCTCAAATAAGGTGGTACGAATCGGCTTCGATGCCCCATTGTATCCACAACGGACTCCTGCTTGGCATGATTGGGTTCATGTACGTCCTCGATAACCATCCCATTGCGGCAGATCCCGCCAAAAATCGCTTCCAAACTGTGCGCTATCTCACGGGTATTGGGTTCTCGGAGTGGACTAGGTTCGTCTGCTCTCGCAGCAATTGCGACGGCGCCAATCTCGGTGTCGATGGTGTATTTTCCACCGCGGGTCGTTAAAGACGCTTGCAAGTTGATTGGCTGTTTGTGTTGAGAAACATACAAACCGTTCGGCTTCAAGATTCTCGACACCTCGGCAAAAACGCTTGAAATATCCGAAACATAACAGGTGCTAACCGGCTGGATCACCAAATCAAATTCGGCATCCCGCAGCATTGGCATGTCCAGCATCGATCCTTGGATCAATCGTACATTGAACTTCAATTCCTGAGAAACTCGTCTATCCAATTCGAGCATGCCGTCGCTGATATCCAATACGGTCACGATGGCTCCGGCGGCCTGGTATAGTGAACTATGACGACCACCTGCCGCCGCCAAACACAACACGTGCCAGCCCCGTATGGATCCTCCGAGCCAACCCGCTCCATCGACAATTTCTAGCGGTCGCTTCAACTCATCCGCGGTCACGGTCTTAGCCAAAACATGACCAGAACGAGCCATCCGATCGTATGCGATCTGATTTTGGGATTCAGACAAGTCTTGTCCGAGTTCATCCGAGTTTCTAAAGTGGCTCATCCTAGCGCTGGACGTTTTCCGATTGCAAGCCAGCTGCAGAGTGACCACCGATTGCACCCGCAACTTCAAAAACCGTTCCACTCCCTGGAATGAAGCGACCGATTTCGCCCCCTGCTTCCATTCCATAGCGAGAATACAAAATGTGGCGTACTTCCGGTGCGTGAAATGTCCCTTTTGACATGGTGTAGTCGATCACGTCTTTCGTTGCAATCGACTCATGGTACATGGCGATCAATGGCAGACTTTGAAACGTGGCATAGGTTCCAGGCAGTTCGCGTTGATGAACGTCGTAAGCGTAAGCCGATGGCGCCAGTCCCATCACCGGAGTGTCCGAATAAATGCTTACTGTGTTCGTAAAGGGATTGTAGTCATCGCGTCCAAAAATCCTGCCTGGCAACACCGTGTACTCGGCGGTCCGAAGAATACCCGCAGTGTATTTCCAACCAGGCGATACACGTTTGTTTTGAATAAGTCGCTTCCATTCACCGATCGGATCGTACTGATTGACTCGCAACTTGACATCTTGCAGACCGCGATCCGAGAGGTAAGTTGAAACCGTTGAAACCGTTTGCGGTGAAACGTCATGGTCGTCGATCCGCCGATCCCAGATCATGAGTTTCCTAGGGATACCAACGACCCAGCCGACCGAGTCGATAACCGCGTTTCGCTGGCCGTATTCGATATCGGAGTGCCCTTGGTGCAAGCCATCGCAACCTGCCGAATCGCAACCTGCCGAATTGCAAGCTTGACCAACGCCCTTCACGTCGCCGCAACGGATCGGGGCATCGCATTGGGACGACTGAGCCGAAACGCTAGCAAATGAAGTGACGCCGAAGGAACATGCTAGCAATAGTGATAAACGCACGGTGACCTCATGTCGATTTAAAGCGTGGAATTACGCTTAATTTGGTATCGTCACCTCAAAGCCATCCAACCACCATCTTAATCCTAGCCATCAAACTCGGAATGCTTCCATTGGTGATTGCAAGCCAAAGCCTTCCATACATGTCCGCCCCGATGTAGGCACGCCAAAGCCTTCCATACGGGCCTGCCCCGATGGAGGCCACAATTGGCAGCTACCCGGGCAACCAATGCGTCCGCATGGGCTCTCCGTCGGTTATGCGACTATCTTCCTACCGATCAATCTTCTTGCCTTTCGATGAGTGTCCTTGGTAGGAAAATATGTTGGTAGGAAAATTTCCAGAGTCGAATTCTGGCCAATTAAAGCGGCTTTAGTTCCGTATTCATCTCTGACGGTTGTTCAATTGGTCATTGGATCTCACGAGTGTTTACCCAGTTCGATCTAGGGTTTGGCGATCCAATTGCGGATGAGTGTTCCGTCTGCTGCGTTCCAGAGTCGGACTTCGCCGTTCATGGCTCCTCCTGCAACGCGATTCGTACCCGCATGGAAAGCTGTTGAAAGGACCCAGTCTTGATAGCCGGCGAGCGTATGCGAAACCTTGTTGGTCGCCGTGTCGATGCGTCGCAAGTGGTTATCGGCCCCAGGAAGGAACACGAATGCATCCCCGCGAACAATTTTGTAGGCTTCGCCGCCGACTGCGACTTCGATCACTTTCTTGGCTCCCTCCACTTCCCAGCGATGGAGCTTTTTGTCGGTGCCCGTCGATAGAACTTGTTTTCCGTCCGGCAGAAACGCGACCCCGCGAACTGCCGCCCCATGTCCGGGATAACTCACCAACAACTCGCCGCTGTTGGCATCAAAAACTTTCGCCGACTTGTCGCGACTAGCCGATACCAACTTCGCGCCATCGTCGCTCCAAGCGATCGCCGTCACCCAATCGGCATGGTTGGCAATCGTACGCGTCTCCACCATCGTGTCGGTATTCACAATTCGAATCAGACCGTCGGCTGACGCAATGGCGACTTCGTTGCTGGCTGGTGGCGCTGCGGGTGAAGCAGCAGCATCTGCCACTGCATTGATTGGCCGCACGGCAAGGTCGAGAACAACGTCGCTGGTTCGCCCCACGACCCCTTTCAACTGCCCCGATTCAAAGTCCATCAGTCGAACTTCCCCGTTTCTGCCAGGCTCGCCGCAACCGACCGCAATGGTTTTGTGATCCGCTAAGAAAACGATGGCGTGGACTCGCTGTCCAACGTTTTTAATACGCCTCGCCAGCGCCCCATCGGCAGTGTTCCATACGGTGACTTCGTGATAGCCACCGACCAAAAGAAACGCTCCATCCGGCGAAAACGCCATCGCTGTGACTGGCGCTGGAGAGGGATACGTTGCGGGAGGATCGGCGAAAGTTCGAGGTGGAATCACCAAGTTCAAAGTCGCATTGCTCTTGTCCCCGTCAAACTTAGCCCCTTCCGCCAACCAACGTTTCAGCACATCGATCTGCGCCGTCGCAAGTGCATCTGCTTCGGCTGGCATCCGTTCGGACTTGTCGCTCGACATGATGCGACGTATCAATTCTCCTTTTGCATCGGATGCAGCGACTACCGGTGCCTCGCCCGAATCCCCTGGCTTGAGCAGCTCGTCGAATGTGTCGATACGGTAACCGCCCTCGGCCTTCTTTGGACCATGGCAGGCAACGCAGTTTTCTAGCAAAATCGTAGCGACATCATTGCGAAAACTGATCGGCTGGCCCTCCCATGCGGAGGCGAAGCTTGTTGAAGAGCAATCAGCAGATGCAATGAAGATCGTAAGTAACAGTATTGAACGCGGGGGATGCATTATGGATTCACTTAACATGTTGGAAGGTCGGCACGCGAGTTGAGCCATTGTCGCCTTTCGCTCCGCGAAAGTGCGAAACGTTAACGCACTTTTGCGGAGCAAAAGGCGACAAAGTTTTGCTCCACCGCGAAGCGTCGGAGCTACATTCTTTCGCGATACAAAATCGATCGTTAATGCTGAAATAAAAACTCATCCGTATTGAGTAGTACCCAACACAAGTCCTCGAATCCGGACACAAGGTCACCGCGTGATTGGCAATGCTGCAGCGATGCCTCTAGTTCGGTCTCGGTGGGCGGACGGCACAACGCGGCCATATACAATTCTTGGATTACCTCTCGAGCACTGCCGCCAGACGCATGCGATTTCCGAAATCGATTGTTGGCGTCTCGCAGCTTTTCATAGACGAGTGGGCCGTTGAACAGCTCGATAGCCATCCCCAAATTGGAATCTTCGGCTCGTTCGCAGGCGCAGACGGTAGTTCGCTCCGGTTGGCCAAAAACTTTCAAAAACGCATTCTTGGCCAGATCGGGAGCTGGCAATTGCGTGGCTTTCATGTCCGAAGGAAGCCCGGCGAACGTTTGACTCAAACCTGCCACATGATTGATCGCATCCAGCAATTGCTCCGCGCTTAGCATTCGCGGTGATTGATGAGAAAAGTATATTTTGTCCTTCTCATTCCATTCGGACGCTTCGCTGCTAGCCTGATACGTCTTGCTATTGAGTATCGTCCGCATCAAGTGCTTTCGGTCAAAGCCGCTCTCTACGAAATCCTTCGCAAGCGCCTCGAGCAATGGTTCGTTCGAGGGGGGGTTCGAATCCCGGAAATCATCGATCGGGTCGACGATTCCGCGCGAAAACATTTGACTCCAAATACGGTTGGCCTCGATCTTGGCAAAGAACGGGTTCTTGGCATCGACAAGCCAATTCACAAAGGCAGGTCGCCGATCTTCGTCCGCCTTCGGGTCAATACTCCCAACGCGAGGCAACCACGGCTTCATGACCTCGCCGGTTCGAGGCTGCGTTACTTCTCCGGTTGACGCCGTCCAAACAAACATTTCTCCGGGCCTAAGACTATTCTTGCGTTGGAGGCGATTGAAAAAGGCCCCCAAACCATAGTAGTTGTCCTGCGTCCATCGTTCGAACGGATGATTATGGCATTTCGCGCATTGCAATCGTGCGCCTAAAAAGACTTGCGAAACCGTTTCGACACACTCGTTCATGTCGGTGGAGGTGCGGTAAAAATTGGCAGCCGGATTGGAGAGCGTGCTGCCAGACGCAGACAGCAACTCACGGGCAAAGGCGTCGTAAGGCATGTTGGAGCGAATGGCCGCTTCCACCCATCGATGGTATTTGTACACTCCATCGCTACCGACCAATTTGCTGGTCATCTTCAATAGGTCCCCCCACTTCAAAGCCCAAAATTTGGGGTACTCGTCTCGCTGAAGCAGTTGGTCGATCAGCTTCGATCGCTTATCGGTGGCACTATCGGCAAGGAACGCATTCGTCTCGTCGATCGTTGGAAGGATACCGATGACATCCATGTAAACGCGGCGCAAGAATACTGGGTCGCTACAGGTTGGGGCCGGCAGATACTGAAGCTGTTTCAGTTTGGCATTCACTAACTCGTCGATGTAGTTCCCTGGAGTAGGTTGGCTCCACTGAAAACCTGGTACCTCATCCACAAACATTAGCGGTATCGATTCGATGTGTTCCAGGTATCGGGCCAGGATGACTGTCTCGCCCCTGCCGTGCGGTGTCACCAAACCGAGCTTATCGACGGTAGCAACTTCGGTGTTCGTGCTTTCATACGCAACCAAGCGAGTTGCATCACGTTTTTTGCCATCGGCAAAGTTAGCGATGGCCGACAATTGCTGTGTGCCATCGGACCGTCTCAAGACCCGTTTCTGATTTGGATAGACCTCTAACTTAACACAACGCGGTGTACCGGGCGCATCGACCTTGGCTCCCTCGGCAATCCAATCTCGCAAGATCTTATAGGCCGTATCATCCTTGTTCAGTTGTTTGCCGCCGCCATGCGTCAGTTTCATCATGGGCTTGAGCAGCAGCAAACTCTGATCCGGATCGATAGGGTTCACTCGCCGACCGAAGTCCTCGCGGATCAACGTCAACTCATCGAGCACACGATCAAAAGCTCGCAACGACAGTCTGAAATTTCCTTTGCCACTGGGTGATCCATGGCACGCACCGGAATTGCAGCCTTGTTTGGAGAGCGCCACCAGCACCTCCGATTCGAACGCGATCGGTCGCTTTTGTTCGAAACTCGCCACACGGACAGGAATCGTTTGACGCGTCTCGCCAATTTGGACGACGATCTCAGTGGCTCCGTTTGCAATTGGAACAACTGTGTTGTTGTTCACGGCAGCAATGGCGGGGTTGGCTGAGACGAAGGAAATCTCATGTGTCCAATCGCGTGCTTGTCCATTTGTATCAAAACCGGTAACCACAATTTGTTGGTTAGCGCTTGGGCCCTCCAGTTCAATGTTGGCGGGAAAGGCTTCCAATCGTTGGGGTTGGTCAATCCATTTAACGGGCATCTGAATGGTTTCCCAACGAACGCGGTCTGGTAACTCGGCATAGACCAAGAGTGGTATTTGAGTTGGTTCGCGGGGGAGTGCGCTCGCTTCCGTCCCAGGCCCTGGGACGGCTACAACAGACTCTTTTGGCCGTGTGAAGGTGGCAGTGTATTGGTCCTTGTCGGCCTTGGTGGTTACCCCCCAGCCAGGCGGAAGCAAGTTACTATTGATAACGACCCCCGCTTTGAAATCTTCTTTGAGGCGTTTGAGGTTCAAAACAACTGTATGCGTTTGAACTGCCCGATCGAAGAGCACTCGGGTTGTCGGCTCCAATGCAAACACGCTTGCAGTCTTATCTGCGCCGGCCATCGAAAAGACCCCTTCGTCCCAGCCGTGCGGGGTGAGCACATGCGGCTCTTGCAAACGCGAAAGCGGCCAACTCGAAACGTCACACGCTATGGCACTATTGCCGACAGCTAGGGCGGACAGTCGCACTAGGGAAAACGATTGAGGTTCCCACCCAATGTCAGAAAGCAGGATGGCCCGGTGCTCTTTCGCCCCCGCCGCGACGCGGGGATTCAGTAATCGGATCCCCTTAATCGAATCCTTGACGGATAACTCGATCTCCCCATCGTAACCAAATCGTGATATCTGCAGGTCGACTACGCAGCCGCCGTTGGCTTGTTCGATGGCGAATGCCCGTCGACTCTTAGCATCGGCCTTGATCGCAATCGAGAAACTTCCGGAGGGGATGACCTCAACCCAATAACCGAACTCGCTACCGCCTCGCTTTAACAAGTCTCCGACTTCTAGTCGGTATTCACCCTCTTCCGGAACCGTGTAGTCCAAGCTCCATTCGTCCGAATCGTTTACCGCCGTTTCCGCAAGCTTCGCTCCCGCCGCATTCCACAACTGCATTTGAAGCAACGTAGCGCAACCGAGGCTACGCGTCCGAGCTGCAAAACGGATAACTTGCCCCTTGAGCCCACGAATCCAATAGCTGTCGCGCTCACCAGCTTGCTCCAGCCGACCGCTAATACCAATCGGGAAATCGACCAAGTGCTTTACAGGCGATTCTTGCGTAGTAGACCGGATTGGTTCCACAAACTGTGGCAATTTACTCACCGCGATCATTCCCCAAGCGGAGGAATGTCCCTCCGGTATGCGTGCAGATACGGTAGTGAAATCTCCCGTCATTTCCGTTGACAGAGCAAGTTCAGGACTAACGATAAGCGATGCACCCACACCTGTGAAACTGAACTTCGCAGTCTCACCGGGCCGCGCGGCTAACGGAAAAACGTGATCAACAATGGGGAAGTCGCCGATTCGAAGATGGTACTCCCCACCCGCCACATAATGACTCTCACCGACCTGCAGCAAGTACTCACCTGCTTCCGCGAACACAAAACGGAATCGGCAATCCGGGCTCGTCGAATCGTCATCGGCAACATGCAACACGCGACCATCGGCATGCAGCAATCGAACGATGGGATCCATCTTGGAATGGATCGCTTGCGTTTGCATTTCGAAGGCGACTCGCTGCCCAGCGGTTGCCGTGATCTTGTAATAGTCAAATTGTGAACCTTCGCTAATCCCGTCGATCGCCCCAAGCGTGCTGACCGGTTGCGCCGTTGCGATCGAGTGGTTGTTCCCGTTGTCTAATACGGTGGGCAAATCATCCACCATCACGATTTTTGTTGGGAGCGGGCCGCTTGGGGTCGCAAACCAAAGACCAAGCGGCCCAAGCCTCGCATCGCTCACGACAGTTATGGTAATGCTGGCAGAATCCGCAGTCACGTTCTCAAGTTCGACCTTGGCATCGGCGCGGTTGGTCAAAACTCGCAGGTTGCTGGGAAGCTTACTGCCACGCAAAGTCATTTTCGTCGGTACACCAGGCTGGCAAGACGCAGGTTGCAACGACGTGATAATCGCTTGCGCATCTGCGTCGGCTGATGTTAACAACAAACAAATAACACTTATCCAAAGTGCACTGCATTGTCTAAGCGAACCACTCATGAGCTGCGCCCAGTGTACAAAGGATTGATAATCGTACCGTTTAGTAAATGATGAGGACGTTGCAATGGATCCACGATCGTTACATCGTGTTCAACTCCCAAAGCATTGAACAGGGTCGAGCAGATGTCTGCTGGCGACCAGGCTCGTGTTACTGGATAGGCCGCGCTCGCATCGGTTTGGCCGATGACTTGCCCTCCCATGACGCCAGCCCCTGCAAACAGTCCAGAATAAGCGGATGCCCAATGGTCCCGGCCTGGAATGGTCTGCCCTGGCAAGGTCGAGATCTTCGGAGTGCGACCAAATTCCCCCATGACAACTATCAACGTCTGATCCAATAGCCCTGATGCAATCAAATCGTCCGTAAGTGCTTCTAAGCCTTGATCCAATTGCGGCAACAACGTGTTCTTGAGTTTTCCCCAGTTGTCGGTGTGGGTATCCCAAGTTTGAACGATCCCCATGGTCGCTTGAACGATTGGGACGCCGGCTTCGATCAATCGTTTCGACAGCAACAACGACTGCCCAAACTTGTTGCGCCCGTAACGATCGCGAACGGCATCGGTCTCTCGGCCAATATCAAAAGCGTCCACCATCTTCCCGGAGGTGAGTAAATTGAAGGCGATTTGCTGCTGATCGCGAAAGGCAATCAGCTCTTGGTTGGACGTACTCGTTCGATCACGATTGAATTGATCCATCAAGCTGCGTCGTGATTGCAAGCGATCGGTTGTGATGCCATCGCGTAGGCTAAGAGCATCCATGCGAAAATCCTTTTCGTTTGGATCACCTTGAATCTGCCATGGATCGAATTTAGGACCAAGGAAGCCCGAGTGCTGGCCAGGCCATGTTAGTGGCCCTTCGATAAGGTAGTTGGGCAGGGAAACACCGCTCGGGATGCCATCATTTCGCGGACGGACGTAATCGAGCGCCGACGCAAAATTCGGGAAGTCGCTCCGTGATTCGACCCGATCCAAATCGCTTCCGCCCCTGGGCGTTGGACATGGTCGACCGGTCAAGGCGACATGGGTGGCGAGGAGATGATTGTGCTCACGGTGCGCCAGCGTTCGAACGATGGCCCAACGGTCCGTCTGCCGGGCCAACCTTGGCAAGTGTTCACAAACGGCCACTCCAGGGATGGTCGTTCCGATCGTCTTGAATTCTCCGCGAACCTCGGCTGGTGCGTCCGGTTTCGGATCGAGTGTATCCAATTGGCTCGGACCGCCACTAAGCATTACGATCAGGACAGATTTAGCTTTTCCTTTGCCCGTCTGGTTCGACAATCCCGCTTCGCCACTTAAGCCCACGGGCCAAGGGATGGTTGAGCCGACGACACCCATTGCGCCAAGACGCAGGAATCCGCGACGATCCAGACCGTATGTTGGTTGAAACATGGTTATTGGTTATTAGTTCTTAGTTATTTGTTATTTGTAAGCCGTAGCTATGCGAATAGGGACTCGATGACTCTTCCCGAGGTAGTATAGTGCGGCCTGCCTTCTCGGTCGGGCAGCGTTGTATCGATCGGAATCCCGAGAGCATGCACGATCGTGGTACCAAAGTCTTGAGGACTCACTGGGTTCGAGATTGGGTAAGCGGCTATCGCATCGCTTTCACCGTAAACCATTCCACCTCGAATACCGCCGCCAGCCATCAATCCACTATAGCAAAACGGCCAGTGTTCTCGACCCGCATTGGCAGCGGTAATCTGCGGCTTGCGTCCGAATTCGCCGACCCAGACTACTAAAGTTTCTTCTAGCATACCTCGTTGTTGCAAGTCTTCTAGGAGAGCCGCCAAGGCCATATCCGCTGGCGGAATGAGATCGTTCTTTAGCCGGTTAAAATTATCGCCATGGGTATCCCAAAAATTGCGCCCATCGTTATGCCAGTTCACGGTCACCAGCGGTACTCCATGTTCCACCAAACGACGTGCCATCAACACAGACTGCCCGTGTATGTTGCGACCGTAGTCATCGCGAGTTTTATCGGACTCTCGCGACAAATCAAATGCATTTCGAACTTGCGGTGAAGTAATAGATTCGAAGGCACGGGACTGATGATCGTGCAACTGACCAGATGCGCTGGAGACGCTGGATGCCTGACGGTGCAGTCGCTGTGGTTGAAGTGTTCGAAGGAGATCATAACGAGACTGTATCCGCTCAATCGAGAGGTCCGCTGGAAGGGACAACCCAGCCGGCTTCCAGTCCTTGGCGTTTGGATCACCTGTGAGCAAAAGACCATCATGACGCGAACCTAGCCATCCACCGTGTTGACCAGGTGCTTCGCCCCCCGGGGCCGCAGGATGAAACGCTTTCCAAGGCAAAGTGACAAAGGATGGCAATCCAAATCCGTTGGGACGCAATTTTGAGATAAGCGCGCCAAGATGCGGTGAGTCTTTCTCGCTAGGTGGAGTCGCATCGCTTTTGAGGACAGGGGCAAGCTGACCCGTCACCGTAGCGTGACCGCTCGAAAGATGAGCTGGATCATCGTGCGTCAACGACCGGATCAATGCGATTTTGTCGGTGTGTTGCGAGAGTTTCGCGAAGTGCTCGCAGATCTGAATCCCTGGCACGCGAGTCGCGATCGGTTTGAACGGACCTCGTACTTCCGAGGGAGCGTTTGGCTTCAAGTCAAATGTATCTAATTGGCTAGGTCCGCCCCACATAAAAAGAAAGATGCAGGCTTTGGCGGGTTTCGCACGGACACCCGCCGCTGCCAATGTGGTTTGAGGTTGAGCTAGTCCGCCAGCCAATCCGAAACCCAAGCAACCGATGGAGGCGGCTTGCAAAAATCGGCGTCGATCTTGCTGAGTCGGGTGCGTACGTGTCGAAGCACGAAATCTAGGCATCAATGGGACTCTGAGGCGGGGCGGGAGTAGCTATTAACCACTGGAGGGGAGTTCTAACTGTGTAAGTATACCACAAAATGGGCCTCAAGTCACCTTCAATCTCCAGTACTGACTACGTCAAAATCTCGCCAATCGGGTGCCCTTTGCTGATTGCAAGCGGGCGATTGAACCGGTCCCTTAGCTCGGTTTCCGGTGAAAAACCCAAGCAATGATAGATGGTTGCCGTCAGGTCCTGAGGCTCAACGCGACCCTCCAGCGGATAGCCACCTTGTCGGTCCGATCGTCCAAATACCGCCCCTCCCTGCACGCCACCCCCAGCCAAAGCTGCCGAAAAAACATGCCCCCAATGATCTCGGCCGCCACTTGGGTTAATTTTGGGTGACCGACCGAACTCACCCATCCAAACGACTAACGTTTCATCCAACATGCCGCGTTGTTCAAGGTCCTCAAGCAGGGCCGAATACGCTTGATCCATGGGAGGCATCAATGCGTTCTTGAGCCTGTCCGCATTCTTGGCATGTGTGTCCCAAGCCGGCGCGATATTCTCGTCGGTCTCGCCTCGAGTCCAATTCACTTGAACCAACGATACACCTGCTTCCACCAGGCGTCTCGCCAACAATACGCTTTGACCAAATCGATTAACGCCGTAACGTTCTCGGGTCGATGGAGTTTCTCGTTCGATAGCGAACGCTTGTTGGGCCGTATTGGTGCGAAGCAAATCGATCGCTTTGTTTTGCCACACTGCCCAGCGTTGAGCCGAAGTACTGCTGTGCAGCGCATCGAGCCGCTTGTTCATCGTCTCTTGAAGAGCCCGTCGCGCGAGCAAACGATCCGTTGTCATGTCTGCCGGAAGAGTGATCGTTGGAACCCGAAAATCCTTTTTGTGGGGATCGCAATTCACCAGCCAGGGATCGGCGTGATCGCCCAGCCAACCGGCATCTTGCCCTGGCCAAAGGATGTGACCCGTATTCCATATCTCTTCAGGCAGTCGTACCGAACCCGGCAGACTTGTCGCATCACCCTTTAAGTGACGAACGACCGCCGCCATAGAAGGCCAATCGTTGGGGGCTCCGGGCAAGGCGTTTTCATTGTTCTTCGGTGAGTGCGGATAGCCTGTCAACATCCAATAACCGCTCGATGAGTGGGCATTGTCATCCGTGGCCATCGCTCGAAGGACCGCGATTCGATCCGTGAGTTTCGCGGTCCGAGGCATCAGCTCGCCAACTTGCAGGCCAGGCGTCGCAGTTGCAATCGGCCTAAGTTCGCCTCGTATTTCGCTGGGTGCGTCTGGCTTTGGATCCCAAGTTTCGTGCTGAGGCGGACCACCGAGCAGAAACAAAACGATGCAGGACTTTGCCTTCCCAAATGAACCGCTCAAATGAATCGGATAAGCTGGCGTAAGGTTGTTCTCACGGGCTTGGATCAATTGAGGAAGCCCAAGCCCGACTGCTCCTAAACCGCCAATTCGCAGCCACTCGCGGCGTGAGAGGCCGTCGCATAACGTAGCACCAGAGTGATTCAGCGAAAGCATGGAGGGAAACTATGACTTGAGGATTGGCGGGAGGGCTTGCCAGGACGAAATGGGTTCATCGATTGTAGCAAACTCAAGCGAGGAAGCGACGAGAATGGTGTCCTGCTTCGTCCTTCGCTGGCTGTTATTGTCGCCTTTCGCTCCGCGAAAGTGCGCCTTGCAAACGCACTTTTGCGGATCAAAAGGCGACAATGGATGCCTTTCGAGGAAATATCTCCCTTTTTCCTGTAAGGTAAATAGAAAACGGCGGAGTGTACTATTGAGGAGAATAATCGTTATGAATCACTTCCCGGAAACGCGAGTCAGCCTGATCCTTAGGCTTGCCAAACCGACCGATGTCCAGGCTTGGCAAGAATTCTCGGACGTCTACGCGCCCGCTTTGTATTCCATGGCCAAACGCCGAGGATTGCAACCGGCCGATGCGGAAGACATCGCTCAGGAAACACTTTTCGCCGTCGCCAGAGCCATCGAGCGATTCGAACCCAATCGAGAGCGAGCCCGTTTTCGGACTTGGCTTGCCCGAATCGCTCGAAACATGATCGCCGATTTCTGCGCAGGGAAACTAAAACGTCCACTCACTCAACTCATCAGCGATAGCTGGCTCCAATCTGCTGGCAGTGCCTCACATCGATCGCCAGATCCGATCGATGAAGAATTCTCTCAGGAATACCGTTCCGCTCTGTTCCACTTGGCGGCACGCCGAGTTCAAGCTCGAGTTTCCGAAATCACTTGGCGAGTTTTCTACCAAACGTCCATTGCCTCGCTTCCCGCCGAAGAGGTCGCTAAGCAACTCGGCATGCCGTTAGGGAATTTATACGTAGCGCGATGTCGCGTTCTAAAATTATTGCGAGAAGAGGTTCAAGATCTCGACGCGACGCTTTCTGGCAATTGGGACAATGCTAACGGCATAGAGTTGGAATCTGCAGAGCAACCTTTTCCATCGGGAGGCAAACAATGAAAAGCAAATCAATGCCGTGTCCAAGCCCGGGTGCACTTCGCGAATGTTTGGAATCCATGAGCGATCCCAATCCGCAGCTTGCAGCCCATTTGGAATCCTGCGCTCATTGCCAAGCCACGTTGAGCTTCGTGGCTGGACAGGAAACATGGTGGGACGAGGCTCAGCAGTTCTTATCTTGCGAAGTGGACCCCGTCGCGTCGCGTATTAGTTCACGAGTCTGCCCGCTGACATCCTCCGAACAAGCGACAACGGTTGGTTCGGACGTACTGCTTGCGCATGAACTTCATCAATTGCAGAGTCTGCTCGACGCTCCCAGTCATCCAGAGTTGCTTGGTCGGATTGGGCGATACGAGCTCGAACAACTCGTTGGACGTGGGGGGATGGGGCTTGTCTTTCGAGCCCATGATACCGAATTGCATCGTGTGGTTGCGATCAAAACATTAGCGTTGCACCTCATTCCGATCGGAGCCGCCCGAGAACGATTCGTGCGGGAATCGCGGGCCTGTGCGGCGCTAGCGCATCCGCACATCGTTCCGATGTACGATGTCGTGCATGACGGTCCTGTACCTGCTTTGGTGATGCAGTACATCGCCGGGCCAACGCTGCAGGCTTGGGTGCGAGAGCACGGATCGATGGCCTGGCAAGATGCGTTGAAAATCGGTAGTCAACTGGCCGATGCTTTGGTTGCGGCGCACGCCCATGGATTGGTTCACCGCGATATCAAGCCTGGCAATGTCCTGCTGGAAGCCAACGGCTCACGCGCCTTACTCACCGATTTTGGATTGGCTCGCGTTCTCGACGCCGCAACCATGACGCAAAGCGGCATTCTC
Source organism: Pirellula sp. (assembly GCA_031372345.1). GTDB lineage: Bacteria > Planctomycetota > Planctomycetia > Pirellulales > Pirellulaceae > JBKCUI01. The sequence continues at coordinate 30,673 of JANMLD010000256.1, forward strand.
ACAGGGACCCCCGAGTACATGTCGCCGGAGCAGGCAACCGGTGAATCGGTGGATGAGCGAAGCGATCTTTTCTCGTTGGGCTCTCTGATATACACGATGTTGGCGGGACACGCTCCCTTTCGGGCTTCGGAGCCGATGGCGATCCTTCATCGCGTTTGCCACGCCACGCAAACGCCATTGCATCGCATCAATCCAGAGATTCCAATCGAAGTTTCTCGACTGGTCGATCGCTTGTTGGCCAAGAATCCCCAGCATCGATTTGCATCGGCACAGCAACTGCGAGACGCTTTGTTGGAACTATTGCGTTCGCCTCGCCGGTTGCTGCGTAGTAGACGACCAACGATGGTGCGATGGGTCACGACGATTGGTGTAGTGACCGGCCTTTTTCTGTTGGTTGGCCTCTTCGAACCGATCCGAATGTGGATTGGTTGGTGGCCCGAATCGTCCGCGTCCAAGCACACCCGCGCCCCATTTCAGACTCCGCTGTCGCATGACGCGTTGGATTCCGAACTCAACGAAACGATGGCGCGGCCCCAGTCCAGAACCTTGGAGACTGCCACTGAATCCGAGTTCGGAAATACGGTTGGTGTCTTCGATGACTTTCACGCGATCGATCGCGAGCTGAGCAGTCTAAAGCAGGAGTCAAAATGGATGCTGCGAGCACTTGAGTCACCGCATTTGGACTATAGCCATCCTGCATTTCCAATCGATCCAATGGATCCCGAAGTAACGCGACTGAAAGAAGAAACAAAACGGCTCGAGTTCGAGCTAAAACCGTAGCACAGGCTGCTAGCCTGTCGACTCAAGAACGACTGCCCTGGAGTGCATCTACCGAAGCACACAGCCTATCCCACCATGTCACGATTGGAGAATTACATGAAAAAGAAAATTCAAATTAGAATCCTACCCCTACTCTCGATCCTATTAATGGCTTCCCTGCCCGGGTCGATCTTTGGCCAGAGCAGCAGTGGTATGAGTGGACCGGGTGGTATGAGTGGCGGTGGTATGAGTGGACCGGGAGGCATGAGTCCCGGTGGACGCCCTGGAAAGGGAATGGGAAACGACATGGGTATGGAGAGTTCGGAAGGGAAGGAGTTCACCGTCCGGCCATCGCTATCCTACACCGTTGATGACAAGCCTTATCGCGCTACGCGGGTTCGTTCGTTCCACTATGTATTTCAATCGTTTCGGCCTAAGGAACTCGTGTATGCTGACGGGGGATATGGGGGATACGGTGGTGGCATGGAGGAGGGTAGCAGTGGCGATGGATCGGCAATGGGCAGCCCCGGAATGCCCGGTAAGTCCGGTGGCTATCCAGGCTATCCAGGGGGCTCGGCGGGCTATCCAGGGGGTGGCGGCTATGCATCTGGGAGTTCAATAGCGACCAATCGGTTGGCGATCAACATTCATGCATACATGTTTGACGGCGAAATAACGAATGACCGCTCGCGGATCGAGCTGATGATAGATCAACCGAACGGAATGGGTATGGATGGAGGTGGAGGATTGAGTGGTGGAGCAGGACTGGGTTACGGAGAAACGGGTGGTATGGCAGGAGGCAGTGACGGAGGAATGGGCATGATGGGCATGTCGTCCGGTCCCTCGCAAATGCAACCATTCGCTTCGCTTGGAATAGTCAAGGCAAAGGCGCCCGCAAAACTCCGCCAAGGGCCTGGCGGAGCTACCCCAGCACTCGCACAATCAGAAATCAAACTCGTAACCGACATTATTTGCCAGACCATTTGGAAGGCCGACATGGTGAAAGCCCTCTTCGCCAGCAAAGGCCAAGGAGACTCCGCCAAGGAAAACGAAACGTTTTTGAAGCAATTGTTGGCCGAACAATACGATACCCAATTAGCTCGACAGGAAATGGAGGCAGAATCCATCAAGCGACGACTGGACCAGCTTCAAGAGGAATTGAAACGTCGCAAGCTCGCCAAAGATCGGGTAGTGGAAGTTCAATTAGGTCGTCTCATCCTGGATGCACAAGGATTGCTCAACAACGAGCGGTGATATGCCATCCAAATGTGGCTGAGCGAGGCCCTCGCTCAGGATTTGCTGGAACCCAACGAGCGAAGGGGCCTCGCTCGTCCACAAGGCATGCAAAAAGACTTTTCCAAGAATCTGATCCACCCGACGAACTACACCCCAACGTGGGGTCACTCCTTGCAAAACCAGTCTTTCATCCTTGCAAAACCCGTCGAAAAATGAAATCACTAGTCCCATCGCTCGCAATCGTAGTGCTAAACGCCGCTCTTTTTGCCGGGTGCAATGCACCTCAGTTCTCTGCCACTCGCGACTTCGAAAAAGTCATACCCATCAATTCGCAAGTCGATGTAAACGTACAAACCTTCAACGGCAGCATCAACGTTACACCCTCCTCGGAATCCGAGATTACCTTAGTCGCCCACGCGAAGGCATACGGCAACACCCAAGCAGAGGTCGAGACTGCATTGGAATCGCTCGTGCCACAAATCGACACGACAACCACCGCTATCAACATTGAATGCAAGAAACGCAACCAACTCACAAGCTGGTCCGACTCGGTCAGCCTGGAATTAAAGGTCCCCGCTAACTGGCCTTTGCATTTAACAACTTCCAATGGCAGCGTTTTGACCAGTCAAAGCCGAGGTCCGGTAATCATCAAAACCTCCAATGGAAAAATCGACGTCAAAGAGGCCGCTGGATCTTTGCGACTTACGACAAGCAACGGCAAGATCACGATTGAAAACTCGGCTGGAAATATGCAAGCCAGTTCGAGTAACGGAACCGTCCGACTGATCGATTGTGTGTTGGAAGGGAAATCCAAGTTGCAAACGAGCAACGGTGCGATTTCCGTGAATCTGTCGGAAAGAATCCCAATCCAATTGGACGCAAGCACTTCGAACGGGGCCATCAAATTTAACGAGGCAGATATCGACGTTGCAAAAAAATCGAAAAGCCATCTGTCAGGTGTCTTGTTCGGCAATGCCAGTGGTACTTCGCCCAACGCTTCGCTAGAACTAGTGACCTCCAACGGATCCATATCGATTATGACGGACGTTGACGCACTTCCTCCAAAAAGAACCCCAACGGAGCCTATAACGATTCAATAAGTGAGTTGGGTTTTTGTGGCTGAGCGAGGCCCTCGCTCAGGTTTTGCAGGAACCCAACGAGCGAAGGGCCTCGCTCGTCCACAAGCGTCGCCTTTCGCTCCGCGAAAGTGCGTTATGGAGGCGTACTTTCGCGGATAGGCTGTGAAGGTATTCGATATTTGGATTTTCAGCGAAGCCCGCGAGTGATTTTTTTGTTTTTCGGGCTAGCTTCTGGTCTGGATTGGTTGGGCCAAGCCTAGTTTTCGATCATTGGGTGCTCCCTGAA
>JANMLD010000257.1:0-18929 GCA_031372345.1 Pirellula sp.
TTCAGGGACAAGCTGAGAATGGGGCCGTAAAATCGCTCGCCAAACCAGTCCAAGGCAGCATTGCAAGGTTTCCCAACCCATTTGAACAAACGCTCCAGCGGTGCAATCGATTGAGACAGCCGGAATTTCACCCACTGGAAAAAAGTTCTCGGCTCAACCGCGTCGTGCGACAAGTGCCCTGGAAGTGCGATCGAGGCTTCGACTAACGAGACCAAAAGCATTGCGATAATGGCTGCTGGCATGACTGCGATGAATTTGCCCATCTCCCCCGAAACATAAAAGAGCGGAATGAAAGCTATGATGGTGGTGGCCACGCTCGAGAACACACTAGGTAACACTTCCGTCGCGCCATCGATCGCCGCTTGCAAATTGGTTTTACCTTTCTTGCGATGCTCGAAAATATTTTCGCCGATCACGATACCGTCGTCGACCACGATTCCGACAGCCATCAAAAACGCAAACATCGTGAGCATGTTGAGCGTTTCCCCCGAGTAGAGCAAGTAAATACCTGCGCCGGTCAAGCTGATCGGAATCCCCATGGCTACCCAAAAAGCCAATCGTAAATTCAGAAAGACCGCCAACAACAAAAAGACAATAATCCCACCTTGAAGACCATTGGATTGCAGCATGCGGATACGATCGCGAACGTCTAGACTTTCGTCTCCCCATGCTCGCAAAGAGTAGCCGGTTGGTACCTCTGCGGTTTTGATAAAGGCGTTCACCTCGTCGGATATGTTGAGCAAGTCTTCGTCGCTGGTTCGCTCGATGGTGATCACCATCGCCGGACGGCCGTTGATCTCGCTGATGGCAGTCACATCGTCAAAATCATCTCGGACGGTGCCTATATCTCCGACTGTAAGCACGACGCCATTGCGCTGCGTGATGACCGGCAGGGTCGCAATCTGTTCGCCCACCTCGCGTTTGTTTTTTCCGCGAAGGAGGATCTCTTGACCATCGCTCTTAAGTTGTCCGCTCGGGATTTCGACATTCTCACGTTTTAAAGTGTTCGCAATTTGCGATAGGGTCATACCGTATTTGCGCAGTGTATCTTCGTCTATTTCCACGTCGATCTGATATGGCTTGGCGTTAGCGATTTGCGCTTGCGACACCGACGGCAACTCCAAAAGTCTTTCCCGAATGTTTTCGGTGTAAGCCCGCAATTGTCGCTCGGAATCACTGGATCGGTTTTCGGGACCGAGGATCGCCACCCGAATCGCCGGCAACCGAAACGTTATCTGCTCGACCGTTGATTTTTCGCTGCGTTCTGGAAAGAAGACCGACACACGATCGACGGCCGAACGGATTTCGGAAAGGACGCGTTGCGGATCGGCAACCTTAGAATCCAATTGCGCCAGGGTAAATCCACTACCCTCACGGCAAATACTGGTGATTTTCTTGATGCCCGACAAAGATCGAATCGACTCCTCGATCTTTTGGCAGATGCCACTTTCCACTTCGTCGGGTGTCGCACCAGGATACGGTACCGAAACCAAAATCACATCGAGTTGGAACTCGGGGAACGTCTCTCGTCGCATCGCGAAGAATGAGACGAAACCGATCACCAGGATTAGGACGACCAGGACATTGATGCCTGCAATGTTGTTGACTGCCCAGCGAAGAACGTTTTTCATGGTTGGTCGCTTCCGATGCTTGAACGTAAATAGCGTGCTTTATCCGATCCATCTCCGATGAGGTTGGCCAACGGAGTGACCACTGTTAAAGAGCCTGGTACCAGGTCGGGACGAGCTTCAGCGATCCAATATTCTTGTTTGGAATCCGCTGGCAACCGGATCGTGCTAATCACGTTAACCGCGCTCAGCACGCGAACTCGACCCGCCGACCATTCCGTCAAGTCCAGCTTGGGTTTTGCAGCGGCCGCGGCGGCGGCGGGGTGGATGGTCGTCTCGGTCGTGTTGGCTGATGGCAGGACCGAGGAATCGTCTTGTTCGAAATGCCAGACTTGGTTCCCTGGTTTCAGAGCTAGCTTTGGTAGAAGCACCAACGCTTGACTTGGCTTGGTTCGAATGCTGCAATCCACGAACATGCCGCGTACTAAAGCTGGCATCCCCCCGTTGTCGTCCTCCTTGATAATGGATCCGTTTTGCCAAACCTCACGCGGATTGTCAACTGCGATACGCACCGGGACAGTACGAGTCTGGGCATCAATTCCAATGCCTTCGTAGCGACTCAAATGACCATGCCATTGAAATTCGGTCTTGTCACGGCCTGCCACGTGGTAGGAGATGGTCACGGGAGTTTTGGGGAGTTCATAACTAGACGATTGAATGACTCGCAACGACGGATTGGTCGATTTTGCCGAATCCGGTTGGTCTAAAATGAGAAGCAATTGATCGGAGCGAAGATTGCAGGAAACCTCAACTTGATCGGTATCTTCGATCATGCACAGCGTCGCGCCCTTTTGAACATACGAGTCCTCTTGGACCGATTCGGTAATAATGACTCCGGAGATGGGGGATTTTACGGTGGTGCGATCCAAGTTGACTTTGGCTTGTTCAAGTTGCGTCGCAGCCAGCCTCTCTCCCAACTGAATTCGCGTTCTCCGGGTATCGATCATCTGCATTTGATTTTGGATCGCTAGTTTTTGGTTTGCACTGGTGATCCGCAGTCGACGCGATTGATCCAATTCCGTGGCGGACGCGAATCCGTTTGGTAACGACTCCAATCGTTTGAGTTCCTTATCCTGAAGTGCCACGTCTTCTTCAGCCAGCGCGAGAGATTTTTTTGCGTTAGCGAGCTCTTGATCTAGCTCTTTTTGTTGTGCGTATTCGGAGTCGCGAAGTGCAGCCAGTCGATCGACATCGAGCTTGAAGTCGGTTGGGTCTATATTGAAGAGAATGTCCCCTTTGTGGACAAAACGACCTATTCTGCAGTTCTCACTTTTGAACTGGACGCGGCCCGCAATTTCCGCCCCTAATGTCACTTGGCGGAAAGGAACCACCGTTCCGGTGATGTTCACATCGAGCGATTCCAGCCCCTCGAAAGCCCTGACTGCTTGAACGCCTACAATGGACAATTTCGCCATCTTGGAGGCCGGATCGTCGCCGTCGCTCGCGATCTGTTTCGGCTGTTGGCTACCCATCGCGAGAAAAACGACGACACCCGCTAGAACTAAAGCAGTTGGGAGAAAGCCGCCAAAAAACAGGTTGGCAGCTTGATTCTGGATTCTGGACACGCTTGCAAATCTACGTTCGAGGTTGGGTTAACTGTTGAAACAGAGCATTTCTAGTTTAATCCATCCGTCTGCGAACGCCTAACCCAACACCTTTTTTCTGCTTCCCTAGGCGAGCGGCAGACCGAAAACTACCTGCCAAGGGTTCTTATGGGGGAGCGAGGCTCCTGCCGAGCGGGCGCCGCCATGGTTCGGCAGGAGCCTCACCCTCCCGAGCAATGAATTGGTTAGGCAAAGTCGATGAAGACATGTTTACAGGGGTGGCCTCAACCTCCCGATCTAAACACTGCTGCCTCTCGCCCTAGAAAACATCGCTCAGATCGCCCGACAAAGATCCCAAGTTCTCCGGGATGGGGGAATCAGCGACGGTTTCCAAATCGCGTTGTTTCAAGACTATTTGCGCGTCCCTCGGTGAAACTGGAAGCGGATTTGCGGTCTTAAAATCATCAACCAGGTTTTGGATACCGGACTGAAGTTCATTGAGCATCTCAGCTAGAGCTGTCATCACCTCATAGGTGTCGGCATTCTGATGATGACCGAGGACCTCGATTCGGCCCAAAACTTTTGTCTTCGAAACTACCGGCAATCGCAAAGACCATCGCTCCGAGAACTCTGGAAGCTTGTTCTTGTGCCAACTAGCATGAAAGCCTTCATGCAACCAAGGCATGTTCAGGTCCAGGCTGATCTTGGCCAATTGATGCTTTTCTGCAAACTCCACCATCGTGCTCCAGACCGTATCCCATTCACGTGAGCCCTGCAAGCGGACTGTTTGTTGTCGTACTTGATGATCCGAAACGCCACGTCGAGCAACGATTGTTTTGGAGAAATTCACGCTGCGTTTGAATAGGAGCTCGAGTTCAGCAAAACCAAAAACACGGGTTGCTACCAACGATCCGAGCGCGAAAACCATCGTTCCAATCGAAATCACGTCCGATTGAAAAACCACCCCAAGCACGGCACCGCTCGCGGTAACTAAACTCAGGAGGGTTATGACCCCAACCAACCAACGATTCTTAATGCCGAATCGCATCAAATTGTGATGCAAGTGACCTCTGTCTACGGTGAACACACTCCGCCCAGTCAACTTGCGGCGAACAATGGCCATCCCGGAATCGAACAACGGAATCGACATCAACACAATCGGAACCGCAATCGAAATCGGGCTCTCTTCAGTGAGCCAACTTCTCATTGCTAGAACGCCGAGAATAAGCCCAACCAACATACTGCCCGCGTCACCTAAAAAGACTTTGGCTGGCGGCAAGTTGAAAACCAAAAATCCCAGAAGCGAGCCTGCCATCGAGGCCGCAACCATCGACTCCATGTAGTTGCCCGTGTACCAACCGATTGCTGCCAAAGCTGCAAACGAAATCCATCCAACCGAGGAACAAAGACCATCGGCACCATCGATGAGATTTACGGAGTTGATCGAAAGCAACAACCAACCAAGTGTGACCGGAACTGCCAGTAATCCCAATTGCAACGGCATTCCAAGAATAGTGATGGAATCAATGGTAAAGCCGAAGGCGATGATGGAGAGGCAAATAATGATTTGGCCGAGTAGCTTCTGCCGTCCCCGAAGTCCGAAACGATCATCCAACACTCCAAGAAGCACAATCGCTATCGCTCCCAATGCCATCGACGTCGCCTCGTACACATGTCCAGAAAACATCGTGGCAAACTCGACGTTGGTCAACAAACAAACTCCAACTGTCGCAATCATGCTGAAAAGGATCGCTAGACCTCCGCACAACGCGATGGGTTCTCGATGAAGTTTTCTATGCGTATCCGGATGGTCCATCAATCCGACAAACAACGCCAGTCGCCTAGATAGCGGGGTCGAAATGAGGGCGAATAGAAAGGCAATCGACAGAGCAACAATCGGGAAAATCATAGATGTACATACCTCGATGAGTGTTCAACACAAATCCACTTGTCGCAAATCCGTGCGTGCGAGAATGACGATAATCCATCCCGCATGGGCTCTATGATCCTCAAGTCTGACGCATTCGTCTAGATCCTGTTTCGTTAACTAATCGTAAAAGTTTCCAGTACGATCAGACGAAACCACAATGCGAGCATGACTCAGACAAACCCCACAAACGGTTGTTCGTGCACAACCAAACCAAGTGGGATCCATTACAATCGGACGAGTATTAGGGGCAGAAATAGCAGATCCGACTTAGGGAGTCGTATCTTCCTCAAAATGCAAACAATGGCGAATGTCAGGATGCAGTGTTTTCGCTATTTGCAAAACTGATCACCCTCACTATCAAAAGATCGCTCCTAGACGAAAATCTTTTTGTAAAGTACTCAGAATCTTTTAAAAATACCTTAGAAAATAATTGCAAAGCTGAAACACATGGATCGCGATAAGTACAAAGAACTCGTTTCAACGTTTTTCGAGTGGGATCAACCTGCGATTTCACAGATTTTCGCCGAACTCCTTTCGGCCGTTGCTGCGGAACGAGATTTAACGCCATCCGGCTTAATGAGCCAAAACTACGAAACAGCCAGGGCCAATCCCGAGATTAATGTTCTTCCAGGAAATTTAAAAAACGCACGCGATGCGATTTTCCCTTACTTTTGGGGGACGGACAGTTGGAACAATCCACTCCATCTGGAAAACGTCAAAGGGCCCGCCAACCACGCGTCGCTGATTGGAGCGCTGGCTTGTTTGCTGAAGAACCCAAATCTGTGCACAGATCGATACAGCCAACGTTCGAACGAACTCGAAGTCAAAGCGGTTACGACTTTGGCCAATTTGATCTTCTACCACACCGACGATCCGTGGGGGGTATTTACCATCGGCGGCACGATTTCGAACCTTTATGGAGCCAAAATCGGACTCGAACGCGTGCTTCCTGGTGCGATGCGTTCCGGCCTAATGGGACATCGAATCGTTGGGATCTGTTCCGAAGCGGGGCACTACTCAAACCAAACCGTAGCTGGCTGGCTAGGCATCGGTACTCAAAACTTGATCGAAATCCCCACCGATGAAAAACTAGCCATGAGGCTCGATCTACTGGAGGCCAAACTCGACGAGTTGTACTCTTCCAACATCAAAGTTGCCTACGTATGTGCGACCTTCGGAACCACGGACGGTTTTGGAATAGATGACATCCAAGCTATTCGCGAAATGCTTTTGTCCAAAAGCAAGCAGTATTCCGTACCCCTGCCGCAACTCCACGTGGATGCGGCAGTCGGCTGGGCCATGGTGATGCTGACCGATTACGATACGTCAAAGAATCCATTACGGATGGAAGACGGCCTTCTGGACATTGTTCGAACGGTTCAAAAAAAGAACATGGGGCTGCGTTACGCGGACAGCGTAACCATCGATTTTCACAAGCTGGGCCGCGGTCACTATCCCTCGAGCGCTTTTATTGTGAACCGACGCGAGGATCTGAAGTATTTGGCCAGAACGGTTTCCGATACTCCCTACTTTTCCGATGCGGACGCAAGCCGCGATCCTGCCTTGTTCACACTTGAATGCTCTCGGCCTGGCCTTGGGCCCTACAGTGTCATGGCTTCACTCAACGGAATCGGCTTGACTGGCTGGCAGATGCTGACCGCACGTGCGTTGGAGCTAACACAACGTCTCAAAGAAAGGCTATCGAAGATCGAATACTGCAAGGTACTCAACGCCGATACCCGCGGCGTATCGGTGAACTGGTGGGTTTTGCCCAAGGGCCGAAATGCTGAGGATATCTATCAGCGATTGGTCCGAAACGAATTGACTCCAGAACAACTCGCTCGCTATCTTCCCGAAGTCAGACAGCTGTTCGACAAGCGAACCAAAATGATGGACCCGACACTGGATGCTAGGCTGGGCTTTACAACTAGCTTTGGTTACTGCCCCAACGGTATCCACATCCCAGCTTGGAAGGCCGTCTTTTTTAATCCCAAGACAACCGAAGACATCGTCGACCGCATCGCGTACGGCATTGAGGAACTGTAGTGCCTAAGTGTGGCACGTCAGTAATTACGTGTGGCAAGCCATTGTCGCCTTTCGCTCCGCGAAAGTGCGTCAACATCAATTTCGGCAGATAATGGTGATCCCGTTTTCTTCGGCGCAGCGAATTGTTTTTTCGCGATTGATGATAATCGTTTTGCCAGCTTCGATCGCAATCGCCTTCCCGCCAGCCAACGCCATCTTTTCAATGGTTTGTGGGCCGATCGTGGGAAGATCGAAGCGCATGTCCTGCTGCGGTTTGGCTACTTTGACCAACGTAAAACCACCACGCGGACATATTTGGCCAGTCCGAACAATGCAAGCGTCCGTACCCTCAATGGCTTCCACCGCTAAGATCGTTCTGTCTCGCACCGTCACACTTTGGCCAACGTCGAGGCCACCCATTTGCTTGGCTATCGTCCAACCGAATGCGATGTCGTCCCGTTCGAAGTTGCTCGGCTTGCGTCGCGTGAGCACTCCCTCTTGCGCAATCAATTGTGTTGCAAATTCTGTCCCTGGAACTGTCATGATCCCGCGCCGCCCGAACGAAGTTACCACCGCACCCAGCAGAGAATCATCGGTCGTGTCGTGGGTGCGCCAAAAAAAATGTGGCAACATGGTCTTCACACACTCCCAATCGGGAAAGTGATTCATCCAGCCCCATCCGTGAAACAGGATTCTATCCTTGAACAGTTTTCCCGTTAAGCAAACGTGGCTGACGCCGTGCTGTCGAAAGAATCGTTGCATACCACCCAGCTTGCAAACGCCAATCCATTGGACATGACTCGCAAGGGTCTCAATTTCTTTCGACGCGTGCCCATGCACGGCCGCGACCACAACGTCATATCCTTTCTCGCGAAGTGCGCGAGCAACGGCCAACGGGTATTCACCCCAGCCAGCGACAATACCAATCGATTTTGCGTTGTTCATTCGATTGTTTTCTCTTGGTCCATCAGGTTTGCAACTTGCTTTGTCAATTGCTTGACGGTCTTTCGAAGTTCTGGGAGCCGATTGATGGACGCGAATAGGATCGCTTGTTCGTTGCGAGCAATCGCAGGACTACCGAGCAGTATCTTGTCTTCGCCGGTGTCCGAGATGACACCGGATTGGGCTCCAACCATGGTACGAGAACCGATCTTGATATGGTCTCGCACGCCTACTTGTCCAGCAATAACAACATAGTCACCTGTGCTAGCGCTGCCCGCTATGCCGGCATGCGCACAGATCAGGTTGTGTTTGCCAATGTTGCAGTTGTGCGCAATCTGCACGAAGTTGTCGATCTTGGTCCCTTCGCCGACACGAGTCGCGCCATAGGTACCGCGATCCACGCAAGCGTTGGCACCAATCTCCACGTCGGATTCGATATGCACCCAGCCTAGTTGAGCGGTTGGGACATGCTTTCCGTCTTCCATTCGATAGCCGAATCCATGTGCGCCCACCACGCAGCCCGAATGCAGGACGACCCGATCTTCCAAAATCGTGCCGGGATACAACACCACACCGGGAAACAGTTGGCAGTCCTTGCCGATGCGACAACCCTGCATGACGGTGACGCCTCGATGCAAATGCGTGCCGTCACCAACAATGCACTCCTCATCAACGCTTGCAAAGGATTCCACCGTGGCGAGAGAACTAATTTGCGCGGACGCTGCAACGCTAGCAAGCGAATCCACCCCCTGCTTGCACGTGACAACCACCTTGGGCCGAAAGAGTTGGCAGATCTGCGTGAATGCCTCATGCGGGTTCTTGACGACGATTTGTGGGATACCAACATTTGGAAAGGTTTGATTGGTTACGCAGGCGGAGGCGTGCGATATTTGCAATCGCGGCAGGTTTTTTTCATGATCCAGCAGAGTAATATGCCCCGGCAAAGCGTCCGCCAAAGGGGCAGCCCCGGTAATAACGTCATTGTTTGAACGAGAAAACAACTCGCCGTGAACCCGTTCAGCAAGGGTCAAAAGATCGATTGAGGTCATGTAAAATCCTTTCCAAAACGAGCCAAAGTCAACCTGGGCAATCTAATAAAAATCGGCTGGCGGGAGCAATGTGTCTTTTGTGGATAGCACGCGGGAATCCCCAATTTATGGACTTTGCTATCGCACCCAGCCCCGTTTCGGAACAAGATCGTTATTCTTTAAGGCATCGGTCATTGCATTTCCGACTCATCTTTACCAGTTGGGCCGCGAATTGCTTAACCCCAACACCGTTCAACGAATCGTTTAACAGGCAGCCGTAGGCGTACTCAGGCGATCGGCAGCCTGCATTATCACAACCCGAAGCGTATATCACAACCCGAAGCGTAAGCGAGGGGCAATTCCGCAGGTCCCTCACTCACGTTTCGGGTTATGATTAGTAGTTTTCACTCTGCCGCTCGCCTTACCACGCTTTACGTAGGATAACGGTTAAACGCTAGCATTTCCGATCCTCCACTTGATCCGCCATTCGTCTACTAAACAATCCAATGGAACCATTGCTCCGCGCAATCGATGTCACCAAAACCTATCAAATGGGATCCGTTGCGCATCCGGCCCTGCGTGGAGTCAGTCTGGAAATCCAAAAAGGGGAGTTCGTCGCCATCATCGGCCCCTCGGGATCCGGGAAAAGTACACTGCTGCACATGCTCGGCGGCCTGGATCGACCCGACACCGGAGAAGTGCAACTTGAGGGGAAATCCATTTCCAATCTGGATGAAAACAGTCAAACGTTGCTCCGACGGCGGCGCATCGGCTTTGTTTTTCAAAAAGTCCATTTGTTGCCAATGCTTAAGGCGATTGACAATGTGATGGTCCCGATGCGGCTCGACGGTCTTCACAACAGCGTCGCGCTGCCGAAAGCGATCTCGGCGCTCGACTCGGTCGGAATGGGAAACAAACAAAGCAATCGACCGGGAGAACTTTCTGGTGGCGAAGCCCAACGCGTTGCCATTGCGAGAGCGCTCGTCATGGCACCTGCCATCTTGCTGGCAGACGAACCTACCGGTGCACTGGATTCTGCCAATAGCCGGATCGTTATCGAACTCTTCAGGGCCTTGGTCGCGGAAAAGGGGCAGACACTCGTAATCGTCACGCATGACGCTTCGGTCGCAGATGCCGCCGACCGGGTCATCAAGATGCGAGATGGTCGCATTATAGATGATTCGACGAATGCTGTAACGGCCATGGCGGTAGGGCATACGATGGGCGGTAAAGTGTCTAGGGAAGGGACTTAGTCCTATGTTACTTGTCCTTTGGCAACACTGGCTTCAACGGCCCACTCGTTTTTTCTTTACGTTGCTCAGCTTGGTCCTTTCGACAGCCACGCTGGTGGGCATCATCGTTGCATCCCATAACGCTAGGTCCTCCTTTCGAGAACTGAGCAGCGCGGTGCAGGGGCTGCCGTCACTCGACATGGCGAACGCTCAAGGTGGTCGGTTTGAGCTAGCGTCGCTCGATTTACCGACCCTCCAACGCGATGTGCAAGCCGCCCTGCCAACCTTGATTCGAGGTTCGATCTTCCGGTTCAAAGAACAGAAGGCCCGGGGTTTGCTGATCGGTATCCCACTATCGGGAGCCGACTTACCGTTGCGACCCTTCCTGCAAAAGAACCTTGAATTGGACGATAGCCAATGGCCGGGGCAGGACGAATGTTTGATCTCCTCATTGATCGCGTCGCAACTTAAGGTGAGTGAGGGGGATTCCGTTCAATGCTTGTTCCGACGTGGTTTCAAAAAACTGCTAGTGAAAAAGGTCGTGGCTGCCAATACTTGGAATCGGATCTCAAGCGAGCACGGGATGATGGTCGATCTGGCTTGGCTACAAGATGCGACTGCCCTTCCAGGTCAAGTGGATCGCTACCGATTGTTTCTAAACGACGATAGCGAACTGGAAAAAAAACGAATCATGGATCGTCTAAGCCTGCATGTTCCAGAACAACTCATGTTGAAAGAACGGACGAATACGGTAGGACTGGCTGACGATCTTTTGAAGTCCACGGAATTAGGACTGTCCTTTGCGAGTGCACTCGCGGTCGCCATGGCGGCGTACATCTTGCTCAATACAACTCGAATGAACCTTGCGGAACGACGCCCTTACTTTGCAATCCTCAGATGTTTGGGGGCAACGTCACAGCAGGTGATTCGCGCGGTTGTTTTCGAGGCGCTTACGATCAGCTTGGTGGGTGTCGTTTTTGGGTTGGTTGCAGGCTTGGGACTTGGGGTGATTATGAGACGTGTCCTGTCAGGTGTTTTGCAAGCACCACCTGGCAATTTTTCGGTGCCGTGGCCTGCCTTGATAGCAATCACGGTCTTTATTCCTTGCTTAACTCTCTTTGTTGTCTGGTTCGCTCAAAAGCAACAGGAGGCGGTCTCGCCCCTAGAGAGTTTCCGCGAGCCCACGCTTGTTGAGAACACGCGACTTCCATGGAAATCGATTCGCAATGGCTTTGTGCTCTGGCTCGCCTCCTTTTTTGGTCTCTACTGTGTGCGCTTGGAATGGTTGCCTGCGGAATGGGGTGTCGGCATTGGGCTGTTGTCGTTGCTCGCCTACTTGCTCTGGTTGCCCACGGGACTGGTTCCACTGATTTGGATCATCGATCGTCTGGCGCGTCTCCGAAACGGATTTCCGCTGGAGGTCGCCAAGTATCAATTGATCCGTAGGCCAGAGCGCACATCGCTCAATGCAGGCTTCCTGGTGATTTCGCTTTGCGGCGCGGTCGGCTTAGGTCAATCGCTCATGAGCAATACGGCTGAAATCAAACGTTGGTACTACCGCACACTTCCGGGTGATCTATTCTTGATCAGCACACAAGCTCCTTCGCTATTGATCGATTCCGAAGACCCGCTGCGAGAGCTTGTCGAGCAGTTGCCAGGCGTGCGTTGGTCCAATGCGATCCGATTTGTTTGGTGCCAAGTCGACCAAAAGACGGTCATGTGCTTGGTTCGTGAATTCCCAGAAGCAGCCCCTTTCCCCACCGAACCCAAAGGCATGACGACGGAAAAAGCTCGAGCCATCATCGACGGCGATCAAGTCATCATTGGATCGATTCTGGCCAAGAAACTTGGGAAAAAAGCTGGCGACGGGCTGACCATCACGGTCAATGGTCGTGCCTTTCCGACCACGATAGGTGGCGTGAACGCCAATTTTGCAAACGGTGGGATGTCTCTCATTATCAAGCGTTCCACCGCGCAGCGATTCTTTGAAGTGACCGGCTTCGACTGGTATGCCATTTCGGTTTCCCCAGAACACTTAGACGCAGCCGAAAAAGCGATCGAATCGGTCAAAGAGCAATACGGTTTTGAGATGCGACGTGGCAGCGAAATGCGACAAGGGGTAGAACAAACGATTTCCGGTGTGACGGCCGGAATATGGTGTGTTGTTTTCATTTCCTTTATTACCGGCGGCTTTGGAATCGCAACCACGCTGGCCATGAACATGCTAGAACAAGCAAGAGATTTTTCGTTGTTGAGGATCGTCGGTGCCAGTCGAGGGCAATTGATGCTCACCGTTCTGGTCCAAGCTTGGCTGCTCGGCGTGATTGGGGTGGCGTTTGGCATGTTCGGAGGCATCACGACCGTTCTTGTTATCTATGGATGCAGCGAAGCCCTGTTGGGTTACACCCCCGAGTTTGAATGGAATTTTCTACTGATGGCCAGTTCCGCGTTAGGCACTTTGGCTATCGTCACGATTGCGGCCTGGTTACCGGCCTGGAACGCTTCAAAAATCAATCCCGTTGAGCACTTAACCTATGAATAACGACTCCTCTCGATTCGCATTGAACCTCCATCAAACATGGCTAAGCCTCCTTTGCGTTGCATTTGCTAGTGGCCTTGTGAGTGCTAAGGATTTTCTAGGTCAAGCGAATCTGCCAGAGGTGCTGCCGGAGACGACACAATTGTTGTTCACTTCGCAGAATGTTCAAAACAGCTACAAAGTCCTAGAGCGAACGGACATTGGCAAGCAACTCAGCGGGCCACTTTGGCAAACCGTACTCGCCAAGCAAAAAGCGGCAAACGTCGGTTCGCTACTCAATCCCCGACCGTGGCTTGGATTGGATTGGCAAGACATTAGCGCCATTGAACAAGCGGGCGCGGTGGCTGCAATCTTGGACGGTAATCGGGAAACATCCTTGCTCTTTCTGGCGAAGCTAGGACCAAACGCCGATAAGCACCCGTTTGTGCAACGTTGGATGGAGAATCAGGGCGGCTTGAGTCGATTCCAAGTGGTTCCAATGAACGACGGAACGAAGTTCTATTCGTTGCGAAGCGACGGAAAGTCCGAATCGTCAGCTTGCATTGCCATCGGCTCACAATGGACCTGCCTGTCATCTTCCTCGAAGGCCGTGCAGCAATGGCTCGGGTCACCAACCATGAAAAGCATGCAGGCATCGGCGGTTCCTGGCTCGATTCAACCTGCCTTTGAGTCCGGAACGTGGGGCAATGGCGAAACACGTTTTTGGCTGTCTCCCTGGGCGCTCCTCAACAATTATGCAGCGAAGAAAGAACCAAAACTCCAGCGGTCCGCCAAATTGTTCGGGCTTGACGGTCTTGGAGTGTTGAGTGGCACGTTGTTGCCCCCTTCACCAACTGACGCTTCCTGGAAACTTAACTACTCGCTGCAACTGCCCCCTCCACTGGCAAAAGGGCTAGCGATGTTCAGTTTCAAATCGGGGCCCATGGTCGAGCCACCAAAGATCCTAACCGATGCAATGGATCAAGTGGCGATTTCCTACCTCGATATGAAGCCATGGTTTCAAGGAGTAAGCCACGCTGTCGATCAGATGATCGATGAGGAGACACCGGGAAACTTCGCGGACCTCGTGGATAGCCTCTTAACGGACCCGGAAGGACCGAAGGTCGATGTGCGAAAGGAACTCATTTATCCGTCCGGTCCGTTGATGTTCAGCTTTGGGGGCACGAGCCCCGACAAAAAAAACCCGGGACAATTTCAGCACAATCAAACGTGGGCCGTCCTTTTGCAAGATGCAAAGAAAGCATCGGTCACTGTCAACAAGCTCTTCGATAACGACAAAGACATCCAAGCCGAGCAAATCGGTGCGTACCGCGTCTGGAGTACCGTCAATGACGAATCCCTTTTTGTGGCTGTCGGCAAGGGCGAAAACCAGACCATCTCAGCCGCAGCCATCGATGAAAAGTACCTTTATCTTTCAACCGATACGGCATGGCTCAAGGGATTACTTTCTGGGGCAGGCGTTCCGGGAGGAGTCAATCGTGGACGTCCGGCCCTTTGGAGCGCGCACCTGCAAAAGCTAAAGTCCCCTTCGTTCTCAATGCAACAAGCAATCTATTTGCGATCATGGTTCGAACGCAGTTGGAATCGACTACCCGAGCCAACCCACAAAGAATACGGCTCAATGGACCTACCATCTCTTTGTCTAACCAACGTAGTGATTCCAGGGGTCGCAAAGGCGGATGTTCCAAAATGGAACCAAGTTCAGTCAGCCTTCGGAATCGTAACGCAATCCACGGTCCAAAATGAACGCGGCATCGACGGGACGATTAAACTCTACGCCAGCCCGTAATGGCAACGATGTGGGCGACGCTGGTAGCGTCGGTTCGGATGCTGGCAGCATCCGCCACGAACTATCCCAAATCTAAGTCCCGATCTCCTAACGACTCGAAATGCTGCGCGATCAATGGCGGCCCCACACCCTCGATCGTGTCGGGTGACCACCTGGGTGCGTGGTCCTTGTCGATCAGTAAGGCACGGATTCCTTCATAAAAATCATGGCCTTGCATGCACGCTTGACTGATTCGGAACTCCATTATTAAACAATCTCGCAACGACATACTTCGACCGCGTCGGAGTTGTTCAAAAGCGACCGCCACACTGGTTGGCGACCGTTGCCCGATTTTTTCTAACGTTTCGCCAGCTAGTGTTGTTAAGCCCGAAGCAGCCGCTGCGTGAAGCTCAAGTCGACGAAGTACTTCGTCCAACGTGTTGCAATCAAAACATGCGATGGCCAGGCTCCGCAGATTGGCAACCAGGTCGCTTGCCGGTGGATTTTGGCAGAGCGCTTCCAATGTCCCTTCGACGCCCGTGGTTGCAAGGCGTTCGACAAGCTCACTGCCGTATTCGCGAGGCACAAAGTGGGTTGCAAAACCTAACGCAAGTGTTGCAGCATAATCGATCGACTGCCCCGTCAGTGCCAACAACATTCCGATCGGTCCTTGCCGCGACAGGAAGTAGGATCCACCCACGTCAGGGAAAAATCCGATGCCGGTTTCCGGCATCGCAAAGACGGTGTGCTGACTGGCGATACGATGGGATCCTAGAACGGAGATGCCCACACCGCCACCCATGGTCACCCCATCGAGGTAAGCCAGATAAGGCTTAGGGTAATTTGCAATGCGATAGTTAAGCGTGTATTCCTCGCGAAAAAAATCCGCCGTCAAAGTTCCGTTTCGCCCCACATCACCCGCTTTACCCGCCCAATAAATACTCTTTACGTCGCCACCCGCACAAAATGCTCTTTCTCCCGCCCCGCTAACCAATACTGCTTCGACAGAGTCATCTTTTTCCCAATTTTCAAGTGCCATGTGGATGCACTGTATCATGTTCCAATTGAGTGCATTGAGGGCCTTCGGACGATTCAATGCGATGTGTCCAATTCGACCAACCTTGTTTGTAATTACGTCTTCTGTTGTCATGAGATCAATCTCTTGCAATTGGCCCGCTAGCGTCGGATCGAATGCTGACAGTATCTCGATTTTGTTCGGATGCTGGCAGCATCCGCCACGTCCCAGTAATCGTCCTACTACTTTCAAATCTCGATGTGGGTAACACCGCCGACTTCATCGAAGTGACCGATTTTGAGTAGTTCTCCTTTCGAACCGGGCATCTCAGCTACGAAAGCGGGGTCACAAACCATCAAGGGGGGAGCGAGTGTGATGGCGATCGAGGCCGCGGCCGATGTCGCGTACGAGATGCCAAGCGAAAGAGCGACGAACCATGGGATGCTTTGAAGAGCCGCCCTCTTCAACCTGTCACGTTGTGCTTGAGATAGCTTTTTTTCGATTCCGAACTGCTCAATCACGTCGTTTCGGTTCAGCGGATTGCATAACGCGAGCATTTCATCAAACGTGCAGCCGTCCGTCCGAAAACGGCGATGTAAGTTACTGGCACGCAATGCCCCTTTTCTGCGTTTGAATTCCAGTTGAGCTTGATAAGCGTCGATAGCTCGCTGTTTGCGTTGCTGATAATCAACGATCATTTTTCGTGGGATACGCAACCCAACATCGACAGCACTCAACAGGGATCGCACCGGTCGGTGTTGCAAGTACATTCGGCGATAGGCCGAAAACGATTCGTTTTGAATAAGCCTAATCGCTGCCATGACACTTTCGCGAGAAGTGAAAATGAGATCATCGCCGCGCTCAACACACAATGGCTTAAGGTAGTAGACCTTGACCCCTTTCTGCTTCCCGGGACCATCCAAAAACTCCTCAAGTCGAGTCCGCACGCAGTTGGGTATGACATCCGTAATCTCATCGAAACGGTCTTGTTCGGTGACGCTGACAAACAACTTACCTTTCGGTAATCGAATCGAGGCTTTGCAAAGATCGATTTCACGCACTTGCTGAAAAGATGCCTTGTGCTGCTCGACCACATCCGACCAGCACTCGCTCTTGGAGGACAGTAGTCCATGCTGGCTTAGCATGGTCTTTGCGAATTCAGTGCCTGAATCTTTCGGTGGAACCCAAATGGATTCTCCGACCCACTTGCCAAACGGCTCAAGCTCCTGAGCTAGGGTAAAGGGCGAATTGGATACTGGCAGTACTTCGGATGGCCGAACGCGCTTGGTTGTTCGCGTTTGTGCCACAGATCGTTGAGTTGCAGTCATCATCGGCATAGTCCCCGTATAGGAATCGTCGTACGAAGAGAAGAGAAGCGTAACGCGAGATCCAGTTTACGGGATTTACCGGGAAGAAAACACAAATAAACTGGTTTCGTGGCAAAATAGTGACAAGGCTGACGCTCCGGTGTGTCGTTACGCTCAACCATCGGCAATTGTCTGTGATCCTTTCAATGATCGCCCTCACCCGGCAAGACTAATTGACTCGCAAATGAACACAAGTGCCGTTTGGAAGATCCAGCATCTTAACAGGCTCTGCGGAAACGCAACCGAGACAAAACTGAACCCGACTGAATTCGAACTGGGCACCCTCACACACCGCTATATTCTTACTAGCCACAAAAAATCACAAAAGCCACAAACCGGAGGATCTGTTGAATCGAGCTTTCAAAATTTTTCGGCCTGTACGATTGAAACACACAAAAGTGCTAGAACAAGTCGCCCTTTCTGGAACAATCGCTGATAAGGTAGGAAAATGAAGGGTAGGAAGATGAGTTTCCAAAGAATTTTCCTACCCGTAATTTTCCTACCGGGTTTTCAATCCGATCGGAGCGAGGCTTTTTTCAATCTAATCGTACAGGTCGAAATTTTTTGTGATTTTTGTGCGTTTTCGTGGCTAGACCAAGGCAAGGTACTTCCCGTTGGCTTGCAAGAGCTAACTTGCTCGGCGTGCCCGCAAGTTACGGTCCATCAACTGATCGCAGACCTGAATGACATGCTCGGAAAAAATGGAGAGCATCGGAGTACAGTCGGTTCTCCGATTCGCAGTTTTTAACAAGCTAACATTTTGCACGCCTGCGTTGTTCGGCCCATAGGGACAGACTCGCTCGATCGGCATGGGCCCGATCAAGCCTATGGTGGGTGTTCCGAGCGCAACCGACAAATGCATCGGGCCGGTGTCCGAGCCTACGAATAAACTCGCCCTCCGAATCAAGCTACCTAACTGCGTTAGGGTGGTCGGAGGCGCGAGTATTGCATGGCCACCCGATTCAGTAACGACTTGATCGGCTGCTAGCTTTTCCTCCTGGCCTGACCATACTACAAGACTTGACGTTCCCCACTTCTCACCTAGATGCCTTGCAATGCTAGCGTATCTGTCCGACGGCCAGATTTTAGAGACCCAACCCGCGCCGACATTAATGATGGCAAACCGGCCTTCCAGTTGCTTTGACCGCACCGTTCTGTCTGCAAACTTCGCGTCGTTATCCTGCTCGAGCAAATCGAAGGATACCGTTGAGTCATTGACGCCGAGTAGCCTAAGCAATTCCAGGCTTCGATCAACGATGTGCTCCGACTCGGGTTTGTAGAGTCGATTGTTGAGAAAACGGCTCAATTCACGACCGTCAAACTGGTCGCATTGGAAGCCTAGTCGGGATTTGGCTCCGGACAACCATGCGATGAGCGAACTCTTGGTTAGCCCCTGCAAATCAAGGGTAATATCGGGTTTCCATTCGCGGAGTTGCGAGGCAAGAGTCCACAACGCACGAAGAGAACGAAACGCTCGTTTGGGGACCACGAACATGTCATCGAGGGCCGCGTGTCCGTGAATCAGTTGCGATGCTGCCCCCTCGATCACCCAACCTATGCGAGAATCGGGGAAATTTCGACGAATGGAATTCAGGACGGGCACACTGAGGATGCAGTCCCCAATGGCGGATAGACGAACAATTAAGATGCGTTTCGTCATGGGTGCCTAACTTTACTTAACTTACCCGCGGGCGCTAGCCGCGTTAGCCGATGCAATGATTTTTGGAACGCGGCTAGCGCTCGCAGTTCAGATGATTTTTACTAGACAAATCCGCAGTAGGAATCAAGCTCAGTTTTGGATTTTGCCTGCAAAGTAGCGAAGTAACAAAGTAGCTGAGCGAGGCCCTCGCTCAGCATGGGTTGATGAACGGGAGGGCGAGGCTCCTGCCGAGCTGGCGTCGCATTGGTTCG
>JANMLD010000318.1:0-10177 GCA_031372345.1 Pirellula sp.
TGTCAAACTGTCGGGCCTTCAGCCCTAACTAGTCTCTTTTTTGCGTATCACCCAGGCCGTTGGCCTGGGCTAGGTAAAGGATTGGGCCTTTGGCCCGAAATACATCAAAACGCGCAACTTCAGAACTTACGCTTTCTGAAGTTGCGCCATTGTGTTTAGGGCCGAAGGCTCGGTAGTTTGCCTAGCCCAGGCCAACGGCCTGGGACTAGGCAAAACGCAATGATGTTAGGGCTGAAGGCCCGTCCGTTTGTCAAACTGTCGGGCCTTCAGCCCTAACTAGTCTCTTTTTTGCGTATCACCCAGGCCGTTGGCCTGGGCTAGGTAAAGGATTGGGCCTTTGGCCCGAAATACATCAAAACGCGCAACTCCAGAACTTACGCTTCGGGTTGGGA
Organism: Pirellula sp.; assembly: GCA_031372345.1. Taxonomy (GTDB): domain Bacteria; phylum Planctomycetota; class Planctomycetia; order Pirellulales; family Pirellulaceae; genus JBKCUI01. The sequence goes on from JANMLD010000318.1 coordinate 393, forward strand.
TACAGCAATCTGCCGCTCGCCGTACCACAATAGATCTTGTCTGTTTAAAGCAATAACCGCTATAACGTCGGCATGGAAACATCGCTCCACCGTCAATTAAAATACCATTTTGCAGCCGATTCCAACTCCGTTGAGATCAAGGTGGACGGTTTTCGTATCGATGCCATCGATAGCAAAGGGTTTTTGGTCGAAATCCAACACGCCGGACTTGGTTCGATTCGGAACAAAGCTTTAAAACTTCTAGAAAATGGGCACCGACTTAGAATCATTAAACCTCTCATCAGTTGCAAGTGGATCGAGACTTTCGATCGAGAGGGTGGCGAACTGCTCCGCCGTCGAAAGAGCCCAAAGAAACTAGCGTCGATCGATATTTTTCGCGAACTGATCCATTTTACGCAGGTATTTCCCAGCCCGAAACTTTCCTTGGAAGTGCTTTCGGTCGAGTGTATCGAGCAGCGACTTGACCGAGTTAACAAACACCGACGCCGCAAGCAATACAAGTCACTGGACCAGCATCTAGCAAAGGTAGGCGAATCCAATGTGCTGAAAGGAATTCCAGATCTATGGAGGCTACTTGGAAATCCTAAACTGCCAGGCACCTTCGATACTAAGGAGCTGGCTGAGCATCTAGGTCAACCGCGCTGGTTTGCCCAACAGATCGCTTATACTCTAAACCGTTGTGGGGCGACCGAGATCGCTGGCAAACGCGGCAATGCGATCGTGTATTGCCGAACAGGTAAGTCGATGGGTAAGTCGATCCGTATCAAGGCTGCATAGGATTTGCAATCGACGGCATCACGATGGTCCGTAGTCGCAAAAACACTTAACGAATCGAAGAAATGCACAGATCCACCGAACCCAACTCTGGCCACTCGCATCGACTACCCATCCGCGTCCAGTACTTTGAGACCGATGGCCAAGGTCGTGTTCACAACTCGCAGTACCTCAACTACTTTGAGCGTGGAAGGGTCGAGATGCTGCGATCGATTGGCGTCTCATATCGCGAACTGGAGCAGACTGGGTTGATGTTGGTGGTCCGCAGCATGCACGTCGACTTCCGAGTTCCAGCTCAGTTCGATGACGAACTCGAGTTGATCACCTCCTTGCGACATAGTCATGGTGCAAGAGTCGAACACGGATATAAGCTCGTGAAACACGGCGCACCGGAATCGCTGCCGACCATAGTCGTGACTGGCCACAGCGTGATTGCGTGCATCGATCGTGAAGGAAAAATACGACGGCTTCCAAAAGAACTGCAGCTTCTAAAATCGGAATAGATGGAGTGGGATCGAACCACGAAATACACGAACCACACGAAAAAGGAAGTGAGTAGTCGACTTGAAAGAATAGAATTCGTCATTTTCTGGCTAAAATGAATACTACTTTCCATCTCAACGGTATTCATCGCTCGTAATCATCACAAAGGATTTTTTTCTTCCGTGTCTTCCGTGTCTTTCGTGGTTGTTTGCCTACAGTGTATCGGATCGCTTCTCGTTGGAGCGGGGGCCGAGGTTTCCGTACCGGTGATAGTCGAACGAAATACTCTGCTCCATGACGTACCATAACAATTCAATGCGCCCAAGTTGCGACACGCGTTGATCCGCGATGAACACTTGATGTCGGTTGGCAGAGCGGCGGACCGATTCAGGAACACGACTGGCTGCTGCGTAGCGCAAACGGGCCACCTGTCCATTTTCAATTGAATGCACCAGTTCCTCGTCGCTTTCCTCCAAGAACTCGATTCTGCCAGCCCACTCGTAGGTCATCTTCTCCAAAGCCGCGACAGTCGCTTCATGTACCGAAGATGGATAGCTCACGGTTGCTCTACAATGGGTCGCTATGGCCGCCGAGCAGCGTGCTGCAATGTCGAATGTCGTGTCGTCTGCATGAAGCCGAATTCGCAACGGTGAAGCTGGCAAATAGCGGCGATGATTGTCTTGCCCAACCAATTTGAAATGGTCGTGCTCGACCAAGATCTCTTCTTTCGCAAAGCGGTCATAGGAAAGTATGGCCGACCGAAGTTGCGAGATCTGCGATGCGGTTGATCCAGGTAAATCCAACAGCAATCGACTCGATCGATCGAGCCTATGCCAGAAAGTAAGCAGCACGCTCGACTCCGGCAGCTGTCCCGAATCTGGCCCGATTGCCTCTGTTTGAAAGTCGTCAAACGCCATGAGGGTTGCAACATAGTTGGGGCCGCCTGCTTTGGTTCCTGGCCCGAAAGCGCTCTTGCCCATGCCGCCGAATGGTTGCCGGAGAACGACAGCCCCTGTGGTCGGGCGATTGATGTAGAGATTGCCGGCACGAATCGAATCTCGCCAAATCTTTTGCTCGCGGTCGTCTAGCGATTCAAGCCCGCTAGTCAGTCCGAAGCCCGTTGCATTAACCATTTGAATGGCTTCGGCCAATCTTCGAAATTTCATGACGCCGAGAACAGGGCCGAACAGTTCATTCATGTGCGTGAAGTTACCTGCGGTGGTATTCCATTTCACACCCGGAGAGTAGGAGCATGGGTTATCGCCAAGCTGTGTTGGCATGACCGCCCAGCTTTCGCCTGTTTCCAACTCTTTGAGTCCTCGCAATAAATCGTCGGAAGGAGGCCGAATCAATGGCCCCATCTTGGTTGACAAATCCCAGGCCGATCCCACTTTGAGACTGGATACGGCATCCACAAACTGCTCGCGGAATTCAACCGATTCGAAGACTTCTTCTTCAAGTAGGATGAGAGAGGTCGCACTGCACTTTTGGCCAGCGTGCGAAAAAGCACTATGCAGAATGTCCTTGATGGCCAAGTCGCGGTCGCTGAGTCCGCTGACGATGGTCGCGTTCTTGCCGCCCGTTTCTGCCAACAGGTGGAGCGTGGGAGTTTGATTCAAGATGGTCAAGGCAGTCTCAGTTCCGCCCGTTAGTATCACACGAGCGATCTCAGGTCTATTGAGCATATGTCGGCCGGCCATCGCACCGCTACATGGAACAAACTGCAACGCTTCGCGAGGAACGCCAGCACGCCAGAAGCATTGGCACATGACGTATGCGGGCAGGGCCGTATCGGAAGCGGGTTTCAGAATTGCAGTATTGCCCGCTGCTAAGGCCGCTGCGATTCCGCCGCACGGGATTGCGATTGGAAAGTTCCAAGGGCTGACGACCACGACGACCCCCGCAGGCTTGGCCTTTACTTGAGGATCGCGTTGGAGTTCGAGTGCGCATCGGGCATAGAACTCCACGAAATCGATGGCTTCACTGACTTCGGGGTCGCTCTCTGGAATTGTTTTGCCTGCGTCTGCGATGGCAGCTCCGATTAAATCGCGTCGGGCGATTCGAAGTTCCTGTGCGACGTTGCGTAAGATTCGATAACGCTCACTTGGTTCGAGGGATCCCCAGCCTGATAGGTCTTTGCTGGCACAATCGACTGCCGCACGGATTTGAGATTCGTCGGCTTGTTTGTATTTCGCTGCGATGGTTCCGGGGCGAGATGGGTCCAAGGATTCATAGACGTTTCCATTTCCTTCCTGTTCCTGGCTGCCGATGGATAATGGAATGAAAGTCGCGAGAGAGTCACAGCGTGGCTGCCATTGTTCGACGATAGCGTGTGCCCAGTGAGCGTTGGCCACCAAGGAGAAATCCGTATCCGGTTCATTGACGAGTGATTGCCAGTTGGTGGGCTTGGGGGGCATCACCGGAGCAATGCGCCGATCTTGCTGACGTCGAGGCTGGACGGAAACGGTATCGATGCGTTCGACCGACTCGAGAAATCCATTTTCGAGTCGCTGCCAAGTGGAACTGCCGGCTGATATTTTGAACGCGTGTCTCAAGAAATTATCGGGGCCGGTGTTTTCGTCCATTCGGCGGACAAGGTAGCCGATGGCGTTGATAAACTCTTCGCGTTGGCAAGCGGGTGCGTAAAGAAGTACGCTACGGCTCAATTCAAACATCGCTCGGCGCTGATGATTGGCCATTCCCTCAAGCATTTCGAACTGAACGCGATCGACGTTCCCCTGCGACGCAGCGAGCATCATGCCATAGGCTAGATCAAACAAGTTATGGGAAGCGATCCCCAGTCGGGCTGCTTGGCTATGCTCCGGTTTCAACCCGTAGCGCACCATCCGTTTGTAGTTTGCGTCCGTGTCGATTTTCGAGCGATAGGGGGCTTGGGGCCAGCCGCGGATGGACGCTTCGACCCGTTCCATCTCCATGTTGGCACCTTTGACGATGCGTATCGTGATCGGCGAACCACCCTTCTTAAATCGCTCGACGGCCCACTGCGTAATGGATTCCTGCACCAATGACGAGTCTGGTATGTACGCTTGAAGGGCAATCCCGCCTCGGACGTTTTCCATGCCTTTGCGCGAGAGCGTGTGCATGAAGATTTCGGCGGTCAAATGGAGGTCGCGGTATTCCTCCATGTCGAGGTACACAAACTTTGGGATTTTCTGGCCATCGGCTCGAACGAACATTTCTTTGGCAGCAGCGCGATAAAGCAACTCCAACCTGTCGGAGACGGTCCGAATCGAGTGTTTGCGCGCTAACGGGGAGATTTGCGAATAGAGCGTGGATATCTTGATCGAGACGCATTCAATTTCAGGCAATTGCAAGGCAGCAAGGTATCGGTCGAGACGACGACTGGATTCGCGTTCGCCGAGGATGGCTTCGCCGAGAAAATTGACATTCATTCGCAAGCCTTCCTGCGAACGTTCGCGCAGGTGTCCGCATAGCTTGTCGTGTTCCGCTGGCAGAATCACGTTGGCGGTTTCCTTGCGCATCTTTTCTTTGACCATGGGCACGGCAACGCCGGGCAAATACTCGCCAAAGGATTGGAATCCCTTGAGGAGCGCTTGATCAAAGACGCTAAAGAATCGTGGTACACCTTGAACATCGAGGATGTGAACCATTTGATCGACGACGCGACCGGTTAACATACTGCGAAAGCTTTGATCCGTGATCTGTGTCAGCGTAGCCTTGTCTTCGGGATGCTGAAGCATGCGGTCGAGTTCGGCTTGCTGGCGGCGCTCTTGTGGCGTCTGCAACTGGCTGGCACGTTGTTGCAGGATGGTGGCTAAGCCTAAGGCTGCTTGCAAAATCCGTTTGTCATCGAGTGCTGGGGAAGAGCCTTCGTCAATCCCTTGTTTTGCGAGCAGCGTTCGTACGTTTTGAAGGCTGAGGGGTTCTAATTCAGCGGAGCTTGGCATGTTGACTGGACTGATTTGGGATTGGGTTATTCGAGCAAGCACTCGAACGGAACTTTGTCGGCGGCGTCTTTGGCTGGGAAGGATTTGATGATTCTACCGTTTTCGACCAAGAACGCTCCTCCCAATTGGAATCCATCTCCCACTAGCGGTCCCGTTCCATGCCCTTTCAGGATTGCAGACTGAAAACCACGCCACCAGACGCGAGGCCCGAGCAACTGCGACAATTGGCCTCGCTTGAGTTCGTAGGCACGGTATAGGTCAGCGTTGGGATTGGAAACGTGAAGTGTCGCTTGCAGTCCAGCCCGATTCAGCATCCTCTGGCCATCATCTTGTGTGCCCAAGTGAACGACCACTGGCGTGATTTTCTGAGATTGCAATCCGGGCAATTTGCCTTTGAGTTCAACGAGCGTTTCTCTGCAAAAAGTGCATCCAGCGTGCCGAACGAAAATCAAAAGCAGTTTTTGATGCAGTCCCAATTCCCAAAGGTTTTGGCCATTGGAAACCATGGTGCGTCGACTAACTGTTTCGACGATTGGTGATTCTAATTCGTCACTCTTTGGGGCATTGTGAAATTTCACCGCAATGTAAAGCATTGCGGTGAATGGTAGCCACCACACCACATCATTGAAAAGGATTGTCAGGCTCCAAGACCAGGGTAGAAGCCCCGTGACAGCACTCTGCAAGAATCCGATGGGACCAAGTATTTTCCCGATCAAGCCGACCAACACGATTGGCCAATGCCTGACAAAGTCCCTGGCGGCAATCCAGTATCCGATGCCGTAAACCCCAACGATCATTCCGACGCACTGCCAAATTCCGGGGTAGTTCGGACGGTCGATTCCTGTCAGATCGAACAAGTGGTTTGGTAGCAGAATAACCCAAGTACCCCATATCAAGTTGTACAAGGCCGCGCCTCGCAAGACCCAAGCAGGCCAGACTAAACGTTTATCTGAGTTCATTGAGCAGCAATTCGTCTTCTTGTCGATTTGTTGGTTGGCCGACAACACGCTATGGTTAATAATTCCTATAATGTCGAATGAGTCGCAATCTAACGTCAGGTTGTAGAAGCATTGGATGAACCCATTAGACACTATCGTGCCCGTAAAAAAACACTTCCGTAGCTTCGCTTGCCTTTTCTTTCTTTTTTCGGCATGCATTGTTTGTCCGTTGGCTGGCCAAGCACAACAAATTGACCTGAGCCAGTTTAAACGAGAACATCTTATCACTAATGCCTTTGGAGGCGAAACGGGTGACGTGTCTATCTATGTGTCCTTTCCAAATTGGTTTGGTAGGCCGGGATACTGCCCCGTCCGCGTGCGAGTCGTTCCGCGAAAAGGACTCACATTCAAACGAGACGGATCGTTGAGACTTATCATGGGATCATCCATCTATTCGGAAGGGACCGACGCAAAAACGTGCATTGACATCCCTATTGAGAATGGAACGAGCGAAGCCAAGGGCGAAATGCTCGGCAACTTCCTACTCGAAGGAAATGGATTGTCAGGTTTTCGACGAAATCAATTTGGTATCACCGCTACTCTCAACGGACGGAAATTGACTGGACAGCGAGTTTATGTATACAACGGCCGCGCAGGTGGCAGAGAGTGCCAAAACCTTATTCTCATTTCCACCGAATCGTCGAAAGATGATTCTCGTCGGCTGGAAGCTCTCGCCGAAATGGCGGAAACTGGAAATTGGTATTCGCAGGAAACGATCGCGGATGGCGTCCAGCAAGTGAGTGCGTTCGGTGATATTCGCAAATTGCCCTCCAACTGGCTTTTACTAAGCAATCTTGAACATGTTTCCATCGGCTTTGACGACCTCGCCCGTTTGGACGCTACGGGGCTGGAGTGTCTCAACCAATATGTTCTGGCTGGCGGATACCTGGCGATCAATAAAGTAAGTTCCGCGTCGGCCGTTGCCAACTCCTTGCCGCTTGACTTGTCCCGACAACTCGTCGAGTCCACCAAGGGTAGCCAGAAAAGTCAAACAAGTTCCAAAACGAAAACAAAGTATATCCTGCCATCGGACTTCGATCCTCCGAGATTGGATCTGCTGAAGAATACCCTTTGGGATCGCCTCCAGCTAGCCATTGGGAAATCGGCCTTGGATGGGTCAAACAGCCCGGCCAATGTGTGGCTAGATGCCCGTGTCATTCCGTATGATTTGCAACAAGGAATCGATCCTGTTTTGAAGGACCTGTTGGAAGTAGGCAAGTCGTATGTCGATTGGAAACTTGCTTCGCCGAGTATCTTTATCAGTCGAATCTACGATGACCTCATCGATTCCACTCCGCAGACGCAAGTTTCGGGCACGCTAAGTGACGGTTCCCTTTCGCAAAGTTCAATCGAGCTGAAGAAGCCAATCCTGCTCCCACACGGGTTTGGAACCATGTACTTGGACAATCGGCGCCGTTCTGACAATTCCAGTGCGTGGGAGGACAGAACCAAAGCGATAACTTCCCAAGTCTTGTATGACTCCACCAATCGTATAAACAGGTTATCGCAAGGAATTGGCGATGATTTCTGGGATTGGCTCATTCCATCGGTGGGACGAACACCTGCGATACCGTTCCTAATCTTCGTTGTTTTGTTTGTGGGTGGTGCTGTACCGGGCATCATGTATTGGAGCCATCAGCACAAACGCCGGGTTTGGCTAGTCGTCTTGATGCCGCTGACCGCAGCCATTTGCACCTTCTTCTTGTTTAGTTACGGGCTTCTCAAAGACGGTTTAGGCGCTGTCTCTCGCACTCGCTCTCTTTCGTTTGTGGATGAGAAAGGGGATGGGATGGTATGGTCGCGACAAAGTTACTTTGCCGCAACCGTTTCGAATCAGGGGATGAACATTGCGAGCGAAACGCAATTTGTCCCTATGACCGTGAATTCCTACGCCTCTCTACCGGATTGCGAGCAATTCGAAGTCGATGGAATGCAACTGTATCGCGGCATCTTGGCTCCCCGTTCGCAAACGCAGTTTTCCCTCACGCATCCATTAAGAAAACTCCTTATTCTCAAGCGTGGTTCTGATCACGATCCGATTCTGGGTGGTCCATCCATTCTCAATCAATCCAATTTCACTTGGAATAAAGCGGTTTTTGTAGATCCAAAGGGCGAATACTTCATCGCCTCCGACGTGGGACCGGGACAGAGAGCAGAGTGCATCGTCTCGTCGAGGGACGAAACATCACTCGCTTTGCAAAAGGAATACAAAACACAGCCACTCGCTCCTCCTGCGGATTCCCCGTCCGCTGACCAAACATCATTGGGACAATTCTCTTTGGACTTTTTCTCCTTCCGATCCGCGTTCAGGCAAGCCCGCACCAACAACGCGCATCAGATCACGGAAGAAGTAACTTGGACAAGTCTATTGAGCAATAAGAGTGGCGTTACAACGGTGCTCTCACCGGGTACTTACGTCATTTTCGCGAGCGAAGCACCTTATCTCGAACGATGCCTGCCAGGCGTCAAAGACCAAGATGGGCTCCATACGATTGTGGGTCGGTGGTAGGCCAAGCGTAGCTCGACACTCCGTGTCAAGTGTAGCTCGACACTCCGTGTCGAGAGGCGCTGCAAGAAAGCACGACGACGAGAGCACGACGACCACAGCACGCCAGTCACAGCACGCCAGTCACAGCACGGAGTGCTGTGCTACACTAATCCTCATAATCCGAATAACCCGAACTTTTTCGCCAGAAATTGGTGCAAGTAATCGCGAAATCGCTTCTGTTTGCGAAAATCCTTAAAGTTATTGCCTCCCAAAATTTGACTGGCGCTGTTGATGTCCTAAGTTTGATTCGTAGTTCCAATGTGGAACACTTGTTGCAAGACAAACGCCCATTTGCCCCGTAGGATTCGAAGTCATGGCGATGAATTCGGAATCTACTGTTTGCTCTGTTGCTAATCGCAACAAATCATGCCGGAGGAAATTCCAATGAATAATTTCGCGATGAAACTGAAACGTTTTTTAAAGAGTGAAGACGGACCGACGGCAGTCGAATATGCCGTTATGCTATCGCTCATTATCGTTGTTTGCCTAACAGCCGTTACAAGCATTGGTAAGAACGCCAAGTCAACTTTCACAACGGTATCGACCCAACTCGGTACGTCCAGCTAGTTCCCGTCCGTTGGTGAGGCTCAATCAAAAGGTGCACTTCCCATGACACAAGCTTTCTTTCCCATCGAAGCGATCGGTAGCCTTTGGGAAATCGTTTGCTTTGGATGTACGCTTTTTGCAGTTGCAACAGCTTGGATTTTGGCACCTCGGTAATCGAACGGTATCCCAACCCGAAGCGTAAGCGAGGGACAGGTCCTGCACTCACGCTTCGGATGATGATGGGTCGTTTCACATCGACTCTCGACTCTCGCCTAAGCACCAGCTGGCTTATGGATTCATGACGTAAACCATGTCGCCAGGCTGCAGTTTGAGTGCAGTCATGACGGAAGAATCCACTGATACGCAATCATCTTGGATGATCGCGTCGCACTGAACAGCCACGAATGGCGATTTCGAGGTTGTGACAATGGCTTTGGGATAAAACTCCCCGTGGGCTTCATCTCGCCAACTATTGCTTCCGCTCTCCGGCGAGACCGAGAACTTGCT
>JANMLD010000391.1:0-43004 GCA_031372345.1 Pirellula sp.
TGTTCGCTCTGGACGGGAAACACGAGCCTGTTTAACGATTTGAGATGTTGGCTTTGTCATGCGAGATTTTTAGCGCACCAATTGCATTAAAACAACCCCGGCGGGATAATTTCACAGCCTAGGAGCGAAAGGCGACAATAACATGCCATACTCATCTTTGGTGGCTAAGGCATCGGCTGTGGCTGAGCGAGGCTCTCGCTCAGGTTAAGAAGGAACGCAACGAGCGAAGGGCCTCGCTCGTCTACAACGTACAGCAGCGTACTACAACGTATTGCAGCGTACTACAACTTGAGCCCAAATAGCTCACCGCCGTTGTTAACACCGGTCCCTCCTTTGAGCGTACCTTGGAATTTGCGAACTGCTGGCTCACGCTTCGGTTCATCTTCTGGTTCTGCTTTTTGCGACGCTGAGGCGGCAGTTTCAGGCTTGGCTTGGGTGGCACGAAGTGAAAGGCCGATTCGCTGATTGTCTTTATCGACGGTGAGAATCTTGACTTCGACCTCCTCGCCCTCCTTGAGGATATTCGCGACGTTGGCAACACGTTTGTGCGACAACTCCGAAATATGGATGAGCCCTTCGATACCGGTTGCCAATCGCACGAACGCGCCGAAATTGGCGAGCCGCGTCACGCTGCCACTCACTACTGTACCGATTGGAAATCGGGCGTCGACGTCCGTCCAAGGATTGTCCTGAAGTGAACGATAGGACAAGCCAATTTTGCCAGTTTCGACATCGATCTTTTCGACCCGAACTTGAATCTTGTCTCCTTCCTTGACTACTTCGCTTGGATGCTTGATCTTGTCCCAGGAGAGTTGGCTGATATGGATCATTCCATCGAGACCGCCGATATCGACGAATGCTCCGAAGTCCATGACTTTCCGAACGATTCCATCGCATGCTTCTCCTACTTCAAGGGATGCGAGTCGTTCCTTGCGTTTAGCAGCTTTCTCTCTTTCTAAGATAGCCCGGTGACTCAAGACCAAATTTCCGCGACGCGGATTGACCTCAGTGATGATGCAGACAAGCTTCTGTCCGATGTAGTCTGCTGCCGATTCCACGCGGAATTCCGAGAGTTGGCTGATAGGTATAAAGCCGCGGACGTTTCCGACCAAGCATTCCACCCCGCCGGTATTGGCGCTTTCGATTTTGGCTTCCACGGCGGAACCCTCGATAAGATCGTCCCAGTCGTTCACCGCCACGGTTTCGCCTGGAATGGCTAGATCGTATAGGCCTTCTTCTTGATTGAATGCACGAATCAGACAATCGACGGCTTGTCCTTCGACGGGGGGCGCATCGAATTGAAGCAACGGCACAACACCTTCGTCCGGTCCGCCGAGGCTGATAAAGACATTCGCGTTATGGACTTTGATGACTTTGCCCTGGTGTCGAGAACCGTCTTCCAACGATCGTCCAACACGGAGCATGCGATCGCCGATCATCAATCCATCCAGGTCCGCGCCAGCCAGTTCGGCGTCGAGTGTCGACTGTTCTTCCTCGCTGCTTCGAGCTCGAACGCTCGGAACGGGTATCTTCGAAGCTATTGGGGTTGAATCGTTGTTGGAGCGATACCTCGGTGCCGGTGCCTCAGCGTCAATCTGTTCAGGCGCTGACTCAACGGTGGCGGAAACACCGTCGGATTCCGATGGTGTATTCGCGGTAGGGGTTTGGTCCTTGGGTGAACGCGGCTTGGAAACAGGTTTACCTCGCGTTTGCCTCTTTTGGTCCTGCTGGATCCTTAGCTGTTGTGCTTCGCGCATCAATCGGATTTGTTCCAAATTGATTGGTCCGCCACCAGTGGACGCGGGAGCGGCTAACGGCTTGGCAGGAATTTCGGAGGCTGAATTGGGGTCCGTTGGGTTTTGCGAATCGGTCATGAGACTGAGGTTGAGAGTTGAACGAAATAGGAAGCGGTAGAATTAGGTCACTCGCCGCTGCGGCTAAGTGTAGCGATGGTGCCCCAACATTCTAGGGTTTATCGATATTCTAGATTGTTCGATTGCCAAGAATTGTTGTGCGGTATTGATTGAATCCGACTTTAGAGCCTTTCCTCTGCGGGCCGCTTCGATATCCTTAATTTAATACGACTCGAAAACGGGCTATGGTCCATTCCGGAAATTGAGTCATCCGATGCTGTATACCTCAATTCCCAGTTGTTTTGCTTTGACGATTCTGGGGCAAGATATAGTTCCGTCGGACTTGGCGATCGTTGGTTTGCTTGTCATTCTTGAGGGGCTGCTTTCGATCGACAACGCTTTGGTGCTCGGAATGCTTACAAAGCGATTGCCGAAGCATTTGCGTTCACAAGCCCTTTGTTTTGGCTTGGTAGGAGCAATGGTCTTCCGCATTTTAGCCATTCTCCTAGCAGGATGTCTATTGAAATATACCTTCGTCAAGTTCATTGGCGGCGCTTACTTGGTTTTTATTGCAGCCAAGCATCTTGTTCTCGAACAATTCGAGACGGGCGAGCAACGGATCGTTTTGGACGATGCAGGCGAACCCAGGATGGTCGACGCAATTACCAATGAAAGTCTGGGGATTTCGGAAGAAAACATCGAAATCGAAGAGCGGGTTCCGCTCGGTGCCATCTTGATCAAAGAGCGTGGCATCGTCCATTCGCAAAGCATGTCGTTGTTTTGGAAGACGGTCGTGGTTATCGAATTGACCGACATCGCCTTCGCGATGGATTCGATTCTGGCAGCCCTAGCATTGGCAGGTTCCGAGACAAACAAACTCTGGGTTGTGATTACTGGCGGAATCCTGGGGCTGCTCATGATGCGATGTGCTGCCGTCTATTTTATTTGTCTGATAGACAAGTACCCGAGATTCGAAGTCTCCGCATACCTGTTAGTAGCGGTAATCGGACTGAAGTTGTTGGCCGACTGGGCGTTTAACAGCGATTGGAGTTTTAATGAATCGAATTGGTTTGGCGCTTGGCAACCCTGGTTTGAGTCCTTGGAAACCAATCGACTCCACTGCATCTGGGCATACGAAGATTGGTTGAGGACACAGTGGCCCATGGGGCATTCGGTTCATAAACCGAACTTCAGTACCCTCGCGCGAGCACCACATTTGCTCGATTTCCATGATTTTCGCAGACCGGAATGCTCTGTCTTTTGGCTAACCATGGCGAGCTGCTTTTTACTGGGATTTGCGCCTCGAAAGTCCAAAACCACACCTCTAAAAGTCGATTTGGAAAGTAAATTCAAATAAAACCCAAAACAAAACTGCGGCAGACCACAACGCCTCTTACCCCTCTTTAGGCTGTTTGGTGACCCTTCCAAATGGTGGTTTTACGACGAAGCGTAAGTCTAACGATCACAAAGATTTACCGAATTTGCTAGCTATGTACGTGGTTGACATAGTCAATTGCCAATATGCGACTATTTGTCACAAGATGCGACAGCCAAGGGGTCGATGCTAGCAAACATCACGCTAGACAAGCGGTTGCAGGGGCAGGTTGGACGCCTATACTCTGCCACTTATCGGACGCCGGTTGATCTTGCCTAGGCCTCAAAGTTTAACAACTTAGGGCTTAGGACTCCGATCCTCATCCTAAGACTTTTTGCAATAGGATCAGCCGGTAACAACGCACTTGCCTGCACGCTCTCGAACGGATTTTCGAGAGCGGCGAGATGGACCTCGCAGCTTCAGGTGATGATTTTCGTATTGCCTAACAAGGAAAGAGGTCCAACATGTTGCATGTTGCAGCATTGACGCTTTTAGCTGTGTTGACTGCTCCTACCCCACCGGACGAGCAGATTCCATACGATGCAGCCTATCGTAAAGCGCATGAGGAGAAGAAACCATTGGTTGTGTTGGTCGGCGCCAATTGGTGTGCGGCTTGCCGAACCATGAAATCAGAAACCATCAGCCCGATGAATAATGCCGGGGAATTGAAGGGGGTAATATTTACCCACGTGGACAAAGACGTCCAGCCAGAAATCGCCCAACAGGTGATGCAAGGAAACACCTTGCCGCAAATCGTTGTTTTTTGCGAAGGTGATCAGGGCTGGAAACGTTTTTCGCTGACTGGTATGCAGAGTGAGCGACGCGTGAAGGAATTGATTCGGAAGGCATCCGAGATTCTCCCTTTGAGGCGGTAGTTCAACTGAATTCCAATTTCAAATTGTTGTTCTGATCGATCGATTACCCCCGAGGCCTTGAACGATGGTCGCCCGAAGCCATCGGAAGTCGAAGGCTCGGGGTTAATCGATTTAAACGAGCGAATGCCCTTCGCTCCTCTGGGTGGATAATTGATGTGGACGAGCGAGGCCCTTCGCTCGTCGAATTCCAAGCAAACCTGAGCGAGGCCCTCGCTCAGCCACAATTGCCTGGCCGGTTGACGTCTGGCGTTGAGCACTGTTTCATGCTCCAATTTTCGATGTGAAGACTGGCAGGTGTCGAAGTGCTTGTCGAAACCGTTGGCTGCAGAAAAGGTGGGAAATGGGTTCTCGTGAGACCAGTGTTTTAAGTTCTTTCGGAGAAATCGTTCGAGAAAATCAATCGCTTGCGCCGTTCACTTGGCTGCAAATCGGTGGCCCAACTCGATACTTTGTTGAACCCAACGATCCGGAACAGCTATTGTCGGTTGTGCAGGCTTGTGCGGCGGCTGCGATTCCGATGCGGGTATTGGGTGGTGGCTCGAATCTTCTCATTCGCGAGTCCGGATTTGACGGGGCAACGTTCAGTTTGACTTCGCCTGCTTTTGGGCAGATGCGGCGAATTGACAATTCTATTATTTGCGGTGCAGGCGCGAAACTTTCCCATTTAATAGCCTTTAGCGTAGGTGCTGGCCTTGGTGGTTTAGAACACTTGGTTGGAATCCCGGGTACCGTAGGGGGGGCACTTCGAGGGAATGCTGGCACGGACGAAGGGGACATAGGGCATGTCGTACTGTCCGCCAAATTGCTTACCAAAGAAGGTAAGATTGTTGAAGCCAAAGGGGGGCAATTGGCTTTTTCTCACCGCGTTAGCAGTTTGGACGAGTTGGTAATTCTGGAAGCAACTTTTTGCTTGGAACCGGGTGATGTTCGTAGCCTCACCAAACGCGAACAGACCTTTTGGATTGTCAAACGCAGCAAACAGCCAAGTTTCCCAGAGCGGGCGGCCATTGCTTTCGTGGACCCGGATGGATACAAGGCATCCGAATTGTTGCAGCAATCAGGCTTTAACGGCGCCATCGAGGGGGCAGTAAGGCTCAGTTCAAGCTACCCGAACTACTTATTTGCGAGTGCTGGGGCCACAAGCACTCAAGTGCTAGCATTAGCCCAGCGGGTGATGGATGGGGTTTTCGATAGGACCGGAGTGCAATTGCAGTTGCATTTGCAAATTTGGTAAGCTCACGATTCGCCTACGAAAACGTTTGCATCAATTAACTCGAATGGAATGGGAGCGAAAAGAAACCGGATGGCTTCAGTGGAAGTGAATTCGCAACCGCGACAACCACCGATTTTCTGGGATCATTTCGTATCTTGGATTCGATCGATTCCGCGTGCGGCCATTCTGAGTATGGTTGGGCCGTCGGTGCTTTGCATAGTTGGCTATTTCGGATGGCTGTATTATGGAGCTCACAATCTGGACATGGCCTACTACGGGTTAAAGAAGGAAAACATCCACATTACGGATCAGCCTGCATGGCTAAAAAAAACCAACGTTCTTGATGAGGTTTTCGACGGCAGTTCGCTTTCCCGCCAATCGATGTTGGACTCCAAGACACCCGGCCACTTGGCCAGCGTATTCGACGCACACCCAAGCGTTCGCAAGACGCACCGAGTGCAACAAATGGCCGGCGGCGTCAAAATCGATCTGGAGTATCGCATTCCAGTTGCGATGGTTGGTTCCCAACGGGGTATCAAAAACGGGCAGCCCATTTACAAGTATTTCGCGGTCGATGCCGACGCGGTTTTATTGGACGCCGACAACTTCACTGAGGACGACGTGCGGCGTTACATCACGATTTACGCGAGTAGTGGTGCGGTAGATACCAATAGCAAAAAAGGCAAGCCGTTTGGCGATCCTCGAATTGAAGAAGCCGCTCGTTTGTGCAGTTTTCTCTCGCCGATTCGTGAAGCAGCGAAGATCTCCAGGGTACAGGTTTATCCGTCGCCCCATTCAGGCAGAACAAAATGGAGGCTAGAGATCCTCACAACGGATTCCGGGCCGAGTTTCTTGTGGGGTAGCTGTCCGGGGATGGAGGGCTTGGGAGAGCCGCTGGCGGATACAAAGCTAAAGCAACTACTCGCCGTCCTATCCGATAGTAAGCGATGGACCAAAGGGATGATTGATTTGTCGGGTTCGCAGACCGTTGCAACCAACTAAGGCGAGCGGCAGATTGGAGAATCCCAACCCGAAGTGTAAGCGAGGGACAATTTCGCGGGTCCCTCACTTACGTTTCGGGTTGTGATCGATAGTTTTCACACTGTCGCTCGCCTAAGCGTACAGTCAGGCCGCCTAACTTCGACGGAGCCACTCTTACGTACTAGTGTCATGTCGCAAACCGGCTAGAATTCAGTGGGCCACAATCGCTCGCGAATATCATCCAATGGAAAGCCGGTCGGAATGAACGAAGAAACGATTCTACGTATCCAGTCAACATACGGAATCGAAAACTGGTCCGCCGGCTACTTCGATGTAAACAATGCGGGCAATATTATCGCCCGCCCAAGCGCCCAGGATGCTCGCAATGTCGACCTCAAAGGGTTGGTCGACCACTTGGTCAAAGACAAGAAATTGCAATTGCCGATCCTGTTGAGATTTCCGCAGATTCTGACCAACCAGCTTCGGATTTTGACGGGCGCCTACCGAGATGCGATAGAGCAATTCGGCTACCAAGGTAAGCATTATCCTGTATTCCCGATGAAAGTGAATCCGCGCCGGGAAGTGGTCGAAGAGTTTCTAAAGGAAAGCGATCGATGTCGAGTCGGACTCGAGTGCGGTTCCAAAGCGGAACTCTACGCAGCTGTTGCCCAGGAACAGACACCCGAATCGCTGCTAATATGCAATGGGTTCAAAGACGAAGCGTTTTGTCGACTTGCGTCGCTGGCCGTTCAATCCGGCAAGCGCGTGGTGATCGTTGTTGAGAAGCTGAATGAATTGAAGATGCTGTTGCGGGTTGCTAATGAAACGGGGGTTTGTCCCTGGATCGGTTTGAGAGCCAAGCTTTACACACGAGGCTCGGGCAAATGGGCTAGTTCGGGTGGCGATTCGGCCAAATTTGGCCTAACGACCTCAGAAATCATTCAATGCGTGCGATTGTTGCGTGAAAACAAAAAAGAGCAGTATTTGAAATTGCTGCATTTCCATATCGGCTCGCAGATCACCGATATCAAGCGGGTGAAAAATGCCATGAAGGAAGCGGCTCGGGTCTACTCCAAGATCCATCAATTGGGCTTGCCGGTCGACTTTTTGGACATTGGTGGCGGATTGGGAGTCGACTACGACGGCTCCAAGACTCGATTTGAGTCGTCGATGAACTACACGGTCCAAGAGTTTGCCAACGATGTGGTCTACACGGTCCAGACCGTATGCGATGAAGAGAATGTTCCGCACCCCAATCTGGTCACCGAAAGCGGTCGCATGATGACCGCGTACCACACGGTTTTGGTCGTTTCGATTCGGGAGGAGATTGAAACGTTTGCAGACGATCAGCCTTTGGTCACAATCGATGAGGACGATCCGCAGGTTATCACCGAACTGAAAGGACTCTGCGATGAGATCAATGGCAAGAACTACTTCGAATACTACCACGATGCAGTCGAGCTGAAGGACGAGTTGCACACGCAGTTCAACTTGGGCTTGATTTCGCTTGAGGATCGAGCGAAGGGGGAAGTACTCTATTGGGAAGTGTGCGCGCGAGCGCTTCGAGAGGCTGAGCAGTCACGCACGCCGAACGAGGAATTTGAAGACGTCAAACGTGTGCTTGCAGCCAAATACCTGTGCAACTTCTCGTTGTTTCGATCGGCTCCCGATTCTTGGGCGATCGGTCAGCTGTTTCCTGTCATACCGTTGCATCGATTGCATGAAGCAAAGGTCGACTTCGCGACGCTAGTGGATGTGACCTGCGATTCGGATGGCAAGATCGACAAGTTTGTCGATCTGAAGGATGTCAAGGAGACGCTTGAGTTGCCGGAGTGGCGGGAAAACGAAGACTACTACTTAGGTCTTTTCCTGCTCGGTGCCTACCAGGAAGTGATGGGTTCGTATCACAACTTGTTTGGATTGCCGAATGAAGCTCAGATTTTCATGGAGTCGGATGGAAGATTTCACGTATCGAAGATTGTGCCAGGCAGTCGCATTCAAGATATGGTTTCTTTTGCGAGGTACGACGTTCCGCACTTGCAAGAGGCATTCAGCAAACGCATCCGGTCCGCGATCGAAACCGGAGGCTGTCCCGCCGAAAAAGGAGACTCATTGATTCAGCAGTACATCCATGCGGCTCAGTGGACCACCTACTTGGAATAGCCCGGGAGGGTGAGGCTCCTGCCGAACCTCTGCGGCGCCAAGCTCGGCAGGAGCCTCGCTCTCCCGTTGGAACCCTTGGCAGATAGTTTTCGCATCGCCGCTCGCATTAGTATCTCCATCCTAGGTTGAATGGATCAATTCCTAGGGAAATATCCGACAAGCCGATCCTCAAACGCTGGAGTCTTGGCTATCATATAGAAGAAGAGTCGCCTCCTCCAAAAGATGCTGTAATTTCACGCATCGCCATCAACCATCGTTTTCTTTTCTTGGATTATCTCGTTTATGGACAAAACCGCACTCCTAAACTTTGTCAGCAATGCGTGCTATTTCGCCCTTGCCGCGGTGGCCCTTTGGGGGATTTATTTTGTGGTCTTGGTAATGACTCGAGTTGGGCGAAAGCGATTCAAAACCGAAGAGGCTCAAGATGCATTTCTTGATTCGATTGAGCCGGATTTGAAACGTGGGGACTTTGACAAGGTGATCAGCGTCTGCGAGGGGGACAACAGGGCGTTGCCTATGATGGTTGTTTTCGTTTGCAAAAACCGCATATTCGGTTTCAACAAAGTAAGGCAATTGGTGCTGGATCGCTTTCAGAGGGATGTGGTAGCGGACTTGGACTACAGCATTGCCTGGATCGTGACGGTGATTAAGACAGCACCCATGCTTGGTTTGTTCGGTACGGTTATGGGGATGATGGGAGCCTTCGGAAAGTTAAATTCAGCAGTCAATGTGAGTCCGTCCGAACTCGCTGGCGACATCCGAGTCGCGCTGGAAACGACCGCCATCGGATTGTCGATCGCTATGCCATTGGTAATGGCCATGGCCACCATTAGCAACCGCATTCAGCACATGCAGGATTTGGTTGCGGCCGGATTAACTCGGGTCCTTGAGGCATATAAAGTGGGACTTGCCCGAGAAGAGCAGCGACGCCCACGACAAAGTGCCTAACCGTCCAGAAAGCAGGTTCAGTATGAGCGATGCGACCTTGGAAGAAGAGCCTTTGCCAGTTGATCTATCGGATGATTCGGAGCTTGATCCTGTCTCGTTAGGAAAACGTCCAAAGCTTGACGACGAAATGGACATCACCCCGATGATCGACATGGTATTCCTGTTGCTCATCTTCTTCATTCTTACCTCAAAGATGACTGGCGAAAAAACCTATCCGGTGCCGCCCGCCAAGCATGGTAGCTCGGTGGTTATCAAAAACTGCGTTTCGATTTTGGTTAGCAGGGGGACAGGCGGAACGCCAATCGTCGCGAGGGGAGACGGCACGACATTCTCTGAGGATCCTGAATTGCAGGCCGCCGAGATAGCGGAATACATTCAAGTGGAATTGGATTCCGGTCGAAAATCCGAAATCCTGGTTCGGGCTGAAGGCAATGTGACATCGGGTCAGATGAAGAAAGTGAAACAAGCCATTGCCGAGGTGCTCGAAGAAGGCAAGATGATCAATATTGCCGTGTCGGAGGCGAGCTAATGTCGCTGCGCGTAGAATGCCAGAAATGTGGCTCGAGTCATTCCGTAAATCAACGCATGCTTGGGCGTTCGATACGGTGTCCAGTATGCGATGCCAACATCGCAGTACCAGCCGATTTACCAGAATCTCAAACGGCGGACGCAGAGCCGGAGGGTTTTGTCGAAGGTGAGATCGTCTCCGCGGATGAAGAGTTGGCAACGGTTGAAACGGTTCCAAGCGAGCTGGTTTCTGGTGGTTCTCTGGTGGTGGGCTACGAGTCAAGCCAGTTCGACAGTCACTTAGGGGTGGAGTCCGAGAAACGACGTGTTGAGCTGGAGAATGACGAGGAGTTTGGCGACGTTCTGTTTGCCAAACGCGAGCTACCCAAAGATGACATGGACATGACGCCGATGGTGGACGTTACGTTCTTGTTGCTGATCTTCTTTATGATTACCGCTTCGTTTTCGAGCGAAAAGGTCATCGAGGAGCCCCCTCCACCGTCCGACAAGGCAAGCACCAATGCGAGAGAGGAACCGGAAAAAATACTTGATACGGTTCGGGTGCAAGTCGATGAGTTCAACGCGTACACCATCATTTTGCCGGGTGGTGAAGACCGGCAAGCGAGCAGTAAGCAAGATTTATTGATTGCTCTGGGTGACGCTCGCAGAGAATTGGTAACCGGGGCGAACGACGACGCATTGAAACTCGCTGTCGAAGCGCATACGGAATCGATTCATGCGGCTGTGGTGGCGGCCATAGATGCAGGGCGAGAAAAAGGCTTCAGTAGTATCCAAGTGACCGTGGTCGAGGAGTTTGATTAATCGATGGCAGCATCGCGATTTATAGCCCTGTTGGAGAGTCGAGGTCTGCTCGACCCCGAAATTATCGTTGAGCTCAATCGACAGGTCGAGCAATCCAAGGTTCGAGTCACTCCCGAAGCAATAGCAAAACTGCTGGTGGACAACGGCCAGCTAACGCGTTTTCAAGCGACCAAGTTAGTGACTGAGTTGAATGAATCGCTTGGCAGCGACAAACCTGATCCCTCCATGGCATTGCGGGGGGGCCGGCCGCTTGAACCTACGCCCGTCAGCGACCATGATTCCGTGGACGACTTGTTACCTACGGATATGGTCGAAGTGGAGGACAAGGTAGAAATTGTTGACGTCATCGAAGACGACGTCGAAGTCGTTGAAGTGGCTGCCAAGCCAAAGCGGACTCGTTCGCGACCTATGCCGACCGAATTGGATGATCTTCCCAGTCGAGTAATCCGGGATATCAAAGTAAAGAAAAAAAGTTCTTGGGAATCCTTCCGCATCATCGGTTATGGATTCTTGGTGCTCCTTCTGATCATCATTTTTATTCCCCTTGTGGGATGGTTCTTGAAAGGCTCCGCCGAGGAAGCCTTCGGCTTGGCCGAAAATGCTTACAAGTCTCAAGATTACGAACGTGCCAGCAAGAGCTTCGCGGACTTTGCGAATAATTTCACCGGCAACGAACGCGTCAGCGAGGCACGTGTTTTCTCGGCATTAGCCAAGGTCCGTCAGGATGCGGAAAAAGTCGCTGACCCAACCGTCGCGCTCAAGGCTTGCCAAGAAATATTGCCCACGATCACGAACGAGGCCGCACTTGGTAAATTCCGCGGCGATGTCACCGACACGCTGCTTCGTATCGCGGAAAAGTTTGTCTCGAAAACGGAAAACACAACTTCGATCGCTGACCGCAAGGCATTGATCGAAAAAATGCACCAGCAAATGGAATTGATTCGCGACCCACGCTACGTGGGCACGCAGGAGAGAACGCAAAACGAACTGAGAATCAAAACCATTGAGGAAAACCAGAACCGTTTGATTCGTGATATTCAACGAGGCGAGGATCTTTTGGCAACCATCGCCGAAATGACCAAATCGGTAGAGGCAAAGAATGTCGGCGAAACGTACGAGCTGCGAAGGAAAATACTTCGCAAATACCCACAATTGGAATCCGATGCCAAACTGGCGGATTTACTCAATCAAGCGACAGGCCAACAACAGGAGCTTGTGGTACCCGCCAAACAGATGCCGAGTGTCAGCAATGAACCGGAGTCGACCATTCTCACTAAGAGCGTTTTGTTGGTCGGACGTAAAGCCAACATAGCAAGTGTCCCTGGTACAACGATTTTTTTGAGAGCCAAGGGGTCCGTTTATGCGTTGAACGCGTCGTCGGGCCAAGTTTTATGGCGCAAGCACATCGGCAGCGATTGGACGGGCGAGCCAAAGTCCATTTCGTCAGCCTCCGATAGCGATGTCTTCATCTCGATCCCCGAACAAGGAAAAATCAGAAGGCTTTCGGCCATGGACGGTGCGATGGTTTGGGAAGCAAAATTCACTGGACGGATCATTGAACCATCCATCGATGGCGATGATATTTTCGTTGCCATCGCAGGTGAAGCGTCCAAGGCAGGAGTGGCTACGGGCGAAGTTTTTTGCTTGGACGCTGCGACAGGACAAACGCGATGGGGAAAAAAACTCCCACAAGCGATCGACGTAGGAGTAGGGGGAGCGGCGGGCAAGAAAATGCGGTATGTGTTGGGAAACCATTCCAATCTTTATGCCATGTCGCGCGCCAGCGGAAAATGCGAAGAAGTGGAGTACATTGGTCACGCGCCTTCCTCGATCGCGGTGCCACCAGTTTGGATCCAAAATCAATTGATTCTCTTTGAAAACGAGGGGCCCGATTACAGCTTGATGCGGGTATTTCGAACCAATGACGAGGGACTCGAAATCCAGGTTGGACAAAAGCCGGTTCGATTTCGAGGTCACGTTGTCATTGCGCCTCAAGTGGATCGTCGACGACTAGCGGTTGTGACCAACTTGGGTGAAGTCGCTATTTTGGAAGTGGATGCGCTCAATCCTAAGGACAAAGTCTTCAAGCAGGTGAATTCGGTCGAAAACGAAGTGGTTCCGAAATTGACTTGGCCTTTGATGATGGGGAACGACCTGTTGCTCGCCTCCACTAGACTTACGCTTTATCAAGTGCAAGAGAGTACGCAGAAACTCAATCGGCAGTGGTTGAAGGATGATGGCGACCAGTTTACGTCCAAACCGATCCAGGCGGATGATCTTGTGATTCATGCTCGAGTCGTGCGCGGCAACCTCGGAGTTCGGGTGTCGGCGATCAAGCTGGCAACTGGCGAAATGGTTTGGGAGTCGGATATTGGCGTTCCCGTCACTTCCCTTGCATCGGACGGAAAAGGTTTTTTGGCTATCACCTCGCAAGCATCCGCTTATTCCATCGAAGGAAAGTCGTTTTCGGAGAAACAACCCATTGCACCGGTGGAGAATCTCGGCCGAAATCAGCGAGCCATGTTGTTCGGGACGCCGATCAAGTTGACCGATTCTAGAATTGTGATATTCAACCAAGCCCAAGGTAACC
This sequence comes from Pirellula sp., assembly GCA_031372345.1. Classification (GTDB taxonomy): domain Bacteria; phylum Planctomycetota; class Planctomycetia; order Pirellulales; family Pirellulaceae; genus JBKCUI01. Next base: position 13,328 of record JANMLD010000391.1, read on the forward strand.
AAATGCTTTTGGTGGATCCTGCAAAACGCTTGACGAATCCGACCAAGATGCTGGCCTTAGATCTCGGTGAAACGTATCCGAGCAACGAACCAGCTGCATTGGGTAACGGAAGCGTCTTGCTACCGCTTGACAACGGCCAGATCGCCATGGTCGACCCTGAGAAAGGTAAAATGATTGGTGTTCCCTTCCAACCATCCGTGCAAGCGGGAGAACGACCGAAGTGGCTCAACCCGATAGTTCTGGCTGATAAGCAAACCGTCATCGTGGCTGACCAAAAGCGATTCATGTACAAACTGTCGACGGGCAAACAATTGCGAAGCGTGACGTCGCAAACCCTTGAGAAATCGCTAAAAGGGAGGCTATCGGTTATTAAAGACGTGGTGGTTGGCGTTTCTGCAGGCGCTTCCGGCGATCAATTGGACTTCTACGATTCCGGTGAACTCAAACGATTTACCTCGGTTTCGGTCGAAGGGCGTTTTACCTGGGGACCCTATACCGTAGATAGCGATTCCACGAGCTACCTCTTAGCGTTTAGTGACATCGACGGATTGGTTGCGTGCGATGAGACGGGTAAGCAACTATGGACAAAGGCGTTGGACAAGACGGTACTTGTTGGGGGCCCGACTCTCCTCGAATCCGATTGCCTCCTGGCGTCTACGAGCGGCGATTTGTTGCGAGTATCGCTAACCGATGGCCGTATCGTAGCAAAGGTTCAAATCGGCGAACCCATTAGCGGTCCTCCACTTGTTTTGCCCAATGCGCTGCTCATTCCCTGCGATGAAGGCATTGTCTTGACGGTACCCGTTCCTGCGGCTTCCACTGAGAATCCAGGTGCTAGTCGATGATGAAATTCAGCATTCTAAGGGTGATTTCACCCTGTAAAGTGAATTCAAATTGTAAATCTTCCGCTCGGGAGGGTGAGGCTCCTGCCGAACCATCGCCACGCCAGCTCGGGAGGGTGAGGCTCCTGCCGAACCAATGCGTCGCCAGCTCGGCAGGAGCCTCGCTCTCCCGTTGTTTTCAAACGATTAGGCATCGCAAAGAGGATAACAGGGGTCGTCTCGCCCTCTCGCTGTCCTCGTGGTTGCTCGTTTTCCTACTACCGTTCGTCTTACTGACGACTCTTGCATCCTTCGCAGAAGCCCAGCAGGACAAGTTGTTGGAGGAGATCGGCGTGACCGGTTCCGTGCTGGACGAAGCTCCATTCGATGTCATCACCTTAAAAAAGGAGGAACAAGGCCGAAGTGTCAAAGTCAATCCCATCGACTTCCCTGGTCGAAAGGTCCCGCAGTCACCGAAAGATACCGAAAGATTTAGAGTCACGTTTCCGATTTTCGCGGATCGCCTGTATGAGATTCAATGGAAAGACGTTGAAAAAGTAATTCTTTTTGAAGAGTTGATTTTGCAGCGAGCGAACATCTTGCTCGAACAAAAGAAGTTCAGCGAAGCGTTCGAGCATTTGGACTTTTTGATGAAGAACTATCCGCAAACACAAGGTCTGGCCAAACTGCGTCGCGATTTTCTGTATCGAAGCGCCATCGATATGGCTGGGCAACGTCGATTGCCGCATGCGCTTGGCGTCCTCGAAGAGTTCCAACGGAGCTTCCCTGACGATAAGGAAAAGGACAGTATCAAAAAAGCGATTTCGAATGTCTCAAGCCAGCTCATCGAATCGTATTTTGTTGCCAACGATCTCGCAACCGCCCGAGCCATGATCCTACGCTTGGAGAAGGATTACGGTAGCAAAGATCCATTGCCGGTCGTTACCAAATGGCGAGGGAAATTCCTCGAATTGGCGAATGGCTTTCGCGATCTCGCAATTCGAGAGCGCGACGCAGGGGACTTCGCCAAAGCCCGCCAGGCCGCCCTGCGAATGCTCGCCATTGAGCCTGACATCGAGGGTGGAAAGCAATTCTTAAACGAATTGATCTTGGCCTATCCAATGATTCGAATCGCCGTATTTGAATCTTCCGATAAGCCGGACGCTGCCTCCTTAACAGACTGGCCCTCGCGTCGATTTGGCCAATTGACGTCCAATCCGATGTTTGAATTTAGGAACACCGGTCCTGAAGGTGGAGTGTATCGTTTTCGATATGGGTCGTTCCAACATAGCGATGACCGAACCGAACTGGACCTGATGATTCAGAATCCTGGCAAAGATTTAGTGCCTGATAGCTTGGCTTTGTCTCAAGCGTTTCTGGATCGGGCAACGGTAGGGAATTCAAATTACATTCCGAGTTGGGCATCGATCGTTGACTCCGTTTCCGTCTTTGGTCCCGAAAGGTTGAAATTGAAATTACGGCGGCCTCACGTCTTGCCTGAAGCCTTCTTGCAGTGGGAAATGAACAACAAAAATAATCCGCAGGTGCCAAAGACTATTTACAAATTGAAGAGCAGTGAACCGGGACTGAAGAGGTTCGAATGGGCGGACACCAAACCTCCTGCCGATTATCAACCCAAAGAGATTCAAGAGATTCTCTATACAGACCCTCAGAAAGCCATCATTGATTTGCAACGTGGCGAAATCGAAATCATTGATAGGCTCTTTCCCGCCGATGCATTTAAGCTCCGCAATGTGACCAGTGTTATTGTCGATCAGTATTCACTGCCGATGGTCCACATGCTGATTCCTAGATCCAAGAACGCATACATGGATGACCGCGAATTTCGACGAGCGCTCCTCTATGCAATCAATCGTGAAGGCATCTTGAATGGTGAGATTTTGGGGAACACCGATTCGGAAGTTAGCCGTGTCATTAGCGGTCCATTTCCCTATGGTGCCACCGAAGCGGATCCTCTCGCATACGCTTACAACAAGAATGTCGAGAATTTCCCCTACGATGCAAAGCTAGCCAAGGTTTTGCTGATGCTCACCACAACCAAGATGAAGAATTTAGCTGAAAAAAGGCAGGAAGCGTTCAAGCCCATTCCGACCATCAAGCTTGGTGTACCGGACTACGAGTCTGCCAGAGTGGCTGGAGAAGCCATCGTTCAAGCGTGGAAGTTGATCGAGGTTCCTGCCGAACTGGTGGTGCTCAAGGAGTTGCCGGGGCCTAACGACAAATCCGACGTGGATTTTGTTTATGTGTCTGCGGCCGTTTGGGAACCAGCCACCGATGCGGAACGCCTGTTTGGGATTGGCGGTCCGGCTGAATCCAACAACCAGTTTGTTGTCTATGCGTTGGGCCAATTGAGTATCGCACGCAATTGGCGCGAGGTTAGGCAAGGCTGCCACGATCTGCATTCCGTTGTCGCAGCGCATTTGCCGATTCTACCGTTATGGCAAGTACGAGAAACATTTGCTCATCGACGAGAAGCATTCGGCGTCGCCAAGAAGCCAACCAGTTTGTACCAAGATGTACAAAAATGGAGGTTTCAGGCACGATGAATCGTTATCATCGATTACTTCCAACTTCATTGCGAATCATCGCGGTTTGGATGCTTTCCTTTTTAGTTTCGACAAGCCTGAACGATCGCCTCCTATTGGCCCAGGAAATCTGGGAGTATTCCCCTTACCGTGTCAAGGTATGGATGAGCGTATCTCCTTCTCTGTCGCTGAGTGAGGAGTCGGAGCGAGAAATCCATCGTCAGATTGCGGAGTATGCGGAACTCAATTTTGGAGCGACGTGGTCGATCCAAGTTGAGTCCACTCCGGACGCGTTGTTTGGTTCTGTACTTTATCGGTTGGATGAGTTCACCGTCGAACAACTGCTTTCACGCGAGTTGCTGTTGGTGGTCGGTAAGTCGGACGAAGCAAAAGAGGCTTTTTTGAAGATGAACCCTCCTCCGCCAAAGCCGGTGGAGGATCCCAAAAAGCCACCCAAGAAATTAAGTAAAGCCGACAAAGAAGTTCTCGCAGACATTGAGGCTCAGTCCGCGAGCCTTCAAAGTGTTCGCACCTTGGAATCGGCCATTGCACGCATGAAGCACATTGCGATCCAACCCTTGCAATATTCGGCCATGCAACGAGACATTGCCCCTTACCTTGACAAAAAACAATGGTCGGATTTCAAAGACATTGTCAAGCCATTTGAGGGTAGCAATGACGAATTGCTAAAGCAACTTGCCTCCGGCGAAACGATTGCCGCCCTCATTCAGAAAATGGACCTAGACAAGTTCAAGAAGGTTGCCAGACAAATTCCAGCCAGATTACCTTGGCAACCGGAGTCCTTGCTCAAAGAAAACGATAAGATTTTTTTGGCTTCCGTCGATAAGATGGGAGAGTCGATTCGGATTCAAGTGAAAGAACTGGACTCATTCGTTCGAAGAATGGGTGAGATTTCCTCGACGAATGTTGTCTACAAGAGTGAGATCCCACGAGCCATTGCCGAGCTTGCCAAGGAAGCGTTTGCACCCATCGTTCGGATCGAAGAAACGGATCTCAAGACTGCGGTATTGCGAGCCAAGGCTACGGGTTTATTGACGCAAGAAGACCATCCGATTCGAGTTCATCCCGGCGACGTATTATTGCCAATCGTTCGTCGAGACGATTCGAATGGCAACCCCACCGTACTGCAAACCATCCCGTTTACCTTTGTGGCCGTCACGGAGAAGATCGATACTATCTCGAGATATTACGGAGCGATTTTTACGGCATCTCGCGGTTCACTCTCGAGTGCCAAAAACCGTCGAACACAACGCGTTGGTCTCAGACTGAGCCCCCATTACCCGGATTCAAGCCTAAAGTTGGCAGTTCAACGAACACCGGGCAGTGCCGTGGTGGGTGCAGAAATCTATCGACGGACTCCCGGCAGCGATGACTTGCAGATGGTTGGCCGAACCGATTGGCGAGGCATTCTACCAATCGGTATCCATGATCTTCCAACGATCCAATACGATCCACCGAGTGAAAGCAGAACTTCAGCCATCGCTAATGCTCGCAAGTTGTCGCTCGATCCGGTTCCTCCACCCGAGTACAAAGTGATCGATGAATCGGCTCCTGGATTGTCTCGAAGCGCTCCGGATACCGAGTCCCTTTCCGCTGTAAAAGATTCCAGCAAATCCTTGGGCAGAAAGCAGACGTCTGATTCGGAAAAGGAAACGACCGCAATCGCAGCACCTTCGACCCCAAAGAAGCCAAAGGGTTTCATCCAGATCAGCCTTCCCCTTTACTTGTACTACGTTAAGAACGGCGAAACCTTGTTAGCCAGGCTTCCGATCGTCAACGGAATGAAGCCGATGGAACAAGCAGACCTGCCGGACGACCGGCGCCGATTAGAGACCGAAGCGTTCCTAAAGGGTCTTCAAGGTGAAATCCTCGATTTGGTGATCCGACGAAAAATATTGGAGTCACGCATCAAGCAAGAGATACGCAAGAAGGACATGGTGAAAGCGGAGAAATTGCTCGAAGAACTAAAACGCGTAAAATCCTTTGAAAAGATGTCAGAGCAAGTCGAGGCCATTCAACGCAGGGCTTTGTCGATTGAACGGGGCACGCTGCTCTCAGGTGTTACCAAGAAGATCGACGCGATGCTCGACACAACTCGGCAATTGATGCAAAAATATCTGCAAGATACGCTTGTGCGAACTCTAGAAAACGAAATCGCTGTAGGAAAATGACAAAAACCGTGTTAGACATAGGCAACTGCAATCCGGACCACAGTGCCATCCAGAGAATGTTGACGAGCCATTACGACGCGGTTGTCTTGCGAGCCGATGAACTGAGCGATGCCATGGAAGTGCTTCGCCATAACAAAGTGGACTTGATCGTGATCAATCGCAAACTGGATATCGATTATAGTGACGGAATCGAAATCCTTCGGCACCTGAAGCGAGACGCTGCTACCAGAGCGATCCCTGCCATGATCATCACGAATTATCCGGAACAACAGCTTGCCGCAGTGTCCGAAGGTGCTGAATATGGTTTTGGCAAGTTACAGTACGCCGAACCATCGACACATGAACGTCTATCGCGTTTCCTTGAGAAAAAGTCGACTTAGAGGACCACTTCGAGTGGCAAACGGAAATCATGAACAACAAGAAGGAAACGAATGAAATTGAGAAGGTACGCGAAATCCTACGAGCCGCAGGCTTGCGGAGCACACCGGCTCGTATCTCGGTTCTTATGGCACTGCGAAAAGGGAGCAAGCCGCAGACACACGCGGAAATATCGGACAAACTCGTACCCATCGGTTTCGACAAGGCAACCGTTTTTCGAAACCTCAGTGACCTAACGGACGCCGAATTGGTTAGCCGCACGGAACTGGGAGACCACGTTTGGCGGTTTGAGATTCGCGATCCATCCCATGACCGGAGCAGCCATCCACACTTCGTATGCGTCGAGTGCGGCACCGTGGCGTGCATGAGTGGAATTGGTTTGCCAGACGAAAAGATGAAAAAGTCTCTCAACATCGCCCGCATCAGCGAGATCTTGGTCAAAGGCCATTGCATGACATGCGAGCCCACATAGATATTAGCCCACGTCGATCCGTCGCTCCTCCGACGGATATGCTCCCTGGCTAGAATCGCACTGGCTACAAGATCTCCCAACCACTTTCGAATCGCAAATTAGAGCACTCGAATCGCTAAAAACGTTCGCGTATCGAAGATAAATTGAGATTGCAAGAAGTTTGTGATTAGGCAGGTTCCTTCTACACTGACCGCGAGTCGCTGAGCGACATCGCCTACGGCACTGCAATCTCAACCAGCTTTGGGACCTGCTGACTGTTATCGCGAGCTCTGTTTGCAGTGATCGCAAGTTGCTGCATGCTCTCATCGACCAACTCGTATCGGACATCCCGCTGCCTCGCAGTGAAACCATATTCTTCGATGGCACTTCGGATCTGGTCAAGGGTCAGAAAGTGAACGGTACCTGCTTCGGCGACGACGTTTTCTTCTAACATGAGCGACCCCATGTCGTTGGCTCCGAACGCAAGTGCCAACTGGCCAATCTTGAGTCCCTGCGTGACCCAACTGCTTTGAATGTTCGGAATGTTATCTAAGTAGAGACGAGCAACCGCCTGCGTTTTAAGATATTCGAAGGAGCCCGTCGGCGGTATATTCGCAAGTTCCGTGTTATCCGGTTGAAACGTCCAGCAGATGAAGGCAGTGAAACCATGTGTCTCATCTTGCAATTGTCGCACGCGCTCAAGGTGTTCGACCCGTTCCGCCAAAGTCTCCACGTGTCCAAACATCATCGTGGCGGTACTGACGCCACCTAGTTCGTGCCAAACACGCATGACATTCAACCAGTCGTCCGTCATAACCTTGCCCCGAGTTATTTCGCTTCGAACGCGATCCACCAAAATCTCCGCCCCTCCGCCTGGGATGCTTCCTAATCCTGCCGCTTTGAGACGTTCCAAAATCGTTCGGATCGGTAACTTGTTCACTTTAGTGAAATGATGCAGTTCGGGTGGACTGAAACCGTGAATATTGATGCTCGGGAATTCTCGTTTGATGTCCCGCAAAAGCTCTTCGTACCACTCCAGTGTTAACGTGGGGTGCAATCCACCTTGCATCAGGATTTGATTGCCACCAAGCTCAGTCGTTTCTCGAACTTTATCCAGAAACTCAGCTCTTGGGAGCACGTACCCTTCACCACTTTTAGGCGACCGATAAAACGCACAAAAGTCACAAACGGCTGTGCAGATGTTGGTGTAGTTGATGTTGCGGTCGATGTTGTAAGTGCGATACGACTCGGGATGGAGTCGTTGAGTGATTCGGTTCGCGGCCGAACCTATCGCAGCCAAGTCCCGACTTGCGAGCAGGACCAGCGCATCTTCTGGTGACAACCGTTTGCCATCCAAGACACTCTTTAGAATATCGGAAAGGGTTTGATTGGCCATTACCATAGTCGGCGTCCTATTCGCTCAAGGGGAAAGTAGGCTCAATGCGTCACAACGACGGCGGAACTCTTGTAGTCCTGCCCGCTCGTCTGCTCGCAAAAAGAACCGAATGTAGTGGGTGAGGTAGTCTTCGCATTGTTCAACCGACAATTGATATTTTCTGGCGGATGAGCAAGCGATGTCACGAACATGGCTCAATCCATGATCGCGTGTACGTTCAAGAGTTAACTTCCATTCTTCTAGAGCGAAGCTGCTATTTCTAGCGACCCACATCGCGAAGACGAAAGGCAAGCCCGTCTCTTCAAACCAGGCTTGCCCCAAATCCCAATCGCTTTGAAACGCAGGCCGAAATGACTCTGGATGCATTGCACGATCGCCGATGACCAATACCGCGTCAGCCAGCGCGGAAATTGGATCGTCCGTCATCTGCAATGGAATGGTGTTCGGAACAAAACCAAATCTTTGATGAAAAAGAACTTTGCACAAGGCTGCACTGGTCCGCGAGCCCTCGTCCAACGCAAGAGTCTTGACCTGGGATGGCTCACAGCGAAAAAAAACTCGGACGGACCAAACCGGACCTCGGCAAGCGATGACTGCATCCGAGACGATCTGGAACTCGGCATGCCGGAAATATTCAACGACAGGAATAAGTCCAATGTCAATTTCACCCGAAGCGAGTTCCGTGGCCAACTGGCTTGGCAAAGCCAAACTGAGTTTGTCGCGTTCCCCCAACGCTTTTTCCAAACCGAAAATGAGAGGTTTCGTGTTTAAATAGGATACCGCACCGATGCGGACTGATTGACATTTCCCTAACGACGAATCGCCCTCTTTTCGGTTGAGCGGGCCTGCGAATGTGGGTTGCATATGGATTTGAGTCATGAAATGGTTCCTGCCAATCCCTACTAACCGTACTGGAAGCCAACTCTTAACGCTTTGTGGAGAAGTGGTTTATGCCTTCCACAAGCATCCTGCCCAGGACCAGCCGACGCCAAATCCGACAAGGACATTTTGACTTCCAGAGACAAGTTTGCCTTCGTGGCGAAGATCTTGAATGAGGATCGGCAAAGTGCTCGAAACCGTGTTGCCGCGATCGTGCAAACGGATTGGCAATTTTTCGTCATTCACGTTCAGGGCAGTTTGCAGGTGCTCGAGCATTTTGCGAGTCGCTTGATGCATCAGGAAGTGGCTTACATCGGATAGCTGCAAGTTCGCTTTACCTACCATGTCGCGAACCAATTGCGGAATGGCACCTATAGTGAAGCTCATCAGGCTCGGACCATCCATATAGAGCCGGCTAGACCAGCGTTTGCGATGTCGCGGCGTGATCGCGTCCTCCTTGCAACGAGAACCACCGTCACCCACCATGAGCGTATCGGCACCGCTTCCGTCGGTGCCAAATTCAAATCGCGAGAGTGCAGGTTCATCGCAGGCCTCAATGAGTGTGGCAGCTGCTCCGTCACTGAAAATCGTCCTCAATGATCGATCGTCGTGGCTGATGTACTTCGAGTAAGTTTCTGCCGTCACCAATAGAATTCGCTTGCACTGCCCACTGGCCATCAACCCCTGTGCTAACGACAGGCCGTAGACGAAACCCGAACAGCCCAAATTGAAGTCGAGGGCGCCACAGTGCGTGCTAAGACCCAAGCGGTCCTGAACCAAACACGCGGTTGTCGGTAGGGGGTAGTCCGGTGTCTGCGTACAAAGTAGCAAAAAATCGATGCTCTTGGGGTCGATGTTTTGTTCGGCAAATAGCTTTTGGCAAGCCTTAACGCCTAGATCAGAAGCAGTTTCATTGGGTGCGGCCAAGTGCCGGAGGTAAATCCCTGTCTTTTCCGCGATGAGGGCCACATCCCAATCTGGGTTTTCCGCTTGTAGTTGTTCGTTTGTTTCCACTCTTTCAGGAAAATGAACAGAAATGGGACCGATTTGAGAATGGGGCACGTTTGCCGTCTTCGCCATAATGAGGAAAGGAGGATCAATCAGCCGTGATGATACCCTTTCGGATTCAACTGCGAAAGATCGCACGTTTCCTGCGTCGGAAACGGTTGAGAGTGAAAACTAACAATCATAACCCGATACTTATGTGGGGGACCTGCGAAGTCGTCCCTCGCTTACGCATCGGGTTGGAATACGCCAAACGGACGTTGGAAAGCTAGCATGAAAAAAACCCGCAGGCTGCCCTGCGGGTTTCTAAGATCACGATCATGGGACCGCGGTTCGACTATCGTGCGCAACCGCAGTTGGAAACAGGGGCTGCTACAGCACCGCAACCACATCCGCTAGCTTGGGCAGAAACAGTTGCTCCGCAACCGCATCCGCTAGATGCAGCTGGAGCACTAGCTCCACATCCACATCCGCCTGCAGAACCGCCCATTGTGCCGCCACCGGTCGAGTAACCGCTACCGCAACATGGGTTAAATGTGTACGGAACCAACTTTGGAACCATCTTGCAAACTTGTACTTGAACTTCCTTTGTCGTTGGCACTTGGACATTGACGACGTAATCCTCGACGACATCCTCCGACACCGTTTCGTAACGAGTCGTCTGGAAAGGTTCAACCGTTTGCGTTGGAACGTTTACGGTATAGGAGATTTCCTTGGTCTTCTTTTCAGTTCGGTACGTTACAACGGGATATGTTTCTTGCTTCGTTTGAGTTGTGTAACTCAAAACGCGGCGAGTTCGCGTTCGCTGTTCGTCCGTGTATGAAACGACTTTGCGAGTACGAGTTCGTGGTTCAGGAACGTATTCGACAACTTTTTTCGTTCCGGTTCTTTGCTCTGGCCGATAGACCACATAAGCGCACTCGTAAGGAACCTGGGTGCTTTGTTGTTCGTAAACCGTATAAGCAACGTCTTCGTTCTGAACGGTGTTGGTAACCACTGGAACTTCCTCGGTCACGACACTTGGTACCCAAACGCGACGTGTGGTCGTGGTCATCGCAGGTGCCGGAGCAACCGTTGTTCCGCATCCGCCAGCCATCGAGCCACCGTAAACAACGATTCCGCCATGGATTGCATTGCCGCCACAAGCCGAACTGCCACAAGCCGAACCTGCAGACGATCCACAAGCAGTGCCTGTAGACGAACCACAACCCGAATTGCAACCGCATGAACTGGCTGGAGCGTTGCAGCCGCAGCTTTTAGTCGCACGTCCGCAACCGCAACCGCGTGACCGACCAGCGAAAATCCCGTTTCCGCATCCACCGCCAGATACCAAGGTTCCAACGGCTGCTTGGCCGCAACCGATGGAGTAGGACATGACGGGAGCCGCATAGGACATAGCCGGACCAGTTGCCATAGCTTGACCAGCTCCGTAGCAGGAGCCAGCAAATTCCTCTACAACTGTTTCCCAATGACCGTAGTCCTTGGTGACAGTCTGCGTCGAATAGCTCGGAACCGTTCGTTGCACCGTGCGAGTCTTGACCACAGGGACTGCGTTCGTGACCGTTTGCATCTTGGTCACGGTTTCCGTTTGTGGGACATAGACGTTGTAGGTGAACGATTCGTCTCTTAAGCGAGCAACATTGACGTTATAGGTTTCAGTAACATCGGAGATTACTGGAACTTTGACGGTATAGTTCTCGGAGACTTCATTCCAAACTGGAACGGTCACTGTAACGTCTACAGTCTTGGTCGATTGCTCTGGAACCAGTACCGAGTATTCAATCGTCTTGGTCTCAGTCGTAGGCACCATCACCGTTTTAGTCCGGTAATCATCGACTGTCACTGGAACGGACTTTGAAACTTTTTTGACTCGCGTCCGTGTTTCTTGTTTTAGTTCCATCGTGTTTACGTATTGCGTTTCGGTGACGAAGGTGGACTCCATAACCGTTCGATACCCGGTAACCGGTTCGCAAATAACTTGCGGAGCGACCGCAACTGCTTGAGACGGCGATTGCATAACAGTCTGCGATGGACCGGACGATTGCGCATACCCCATCGAAGGAGCCGCCATAACCATTGGACCATAAGACATGCCGTAAGATCCGTCGGCGGCCACCGCGCCACAGGATGCAGGACTCGCTTGAACAACAGAATAGGAACCGTACCCGCTCGACGCCGCGTACTGAGAACCAGCGGAGCAACCACCGCCAGCGGAGCAACCACCATTAGTGCCGCAGGAAGCAGCACCACATCCCATGTGCGAATGCGCGCGATGCGGTCGACAGGGATCGCTACACCCACCGCAACGGAACCCCGCATCAGCGAGATTTACCATAGCTAGGGCCATCGGTAAAACCGAAAGCCAAGTTACAAGATGCTTCATCACAGGAGTCTCCAAGGAAAGGGATACCAAAAGTTATTGCCAATAAATATGTCAAACATCGGAAAACCGTAGTATCTGTTTTAATCAGAACTCTAATCACCCCCCTCTTAGCGTCAAGCCTCTTCTTTTTCTTTTGGGATCAGAATATTCCGAATTTATTTTTTGGCGAGCGGCGATGTGAAAACTGCCAATCCTAACCCGACACATAGCCAATCCTAACCCGACACATAAGTGAGGGACCTGCGAATCTGTCCCTCGCTTACGCTTCGGGTTGGGATTCTGCAATCTGTCCCTCGCCTAGGGAAGTTCTTGGGCGGATTTCCATTCTCTGACAGAAACGGTGGTTGAAATCACTTCCGATCACTCCCTCTCCCTCGGTTTCAAGGTAAAATTGTCGAACGTCTAGGTCCAGTAAGCCCTGTTCGAGTTATCAATAGCATGGTTGCAACTTCAAAATCCCAGGGTTTTTTCATTTTCCTGCTCTCCCTTTGGGTAATCGCAGCCAAGAGTTGCGACTGTTTTTCCCAGGAAAAAGGTTCGCCGGAAGCTGCTCAGTTGCCGTCAACGAAGCCAAATGAAAAGGTCTTCACCGAACCGATGGTCGCTCGAGTTGAATTGCGATTGACCATTGGAGACAAGGAAGTCGACGTAATAGAAAAAGGGGATTTGCTGACCGTTCTCGAAGAACGAGAAAAGTCTTTCCTCATCCGTACGTTTCGAGGAATTAAGGGAGCAATCGAAAAAAACAATCTTGTTACTTTGGCGGAGTCCGTAGAAACCTACGACGAGATTATTAAGGAAAATCCAAAAACTGGGCGATTCCATACCTTGCGAGCCGGAGCGCATTGGGCACGTGGAAATGCTGAGAAAACCTTGTTCGACTTTGATGAAGCCATTCAGCTAGGCTACGATACCGCCAACGCGTACACTAGCCGCGCACTCTTTTTAACCGCCTCGCACGAATACGAAAAAGCCATAGCCGATTTTTCTAAGGCTATCGAAAAAGGGGACAAAAGCGAATCTATCTACGTCAATCGCGCCGCCGCCTATTTGCAAATGAACAAAGTCGACGAAGCCATTGCAGACTACTCCGCCGCTATCCTATTGAACGACAAAAATGCTGGAGTCTTGCAACAACGTGCCACGGCCTTCAAGGTCAAAGGCGATCTCGACAAAGCAATTATGGATTTCACAAAAGCGATGGAACTGAGTCCGAATTTCATCCCGGCTACCATGGGCCGCGGTTACGTTTATTTCCAGATGGGGGACCATGCGAAAGCAATCGACGACTTCACTAAAGTGATTGAACTCAACGGTCGGGCTGCCGTCGCATTCAACAACCGAGGCTACAACTACCAGCAAATTGGAAAATACAAGGAAGCCCTCGCCGACTTCAAAAAGGCCGTCGAATTAACGCCAGACTATGCGTTGGCCCATCAAAATCTTGGCTGGTTGCTAGCCACTTGCAAAGAGGAGTCGCTGCGAGATGCAAAAACAGCCATCGCTTCTGCGACCAAAGCATGTGAGCTTAACCAGTTCAATGACTTGAGCGACCTTGCGGCCTTGGCCGCCTCTCATGCGTCGGCCAAGGAGTTCGATCTCGCCATCGGTATTCAAGAAAAGATTGTCGAACGGGCTCAACCGGCACAAAAGCCGCTCGCAGAAAAGCTACTTGAACTCTACCGAAATGAAAAACCGTTTGATCCCGAATTGAACCTCGAATCCAATCGTGAAACGGTCGTTTCGACTGAAAAAGCAAAACAGGCTACGAATTCCGATGTGAAGCGATAGCCCCATTTTATGAAACAAGTCATCGCTATTGTCCGCCCGTACTTGGCGGAGCGTTTGTTAGAGAACCTCCGGCTATCGCCGTTGGAAGCCTTACAAGTTACCGAAGTAAAGGGCTTCGGTCGTCAGAAAAGCTACTTGGATCAATACCTAGCCACCGAGTACTCACTTGCATTCTTGCCCAAGGTCGAAATTACCCTCTATGTCGCTGACCTAAGGGTAGAAGAGGTGCTCAAGACGATCATTGACACTGCGAGAAGCGGTCGAATGGGTGACGGAAAGATCATGGTTCTAGACGTTGTCGACGGTGTATGAAGAGTCGTTTCCCGTTCGAACGCCTTTGCGAATCCAAGTCGCTGCTTTACACTTGCCCCCTACAGCGTGAAACCGGACCGAGACGGCGATCAAACGAGGCTTTTCCCGATGCGATTTAAGCAGTTGGACAAAATAACAGAGTTAGTTCGAGGCGAAAGAATTGTCGCCGAGCGGCATGTGCGAGCTGACGAAGACTATTTGCGAGACCACTTCCCGCTTTTCCCGGTAATGCCTGGCGTTCTGATGCTCGAAGCGCTTTTTCAAGCTTCTTGTTGGTTGATTCGTGCGACCGAGGGATTCGAAAACTCGCTATTGGTGCTGAAGGAGGCAAGGAACGTCCGGTTCGCGGACTTCATGGAACCAAATCAGACGCTGCAAATCACCGCCGAGATCCTGAAACTGGAGGAACATTCCGTCTCTATCAAGGCCACTGGCATGAAGGGGGAAATCGTCGCGGTTTCCGCTCGCTTGGTCATCGGGAAGTCCAACTTAGGTGCACAGAACATCGATTTATCTCCTCTCGACGAATTCATGCGCGAGAGTATGCGACGACAGCTTGAACAGCTAACCGCTGACTTGATCTAGACGTCCAGGCTGTCTGCTTCAATCCTGTTCAGGCTCCGCCCAAACAGACGACTTACCGTCCTGATCCAACTGGACGTGAATGATGTTCGCGCGGCAGCAGACTGGGCAGTCCTCAACATACTTCTGAGTGCTACCCTCGCTCAAGTCCAGCGGAATGATGATCGTTTCGCCGCACGCGTCGCAGATGTAGCTGGCCTCTTCATCTATCGTTTCGTCGTGATTGCGCACGGCATGCGCTTTCCATGGCAAGTCTTCGACGAGACACGGCAGTTGTTTGTTCGCTGCAAGTTGCTCGCAAGCCCATAGAAGTATCGACAGTGAAGTATCGTCCGCAAGCCTATGATCGTTGCCAACTTCAATCAGCAAGTCCGGCGGTAATCGATTTTTCAATACCAATTCTTCGCTATCCTCGAACGGAATAACATCATCCTTGCGACTATGTAGGATCGCAGAGTTGAGTTTTAGACGAGTGGCGGCCCCCCATTTCTTCCAGGCAGGACATAGCAATACCAGCGGTGTTTCGCCAGAATTCATGTTCAATGCAATCGCGCCTCCGCGTGATGCCCCCACGACACAATCTGGCTTGTTCAAATCAAATTCCGCTTGCGCCGTTCGAATAGCCGCTCGAAAATCGTCGTCATCGAGCTTTGGATTTGACACTAGACAACCTCGCTGCCTGAGATACGTGGGCTTCATTCCACCTGGATTGGAATGCCAACCATGAAGGAAAAGGATTTTCATTTTGAATGACGCCTACCTTGTTTTTTCTCTTCCTGACACGGACGTGAACCACTGTAAGTCGGGGTTCAACTATTTTGAGATCTGTCTTGTATGCCGCTTCCTCAAGAAATGGCCCAACTTTTCGAGTAGTTTTTGCTTATCAATGGGCTTGCTCAAGTAGTCATCACACCCGGATGCGAGACAGCGGCTCATGTCTCCCTGCATGGCATCTGCGGTAAGGGCGATAATTGGGCCTGCATAGCCTAGTGCTCGAAGATGAGCGGCTGTCGCATAGCCGTCCAGACGTGGCATTTGCATATCGAGTAGAATGAGATCAAACAAGGAACCTTGTCTCATCAAGTCGGTCACGATTCGAAGCGCCTGCTCGCCATCTTCCGCCTCGATTGTCGTCGCCCCAGCCTGATTTAAAAGGTGCTTACTTAGGTACCGGATTTCACGCCTGTCGTCGACAATTAAGATACGGCAGTTAAGATGGATTGCGGAGAGCGACGTGTCTATCAATTCTAAGGGTTTGGTCGGTGCATGCGGATCGATCAATGCGACCCCTTCGATATTGCCCGTTGCAATCGTGACCGTAAACTCGCTACCTTTTTCAAGTTCACTCTGAACCGTAACCTCGCCGCCTAGAGTTCTCGCTAATCGACTGCTGATTGCCAGTCCCAGACCTGTCCCACCGAAAGTCCTAGCCACCGAGGGATCGGCTTGCGAAAATGGCTCGAACACCCGCCGCTGTTGTTCAGCACTAATGCCGATTCCCGTATCAATGACGTTAAATTCGAGGAACGGATCGGTGTGAAGGACGGTCACTCTAACACTTCCATCCTTGGTGAATTTGATCGCATTGCCGATCAAGTTGATGAGAATCTGTTTTAGGCACCGAGGATCCGATTCGATTTCTGCCGGTATTGGTCCCTGATATTCTACGGAAAATTGGATCTTGTTTTCGTTCGCTCGTACTTCCATGACGGAGCGCACGTCTTCGATCAGCGATACGGGGGAAAAGCGTTCACGCACCGCTTCGAACTTGCCGGCTTCGATTTTCGACAAGTCGAGGATATCGTTGATGATTTGGAGGAGAAACTCACCGTTGCTCTTGATGGTTCGCAAATACAACGCCGTCTCGCCCTCGGGAACCTTATCCGCCACTAGATCTGTATAACCTAAGATGGCTGTCATGGGTGTCCGAATCTCATGGCTCATGTTGGCGAGAAACGCACTCTTCGCTTGGCTGGCCGCCTCCGCTAAAACGAGGGCTTCCTTAAGCGACTGCTCGAAGTGCCTTTGCTGCGTGATGTCCAGAAGTGTAGCGATCAACTGAGTGACCCTGCGATCACCACCCTTACCGCTGCGAAGTGGTTTGGCTTTCAATCGAACCCAGCGGTCGGTACCATCGTAACGTATGATGCGATGGTCGATGGAATCGCTCGTCCCCTCCGGCCGTTGAAGCAATTCGCGATGAAACTGTTCCAGCGATTCGCGATCATCCGGGTGAACCCAATCGGGCACTTGGCCTGCGATAAAAGGCCTGTCATCATCGCTTGGAAGTCCGACAATCGATTTCAACTCTTTGGAATAGGTAACCGTGCCGGTCATCAAATCGGCATGAATCATCCCGAATCCCGCCGCTTCCGCCGCATTTCGCAAGCGTTCTTCGCTAAGCTGAATTTCGAGTTCTGCCTGCTTGCGTTGTGTGAAATTGATGTGACTGAGGACGACGCCCGGCGGTCCGACGGACGCCCGACGCGCGTGCAAAAGAAACCAATGTTCTTGCCCGCGAACAACGCATGCATACTCGGCCACAAATTCACTAATTCGCCCATCTAACACGTCGACGAGTCCGGTCAGTTTGTCGTTCATTCGGAGGTCACCTGCGGCGGCCGCGCGGGCGAAAACATCGAGGTAGTTTGAGCCGACTGACAATTGATGCAGCGGTCCGTCATTCTGGTCGGCGAAATACCTCCACTGTTCGTTCACCATGCTGACAATGCCGTGCTCATCAAGGACTAGAACATGCTCAGGCAACGAGTCGAGTACGCCTCGTACAAACTCGCCACTGGCCCTCAATGCCTCAGCAGAATGCCTCTCTGCCGTCACATCCAGTACGGCCAAAATCGCCTTCACCGGCCGACGCGAGTCCCCCTCGCCTGCAAAGAACACCTGTTTTCGTACACGCAACCAACGAACCTCGCCGTCACCCCAGACAATGCGATGATCCATCGCGAACCCACCAGCGCCATTCGGATTCAGTGAGTGAGCGATGCAATCCATTAAAGCTTCTCGATCCTCAGGATGAAAGGTCGCGTGGACGGTCTCTCGGGGCACCGACATGGCCATCTCGCCCAGGCCAAAAAATTGCGAGGCTTCGGCAGAGAGGTGAACCAAACCGTTCTCATAGTCTATCTCTGCCAGGGCCAATCCAGCCACCTGCACGCCAAGAGACAGCCTTGCTTGGCTGTCAATTAAAACCTCTGCCGCCAGCCTGCGATCGGTGATGTCGCGCGACGCCGCAACGATTTTTTCTATCTGCCCATTGGCCGCGAACACGGGCGCAACCACCACCTCCCACCACTTCCACGTCCCTTTCGCCGTTGGACAGAACCCTTCAAACAGCGTGAGTTCTCCTCGGCGAGCCCGCTCCATGGACTCTTCGACTTGTACACGCCCTTCTACTGGCCAGAGATCACACCAACTTCGGCCAACATAAGGCTCAAATGCATCGATCTCCATGACACAGCGCCCTCGGTCGTTCATCTTGATTAAGCCACCTTGAGCGTCGAGTACTTTCAGGCAGTCCGGACTACTTTCGAATACTGCGCTATTGAACGCCTCGCTCGCCAGAAGTGTGCTTTCCGCTACCTTTCGGTCGTGTATGTCCGTGTTCGCGCCTACCCACTCTCGCACTGAACCGTCTTCGTTGTAAATGGGAACGCCGCGTACGCTGAACCATCGATACGAACCGCCCTCAGTCCGCACGCGAAACTGATTCTCGTGAACCGTCCGCGTCTTCAGTGATTTCTGCCAGAGCTTAACCGAGCGGTCTTGATCGTCAGGGTGCACGGCTTGAAGCCAACCCCATCCCTTCGTTTCATCCTCCGTTTGCCCAGTGATTTCATGCCACGCGTTGCTCGAGAAAACTAGTTCCCCACTTGCCGTCGTGCGCCAGACAACCGTCGCGGACGCTTCCGCCAACGCGCGATATCGCTGTTGACTCTCGTTCAAGTTCAGCTCAGCCAACTTCTGTCTTGTGATATCTCTCGCGATCTTGGACACCGCGATCAGCTCCCCGGCCTCGTTGCGAATGGGCGATACGGTCAACGATACATCGACCAAAGTACCGTCGCTCCGACGTCGTACGGTTTCGTAATGTTCCACTGGCTCCGAATTGCGAATTCGGGCCATGATTTGCCCCTCCTCGTCAACCCGATCCGGCGGAATCATGAGGTATATCGGACAACCAATGGCCTGTTCGGCCGTGTACCCAAAGAGCCGCTGCGCCCCGACATTCCAAGTTTCGATAATTCCATCGAGAGAAGTCCTCACAATCGAATCATCGGAAGACTCGATGATGGACGCAAGAAGGCGAGCCGTTGCAAGTTGATCTGCTACTTGTTGCTGCAGATGCCGTCGTTCGGAAACATCCTTGAAAACGAGCACGTACCCAAGTACCTGGCCTTCAGCTGACCGAATCGGCGAGGCATTGTCATCGACAAATCGTTCCGTACCGTCTTTCGCGATAAGCACTGTCGGGCTGAAGATGCCGACTGTTCCGCCTTCATGCCGAGCTAGGGTCAACGGATTCTCAACCGGTTCTCGTGTCGACTCATTAATCGTGCAAAACACCTGCTGAAGCGGTAGGCCCCATGCGTACGCAAGCGAGCAGCCAGTCAACGACTCGGCTATCGCGTTCATGTTCGTAACGTTTCCGCCCGTGTCTGTCGTGATGACCGCATCGCCAATGCTCTGAAGAGTGACGCGGAGTCGTTCTTCTTGCTGCCTTAACGTTTCCTCCGCGCGCCTTCTTCTCAGAAGTTCTTTTCCAAGTTCTTCGATTCGCTGATTTAAGACGACAAATTGTCCAGTTGCCGACTCCTTCGGCGTCAGTCGCAACATAAGGATTGCGTCGGAAGTTTCGGTTTTGGGACGAAGCGTCGTTCCTTCCACACGCCAAGCGATCGGGCCGCCTTTCTTGTCGTAAAACTCCATCACACCAGGAACAAGACTGCGGGTCCGGCTGCAAAGCGTTAGATACCGTGCTAAGTCTGACACGGGTGCATTGACGATTTCACTGAGCTTTTTCCCCCTAATGCCTTCTGCGGAAATACCCAGCTTCGACTCGGTGGCGCGGTTGGCCGCCAGAATGAAGCACTCGCTGGAAACCAAGAGCATAGGCTCAGGCAAAAGGTCGGCAACGCTAAGAAACTCTTCTGGCACCACAGCGAGCCACTACCCCTTACAGTATTCTCGGCCTTGGGCAGCCAACGCTTCCGCGGTAGGTTTAAGATACACCACCACACGGCAACCGCTGTCACCTCGGGCAATCGCCTCTTCGATCACAACCTTGGAGTATCCCAAATTATCGGCCGCTATGCTTCCGAAAACATTGGAGGTCATCATGCAAAGTGCTGGACGACCGATCACCTTCTCGGCGAATGGACAGGCCCGATTCCCAAATACAATTTTATCGCTGTCTTGCGTGATGATGTAGAAATCGCCTTGAATTCGCCGCTTCAAATCCAGTAAGACTTGCCCTACTTGTTCCTCGCTCAATTGCGAAACGGCCAAGGCCTTTTTGTAGGTTTGGTTGATTTCGTCGCCTATCTCCTGGCCTACAACGCTGATGAACCCAGAGGCTTCTTCCAGGCCGACGACGTTCTGTAAGGTCAGCGCCAAATGCCCGAGAAGCGTCCGTAGAAATAAATCCCGGTCTAAGGGAATGTCTATTTCACTTAATACCGGCAATGACAATGAAGTCTGGCTCACAACGTCCATTCCTTGCAGAAAGGGAAAAAATGGTATTTGTAAATAAATATATCGTAGATTGCCTTTCTGTACCAGCGCTGCATTCACCTTGGCAATCAGAGGTTTAGTGGGCTCCAATCCAACGAACGGCGATGAGGATTGCAATCATTGCCCAAACAACCGACGCAGGAAAGATCAGATAGGCGAAGGTTGCGTAAGATGTCGACATCAGATCAATGCAGAGACCACCCTCGACACAAAACTACACATAGCAGCGAAAGGCGAAAATCTTAGCTACACATTAACCAATTCCCGTCTCGCGCTGTTGACCAAAACTTCCTCTCCAACAGTCCACTCTTTGAAATTGTCTGGATTGCGGTGGATGTGGTGATAAACCGTATCCCGCTCGACTGGTTCTCTGCCAGCTTCGACAATCAAGCGCTTCATCTGTTCGACCGTTAGCATCTCAGGCGTCGTGGCCCCTGCGTCGTGATAGATCAATTCGTGCCGAACCGTCCCATCGATGTCATCCGCCCCATAAGCCAGTGCCGTTTGCGCCGTTCCGATACCCAACATGATCCAATAGGCCTTCATATGCGGCACATTGTCTAACATCAATCGGCAGATCGCCATCGTTCGCAAGTCCATCAATGCAGAAGGCTTTTCCAAATGGGACAGTTTGGTGTTCTCTGGATGGAACGCCAACGGGATGAACGTTTGGAAACCGCCGGTCTTATCTTGCAATTCCCTCAAGCGTAACAAGTGGTCGATTCGGTGGTAGGCTTGCTCCACATGACCATAAAGCATAGTGCAATTGGTTTTGAGTCCGATCTCGTGGGCCGCTTGATGGATCTCAAGCCACTTGTGAGAGTTGGCTTTGTGTTCGCAAAGCTGATCGCGAACTTCCGGGTGGAAAATCTCGGCACCGCCACCTGGCATACTCCCAAGTCCCACTGACTTCAAGTCTTGCAAGATCTCTTTTGAAGTCATCTTGGTCAGGAACTCAAACCAATTGATCTCAACGGCGGTCCAGCCCTTCAGGTGCAATTTAGGATAAGCCGCATGCAGCTTTTCAATCATGCCGCGGTACCAATCGTAGCCGAGTTTATGGTGCAGGCCACCGACAATGTGCATCTCCGTACAACCGTTGTCGACCGCTTCCTGACCGCGATGCAAAATCTGTTCGTCGCTCATCGCGTACCCCTTGGGATCACGAAGATCCGCTCGGAAAGCGCAAAAGCGACAGCGATAAACGCAAACGTTGGTTGGATTCAGGTGCGTATTGATGTTGTAGTAGCCAACGTTGCCATTGATCCTCTCACGGACGTAGTTCGCAAGTTGCCCGACTTCATGCAGTGGAACGTCGGGCGAGTAGAGGAAAATCCCATCGTCCAAATTGAGACGACCACCTTGTTCCACTTTGTCGCGAATGGAACGCAAACGGTCCTGTAGTTTGAGGTTATTCATGATTGATATGTCTGTTCAAGGCAAATGGTGAAGAGATGAAAAAGTGTTCCTTCATCGCCAATAGGCATCGATCGTTCCCACGGTGAGAAACAAGACGCTGATGATCGAATTGAGTTGAAAAAAGGCCAACTGCATTCTGGAAAGGTTTTTGTCTGAGATCACGCTGTGTTCGTAAACCAGCAAAACACCAACTACCAGCAATGTTGCCCGGAAAAGCCAGCCTAACGATAACGCAGGCAATGCGAAAGTCATTGCTAGAGCCACCAACCACATGGCAGCATGACAAGCTGCCGCTGCTCGCAATGCGTTTCTTACTCCCAGCCAGGCTGGAATACTAAACAGACCAGCCCGGCGGTCATAGTCTGCATCTTGAGAAGCATAGATAATGTCGAAACCGGATACCCAGAACAAAACAACCAGACCCAGCGTCAGGGCTGGCAATAGGTCCAGTGGATTCGATTGGACGCTTTCTCCTCGCAATGCGATCCAAGCACAGATCGGAGCCAGCATCAAAGCTGTGCCCAACCAGAAATGGACCAAGTTAGTGAACCGTTTCGCAAGGCTATATAGAGCCAAAAAAACCAATACAGGAATGCTCAAAACCAGAGGCAATGTGTTGGGCAAAAACAGGCCGCATGACGCTATGAAAAGTACAGCGCAAGCAGCGCTAAACCAGCCGACACTCGATCGGGATAGAATCTTTGCAGGTAAATGTCGCGAAGCCGTGCGTGGGTTCTCACCATCCCAACGATGATCCAGCAAACGGTTGACAGCCATCGCAAAACTGCGAGCCGCAACCATACAAAGGAGGATTCCAAGCAATGATGGCCAACGCACGGTCAAGTAGGTATTCGTCAAACCGGAGGTGGGGCCGTTTGATGGCAACGGTAAGACATAAGCCCACGAGGTTGCGAGCAAAGCAAACGGCAGTGCAAAGATCGTGTGGCTAAACCGGATCAACTGCAGGTAATGCTTAGTGATCGTGAACCAGCCTGTTTCTTTGCTGCTCGACACGGCTACAGTGTTCATCCGCCCTCTCCTGGCTCTGGACTCTCACTCCAACGTTGCATAAGTGTATTTGGAACTTGCAAGTGATCCAGAATGCGTGCAACGATAAAATCGATCAGGTCGACTACCGATTTGACATTGTGGTACCAGCCTGGCATTGCAGGTAAGACAATGGCACCCGCTTGCGCTGCCCGTTGCATATTTTCAAGTTGAAAAACCGACATGGGTGTTTCGCGCGGCACCAGAATCAGCTTGCGATGTTCTTTGAGATGGACGTCTGCTGCTCGCTGGATAAGGTTGTTACCAGCCGCATGCACGACGCCAGAAATAGTGGCGCCAGAACAAGGGCAGATGACCATGCCTCGCGTGAGAAACGATCCGCTCGCAATTGGAGTCATGTAGTTTTGATAGTCATGGAGGGTAATGCACTCCAGGTCCTTTGAAACCTGTTGAGCGGATCTCGGCCGCCATTGGACTTGCGTGGCTTCATCGGGCCAACAGTAACGCATCAGCAGATCGATTCGATCCCGCTTTGGTCCAACGTCGATATTGAGCTCTTGTTGGATGACGGTTGCTGCCGACGGACTCATCACAAGATGAACAGGCACTCGCGCGTCGCTCAAGCACTGCAGCAATCGCACGGCGTAAACCGCACCGCTGGCACCGGTAATAGCCAATACCAGCGGATGTCCGATAGTCGCTTGGGGGATCATTTCGTCCCCACGTACAAGGTGACGACACCGAGCGTCATTGGAACCATCTTGATGTCCGTTAAGCCGACCGCTCGCATGATCGTGGCCAGTGCTTCGCCGCTTGGGAATTCCTGGACGCTCTGAGGCAAGTATTCGTAGGCGGACTGTTTGTTCTTGGACAAGCTCTGCCCAACCTTTGGTAGAACGTGTTTGAAGTAAGCGTTGTACAGGTGACGTAGACCGAACACGGTTGGTTTGGAAAACTCCAATACGGCGACTTGGCCACCTGTTTTGCAAACTCGCCTCATTTCCGAAAGTCCCTTCTCGGTGACCGCAACGTTTCGCAAGCCGAAGGCAACCGTAACGGCTTGGAAATGGTTTTCCGGAAATGGCAATTCTTGCGTATCGGCTTCGATAAACTGGACCTGGGTAAAGCCTGGTAGCTTTTTGGCCTGCTTTACGCGAGCGATTTGAAGCATTTCAGTGCAGAAATCGCTGCCGACGATGGCGGTTTCTTGACCAAGCGATCGGGCCATGGCGATGGCTAAGTCACCCGTACCGGTACAAGCGTCAAGAACGGGCGCACCGGCCTTGAGATTGAGAATGCGTAAGGTTTTGGCACGCCAGTGAGTATCGATATTAAACGATAAGACATGGTTCATCAAGTCGTACTTGGGCGCGATTTCTGCGAACATTTGTCGGACGCGATCGCCGGACTTGTCTAGCATTGGAGTTCTGGTGACACTCGTTTTTTCGGTGGTTTCGGCGAAGCTCATAATGACATTCCTTGGGAAATTCAAAGCATATGCGTTGACTGCATTTTCCGAGGAAGTTTAACCGGGTTAGCGATGCGCTTGAGCTGTTTTCAGCCTCGAACGCTTGCGGATCAGAAAGGCTGTACCGGCAAAAAGGATGGCTGCGACCAGAACAGGGAGCAAATGCAACGGACTGGTTACATAATGAAGCATGCTATTTCCATCGCGGTTGTTTCCATGGCCTGAGTGAGCGGACCCTATTACAGGGAGGGAGGCGAAAGCTATCAGTGTCAAAGCGATGCGGCAAATGGACATAGCGTTTTTTGGATTGGTTGGAAGAGTCTGGAATAACAAAGCACTAGTTTAGCCAACTTGCCTAAGTGTGGTAAGGTAGTTGATTTCCACGGGAAATTCCGTCTGAACGCATGAATTGCAGGGGACGGGCGTCATGATCGGAACGAAAACCCCAGTTTTGGGCGGTCGGTGGGCTAGAATCCTCGAAAAAGGGGCGGGTTTGGCTTGCTCCAACGGTGGGCTAGGATATGCTTTTGCACGACGTTTGTCTGGAGGGTAGGCGAATGGCTAGCGGCTTCATTGGAAATGAAGTGCCCCGTAAGGGGTTGCGGGTTCGATCCCCGTGCCCTCCGCTTTGAAGAATCGTTTTCTTAGCCAGATCTGAGATTGATGAGCAAATGCCCCCGAGTTTACTCGGGGGATTCTTACCATCACGTCTAATACAGACGGTCAATACCCTCGGCATAAGGCCTGCCATCTGTTGCATGACAACAATTAGAATTATTTCAAAATGGCTTTTGGCGGTCCTGTTGCTGTTTGCAGGCGTGCTGCACCTGATCAAACCAGGTTTCTTCCTTAAAATCATGCCGCCCTATCTGCCACTTCATTTGGAGTTGGTTTATCTGAGTGGCTTCATTGAGATTAGCTTGGGGATTTGTCTGCTCATCCCTCGGTTCTCACGGTTTGCAGCGTGGGGCATCATCGCTTTATTGATCGCTGTCTTCCCGGCAAACATTTACGTTTATCAGCATCAGGAAATTGTCCCTGCATCGCCGACCGTTCACCTTATTCGCCTCCTATTTCAAGGCGTGCTGATCTGGATGGCCTATTGGCAAACTCGAAACGCGAACAAACCTGGACCGACGAATAAGCTGGGGAATTGAATGCGAAATGCGAATCCGTATAAAGCCCTCAGGGGCTCCAACCATGTAAGCAACTTTGCTAAACGCAAAATCGCTTTCACTTTGCTCTTACTTGCGCTCTGGCGTAAGCCGAACATGCCAAAATCGCTGTTTCATCAGCTAATTTCTGACATTTGAAGCGACCTTCCCAGAAACGCCCAGTGCATTTGTCTTCGGCATTGCTACGCCGCGCAATCGGTTCTGCCAACGAACGCATCCACCAGGTAATTGTAGCGTAGTCGGGGGACACAGCACTTTATTGCTTTTTTCTGCGTTGCGCGTGCGGTCGGGCCGTTGGATAGGTATTTTCTGCCGTACGGCTCTGTGATTCGAAAGTGCTGTGTCCCCGTGGGTTCCTGATTACAAAGGAAGTAGATCTCGCATCGCTTCCTTCACACTCCAGATCCGAACAGGGCCTCCGCGACCCACCGTCGCAAGATATTGGCCGTCGCGGGAAACGGCCCAGTAGTTGCCACGCGATAGATGAGGAAAAAATGAGCCGAGGAACTTCGTTTGTGCTAAGTCGTAAAACGCTACGGCAGGCATCTTCGACTTTGTATCGACGTAGTACATGGAGATCAGCCCACTCTCGTTGATTGTTCGTACGGAAAGCGTTTCTGAGTTCCCCTTGGTTTCCATTTCGATGTTGGTTGGGTCGCCATTCAGGTTGTAGACGTAAACTTTCGGCGTAACGCCCACGAGAAGCCTGCTCGAATCCGACGAAAAAGCTAAGGAATCCATTTCAACTTTATCACCATCTGGCCCCTTGAATTCGCTCAAAACTTTGCCGTCTCGCACGTGGACGATGGTGATTTTGCTCTTTATGTCGGCCACAGCAAACAACTCCCGGTTTGGGCTCAGCGCAAAGACATCTACAGCCCCAACAATGTCTGCGACCGAACCGTCTTGATCGTTGTTGGTTTTTTCGCCACTATCGCTTCGAAACACTTCCTTTCCCGTCTGAGAATTCCAAATGCGAATGCGAATATGATCGTCGACGCTGGTCGTAACGATCGTCTTGTTGTCATTTCCAAATCCAATTCCCGTAATTCTCGCACCATGCGCCAATACCTCATTAGTCATGACCATCGATGGAACCTCAAGAATCCGAAGTGAGCCATCTTGGTCACCGAGTGCTAGTTTTTTTGAATCAGGAGAGAATGCAACCGACGTGTATCCCCAGTGATTCTTGCTTTTCGGATTCTTTTCGGATACTCGCTCTTCGAGAATGGCAGCCACTTTCCAAGTGCTGGTATCGATAAGTTCAGCACCAATGGCGAGCCATTTGCTATCCGGACTAAAGTCGAGGGCAACATTGCCGTCCAAAGTAGCGAGTGGCTCCTTGGTTTTTCCAACGATCTGTTTTTTCGCTACGTTACTTGAATTGCATCCGATTAACATGCAGACCATTGTTGCCAACAGACACTTGGAGAACATTTGCGACCTCTTGACTTATCGAGCAGAGTTTCGAATCTGAAGTTCATTGTATTGAGTCGGTTCTCATTTGTTGCACAACTCATGCTCGTGTTTTGTCCAAAGATGAGTTGACGCCAAAGAACCCGTAGAGATCTTAGCAGAATGTTTGAAAATAGATTCATCCTCAGGAAAAGAGTCGCGCGCCGCTTTTTTGATGAAATATGGACAAATTTCAAAAAATGCGGTTTTTACTTTGATGGCTACTCTCGCAAAACACTACACTAACGTTAAGTACGGCCCTACTAAGCAGCATTAGCCAAAAATCGTCAGTTTTTGGAACTGGATCTGGGTCGTCGAGTTATCGAGTTTACTTATTCTCACGGAGTTATCCCATGCATCGCAATCGTTTTGGGTTTCGACCCGCTTTCACGCTCGTCGAACTTCTTGTTGTCATTGCCATTATCGGAATTCTGGTTGGACTTTTGCTCCCTGCTGTTCAGGCGGCGCGCGAAGCAGCTCGACGAATGCAATGCTCAAATAATGTTAAGCAGCTTGGCTTAGCTTTTCATAACTACGAAAATACCTTCCGAAACTTCCCGGTCAATTTTGCTGAGCGTTCCCGAGCTGGTCTTGGAGGCGGTGGACCTGCGATCTCGGACACCGGCAAGAGTTGGCTGCAAATGATTCTCCCGTATATTGAGCAGAGCAGTTTGTTCAATAATATCGATTTCACGGTTGGACTTCGATTGACTGGAGGAATTCCAGGTGCAACAGCGAACATTCAGAAGAACCGCGATGCCGCCGCAACCGTGATCCAAACTTATCTTTGCCCGTCGGATGGTCAGCACGATAACGGACGACTTGGTCGAAGATCTGATGCCGTGGCCGCCACTGATATGTGGGCGATTACCAATTACAAAGCTTGCGCTGGCAGAAACTGGGCCTACGGTATTTATAATCATCCAAACACGCTAGGAGGACGGAACGGTGGAAACAACGATGGGCTGAATGCTGGCAACGGTGTCCTGAGTTCAAACCAAGTCAATACGAACCCTATCACGCGGATACGAGATATAACCGATGGCACATCCAATACCATTTTTACAGGTGAGGCATTGCCACAATTTAGCCAATGGAACTGGTGGTACAATCCAAATGCGGTAACTGCAACCACCGCAATTCCACTAAACTTTAGTTTGCGTCGAGCGAAGCCATGGCCAACATGCGGATTACCTACTGGTGATTTCTCTCGATATGCGGATTGTGATTGGCCAAACAATTACAACTTCAACAGTCGTCATACCGGTGGAGGGAACTTCGGTCTTGGCGATGGTGGAGTTCGATTTCTGAGCGAAAGCATTGATACCGAGGTCTATCGCAGCTATGGCTCTATAAGTAGTGGCGAAGTCGCTTCATTTAATGATTGATTTTCAAAGCAGATTCGCTTTGTACGGGTTCTCAAATAGTGTTTAACGATGCCTGGAGGAAACTCTAGGCATCGCAGGATTGAATAGCCTGACTTTTTCTTATGAAACGTGAAATTTGCAAATTTGCGGGAGTTGTTATTTTGACTTGCCAACGATCTTACCTCTTAATTGGATTAATGGTTACGTTTCTCGGTTGCGGCGGAGGTACAGCGGCGGTCCCTGTTACGGGAACCGTGACCTATAAGAGTAAGCCAATCGCAAAGATAAACGTTATGTTTGTGCCAACAGACAAGGAGGGGATTATTGCGCAAGGCACTTCGGACGAGAATGGAAAATTCTCGCTGCAAACTCTCGACCCGAACGATGGCGCCATGCCGGGCAACTACAAGATTGCGTTCAAATACGTCCCCGAGATTGTCCCTGACATGCCAGGTTTTTCGGGTGGAGTCCAATCGGAAAAGTCGCCGATTCCATTGAAGTACGGGGATGAGAATAAGTCTGGAATCACCGCAAAAGTGGAATCAAATGCATCCAAGAACGACTTCAAATTTGATTTAAATTAGCGCCCTCATCGGATCGAAGCGACTGCGTGTCGATTCGATCACCGTCGGCTTGCCAGCGACCGTGGCGAACAATCGGCCAAAGTCGCGTGTCAACTCACACCCTACGCCTGCATCGATCCCAAGCCGCTCAAAGATGCGGCTTGCAGTTTCTGGTGTTACGCCTCGCTTGTCCGCTCGTATCTGACGAGCCGTCCAATCCAGCAGCTCTAGATAGTCCGCCACACTCATCGGCAAAAAGCCTTTGTCGCTCGCTCGATCACCCGCTGTATGGCAGCATGCTCCGATCTCGCCTCGCAACTCATCGATCGTTAACGGGCAAAGCGACTTCGCAATCGGCTTCGTAGTCAACTCTTGAGCGCACGGCTTTGGCGTTGCGAAGTTGTCGTCTGTCATGCCTTTCTGCAACGAGTCCTTTAATTCAAGTGCTCTTTGTTGGGCTGAAGTATAGTCGCTGGTCTCAATCGCCTTGGCCATAGCCGCTCGGATCGGATTCAAGTCGACATAGGCTGCACAAACCAAGATGGCTGTTTCATCAAGCAAACGGACGGCCCGATAGCGCGCTTGCCAAAATTTCCCAACTTCTAATAAAGGACACGCACAGCATTTTACTTCGCAAAGCAGGTGCGCGCTGGTACTTTCGCCTTTTATGGAGCCCAAAGCAACAAAAGCCCACTCAACGCCAGATCGCAATTTGTCCGGACGCCGAAAGACCAT